>NZ_JBYMTK010000006.1:0-223621 GCF_057773105.1 Dietzia sp. IBK-p2-15D
TTGGCGAGGGACTGGCCCGCAGCATGGCCCGCAAGGTTGACGATGCGTTCTTCGGCAGCCTCGCCAGCCCCGCCCCCGCCGGACTCGGCAGCCTCACCGCAACCGCCACCGCGACCGGTGAACTGTCCAGCGTGGACGTGTTCGCTGACGCGCTCGCCGAGGCCGAGGCCGCAGGCGCAACCGTGACCGCGTTCATCCTGAATCCCGACGACGCGCTCGCGCTCGCCAAGGTCCGGGTCGCAACCGGCTCGGCGCAGCCGCTACTGGGCACCGACGCCACCGCCGGAACCTCGAGGCAGGTACTCGGCATCCCCGTCCACGTGTCCTCGAGCCTGACCGCGGGCACCGCCTGGGCCGTCGACTCAAGCCGAGTCCTCACCGTCCTGCGCGACGACGTCCGACTCGAGACCGACAGCTCGCGCTACTTCGACAGTGACCGGGTCGCCGTCCGCGCAACCATGCGCGTCGGCTTCGCGTTCCCCTCAGAGGGCGCCCTCGTGAAGCTGACGCTCACCACCCCCGCCGAGTAACAATGGCTGGACACGATGCCCCCGGCCACCACGGTCGGGGGCGTCACCAGCCGCAGAGGGGTGGGGGGTGACCCCCAGACACCCCACGGAAGCCCCCACGGCATTGCTTCCAATATCCCCCCGACCTGGAATAACGCCGGTGCCTGCGGTTTCTGGGCCGCTGCTTTTCGCGTGAGGATGACCGATGGAGCGCAAGTGTGACGAGTGTTCGGCGGGGTTTGTGGCCCGGTCGCCGCGGCAGCGGTTCTGTTCGGATCGGTGTCGGTATCTCGAGAAGGACCGCCGGCGGATGCTCGCGTGTTCGGTGTGTGGCGGGCCGATGCACCGGGGGCCGACGGTGAGGGTGGACGGGATGCAGCGTCACAATCGGTGCTGTGGTGTGGCCTGAGCGCCAGGAGGCAGGTGCGGCAAATGCCGCACCTGAGTCTCCGGTCACCGGCACGGACGGTAAGACCTACAGCCCGCGCCCCCGGTGGTCACCGTTAAAGACAAAGATCATGGACCCCTACGGGGATGGTCTTGCTTGGCCCCCTCCCACAAAAAACCCACGAACCATGCCGGCATATCGCGTCTGCCCACGACGAGTAGCCCTTCCACTTTTTCGTGAAAAGGCTGTCGTGACCCCCGGTAGCGTCCGGCCGGACACCGCTACGGGAGCGCCCCACCCGGTTGTGGGGATTACTTGCACCGGGACGATCTTTTTAGGGGTGGACCGCCTGAAACACCCGTCTGTACGGCACGCTGAGCGCCGATCCCGCCCCGCCCGACCATCTACGTCGGGTGAGGGGGAACCGCGCTCAGAGCCGCGTCTGGGCCGCTTTAACCGCTTCGATGACCTCGAGGGCGTACGCTTCCGCCTCTTCGAGGGTGAGGGGCCGTTCAGGGTCGAACACCTGGACCCGAGTGGGGCCGGCCATGATGCCGTCCGCGGTGGTCGTGTCCTCCGCTACAAGCGCGACTCCCCACGGTCGACCGGCCGGGGTGAAGTACCGCGACCAGGTGGCAAACATGGTCTGCCCGTCGCGGGCGGATGAGTGGTCCTCCGGTGCATCATCGAGGCACCACGCCGGCCGCTGGCCGGGGGCACGCTCGCTGGGGATGCGGGAGTGGCCGCACCCGCAGACGGTGAGCGCCTCGGATGCGCGGGCCGCACCGGGCCGCCCGTCGACGTACCCGACACCGAGGGGTGACGGGCCGCCGCAGACCTTGCACATGAAGCCCGCGCTCATCGCAGGGACTCCCGCCACGACTCGAGCGCCACGGCGTAGGCGGCGCGGGCCGCGGTGAGCGCGTCGGCAATCTCGACGGCTTGGTCGGTGCCCATGTCGAGCTCGCCGTGAACCGAGAGGATCGGCGGGGATGCGTCGCCGTTGTCGACCAGGCTGACAACCTCGACGGTGATCATCTGCCGGTCGTTGCCCGGTCCGCCGGCGATGATGTGCCGGTAATGGGTTATGTCGTCGCCCGTGAGCGGTGGCGGTGTGGGATGCTGGCTGTTGGCCATGACGGTTACCTCGTCTTGGTCGCTGGCCCCGAGCGTTCCCGCGCTACGGGGCCATTTCTATTGACCAACACAAGGCAACTTGTACGCCAGTTGCACGACCTGCGGATCACGCAGCATAAATGCCGCTTGACCTGCGTAAACCTTGCGCCCCCGAGAGGATTCGAACCCCTGACCAGCCGGGTAGAAACCGGATGCTCTATCCACTGAGCTACGGAGGCCTGGCGACGCGCGCGTGGGGCGTCGCCGGGAGAATGGTAACCGATCCGGGGGGTGGGTCCGACAGTGGCGAATCGGCCCGGGGGCGCCGCGGTTCCTACGATGGTGGTCATGACGTCGTCGAAGACCGCCCCCGCCACCGCCGGGCGGTTCGGAACCCGCAACATCGTCGCCCTGGTACTGCTCCTGGCGGCGGTGGCGGCCGCGGTGGTCATCCCACTGTCGGCCATGTCCGCCGAGGTGGCGCTCGAACTGGTGGGCGTGCCCGATCCGGGCCCGCTCACCACGGCCGGCCTCCCGGCCCTGCGGTCGATCGGCGAGCTCCTCGCCGCCGTGGCCGTGGGGGCGGCACTGTTCGCGGCGTTCTTCACCCCGCCGCAGAAGGACAAGACCCTCGACGTCGACGGTTACCGCATGCAGCAGATCTCGTCGTGGGCGAACATCGCCTGGGCGATCGCCGCGGCACTGCTCATCCCGCTGACCCTGTCGGACGTCTCCGGGCGCACCTTCCTCCAGTCGCTCCCGCCGGACCAGTGGTTGGTCGCGATCAACCAGATCGACATCGCGTCCTCGTGGCGCTGGGCGGCGATCATCGCGCTGGTCGCCGGGATCGGGCAGCGGCTCACACTGAGCTGGCGGTGGTCGGTCATCTGGCTGGCCGTCTCCCTGCTGTCGCTGCTTCCGGTGGCGGCCACGGGCCACGCGTCCGGCAGCACCGCGCACGACCTGGCCACCAATTCGCTGATGATCCACCTGTTCGGCGCCGCGTTCTACGTGGGTGGGCTCGTCGCGCTGATCATCCACACGTGGCGCGGCGGCTCACGCGTCGCCCTGGCCCTGCGCCGCTACTCGGTGGTGGCGACGGTCGCGATCGTCGCCCTCGGGTTCACGGGCGTGATCAACGCGCTCGTCCGCCTGCACCCGGGTGACCTTCTCACCTCCACCTACGGACTGTTGGTGGTGTCCAAGGCTCTCCTGCTGTGCCTGTTGGCTCTGTTCGGTCTGGCGATCCGCCGCCGGATCATCGCCAAGATCGAGTCGACGGGGGCCAACGCGCCGGTCGACCGGCCCACGCTGCTGCGGATCATCGTGGTGGAGGCCGTCGTCATGGCCGGCACCCTGGGGCTGTCGGTCTCGCTCGGCCGCACCCCGCCGCCGGCGCCGCTGTACGTGCCCACGAGGCAGGAGGCGCTACTGGGCTTCGAGCTGCCCGGGCCCTTCGCGTTCGGAACGGTCTTCGGCACCTGGCGCTTCGACCTGGTGCTGGGTCTGGCCGCGGTGGTCCTGCTCGGCCTGTACCTCTGGGGCCTGGTGCGGCTGCGCCGCCGTGGGGATGCCTGGCCGCTGAGCCGCACCGCGTTCTGGGTGGCGGGCTGCGTGATCCTGTTCCTCACCACCAGTTCCGGCATGGGGATGTACATGATGGCCGACTTCGCCAGCCACATGGTGGGCCACATGCTCATCTCGATGCTGGTGCCGGTCCTCCTGGCGCTCGGTGGCCCGTTCACGCTGGCCCTGCGCGCGCTCCCGGCCGCCGGTCGCGGCAACCCTCCCGGGCCCCGCGAGTGGCTGGTCGAGTTCATCAACAACCCGCTCTCGCACTTCCTCACCCACCCGATCGTGGCGTCGGTGCAGTTCGTGGCCGGTTTCTACCTCATCTACTTCGGCGGGTTCTATCAGACGTTGGCCTCGGAGCACCTGGGCCACATGTTCATGAACGTGCACTTCCTCATCAGCGGCTACCTGTTCTACTGGGTGATCATCGGCGTGGACGCCGCGCCGCGGCACTTCTCGCCGATGTACAAGCTCATGGTCCTGCTGAGTTCGCTGCCGTTCCACGCGTTCTTCGGCATCCTGCTCATGAACACCAAGACCGTGCTGGCCGAGCCCTGGTATTCGGGCATCGGCCTGCCGTGGATCCCGGATCTGCTGCAGAGCCAGCAGGTCGGCGGTGGCGTCGCGTGGGCGGCGGGGGAGATCCCGCTGGTGATCGTCATGCTGGCCCTGGCGTGGCAGTGGTACCAGAGCGACATGCGCGAGGCGCGGCGCGGCGAGCGGCAGGCCGACCGCGACGACGATGCCGAGCTCAAGGCCTACAACGAGATGCTCCGGGAGATGTCCCGCGCCGACCGCCGGCCCTGAGACCGAACACCTCGTCGTCGTCACAGGCGCCGGTTCTCCACACCCCCCGCCCCCCTCCACAGGGCGGCCACCGCGGGCGGTGGGAACGAGGGGTGACGACGACGAGGTGGGGCACGCTGCAAGTCACGAGGCCGACGCACGGTCGGCCGAACGTGACAGGAGTGACCCCATGAACGAGACCCACACGACCGTCCGCGGAACCGTGATCACCGACCCCACCACCCGGAGAGTGGGCGACGACCAGGTGTTCACCTTCCGGGTGGCGAGCAACAGCCGGTACCAGGACCGGCTCACCGGCGAATGGAAGACCGGCGGCACGCTGTACTTCTCGGCCAACTGCTGGGGACGCCTCGGGCAACGGGCGTCCGGCGCGCTGTGCAAGGGCGACGGCGTGATCCTGCACGGCCGGCTGCTCACCAACGAGTACGAACGCGACGGTCGCATCATGCGCGACCTGGAGATGCGGGTCAGCGCCGTGGGGCCAGACCTGTCCCGCATGGACGTCACCGTGCGCCGCGCCAGGACGGACGCGCCGGCCGAGGGGGCCGGCGTCGACGGGGCGGGTGTCGACGGTGCGGGCGTCGACGAGGGCGGCCTGCAGGGAGCTGCCGAGGACTCCGACGCCATGGCGCTCGGGTCGCTGGACCCGGATGAGCCGGAGTCCGAGCAGAGCGAGGCGGGCGAGTTCGTGGGGGCGGCCGGCGCCTGATGCTCCCGGGGGTGGGGCCGGCGTCCGCCGCGGACGCCGGGGCCGCGGGCGGACACGTAACATAGGGGTCGTGCCCGCGGCCGACCCGCGGCGAAGTGAACTGTCTGCGCAGGTGAGAGGGTAGAATGGCCGAGTTTATCTACACGATGAAGAAGGTACGCAAGGCGCACGGGGACAAGGTGATCCTCGACGACGTCACGATGTCCTTCTATCCCGGTGCGAAGATCGGCGTCGTGGGCCCCAACGGCGCCGGCAAGTCCTCCATCCTCAAGATCATGGCCGGGATCGACCAGCCCTCCAACGGCGAGGCGTTCCTCGATCCCGAGGCGACCGTCGGCATCCTGCTGCAGGAGCCGGAACTCGACCAGTCCAAGACCGTCAAGGAGAACGTCGAGGACGGCCTCGGCGAGACGATGGTGCAGCTGCGTCGGTACAACGAGGTCGCCGAGGAAATGGCGACCGACTACACCGACGAGCTCATGGAGGAGATGGGTCGGCTGCAGGAGCAGCTCGACGCCGTGGACGCCTGGGACGTGGACTCCCAGATCGAGCAGGCCATGGACGCCCTGCGCTGCCCGCCGGGCGACTCGCCGGTGACCAACCTGTCCGGTGGCGAGGCGCGCCGGGTGGCGCTGTGCAAGTTGCTGCTGAGCAAGCCCGACCTGCTGCTGCTCGACGAGCCCACCAACCACCTGGACGCCGAGTCCGTCCTGTGGTTGGAGCAGCACCTGGCCGCCTACCCCGGCGCCGTCCTTGCCGTCACACACGACCGGTACTTCCTCGACCACGTCGCGCAGTGGATCTGTGAGGTCGACCGCGGTCAGCTGCACCCCTACGAGGGCAACTACTCCACCTACCTGGAGAAGAAGGCCGAGCGCCTCGAGGTCCAGGGCAAGAAAGACCAGAAGCTGCAGAAGCGGCTCAAGGCCGAGCTCGAGTGGGTGCGCTCCGGTGCCAAGGCGCGCCAGTCCAAGTCCAAGGCCCGTCTGGCCAAGTACGAGGAGATGGCCGCGGAGGCGGAGAAGCACCGCAAGCTCGACTTCGAGGAGATCCAGATCCCCACGCCGCCGCGGCTCGGCAACGTGGTGGTGGACGTCGACAAGCTCACCAAGGGCTTCGACGACCGCGTCCTCATCAAGGACCTGTCGTTCACGCTGCCTCGCAACGGCATCGTCGGCGTGATCGGCCCCAACGGCGTCGGTAAGACGACGCTGTTCAAGACCATCGTGGGCCTGGAGGAGCCGGACTCCGGCACCGTCAAGGTGGGCGACACGGTGAAGCTGAGCTACGTCGACCAGAACCGCGCCAACATCGACCCGGAGAAGTCGGTGTGGGAGGTCGTCTCCGAGGGCAACGACTACATCGAGGTCGGCCAGAACGAGATGCCCTCGCGTGCCTACGTCAGCGCCTTCGGCTTCAAGGGCCCGGACCAGCAGAAGAAGTCCGGCGTCCTGTCCGGTGGTGAGCGCAACCGTCTCAACCTGGCGCTGACGCTCAAGGTCGGCGGCAACCTGATCCTCCTCGATGAGCCCACCAACGACCTCGACACCGAGACGCTGGGCAGCCTGGAGAACGCACTCGAGGACTTCCCGGGTTGCGCCGTGGTCATCTCGCACGACCGCTGGTTCCTGGACCGCACCTGTACCCACATCCTCGCCTGGGAGGGCAACGTGGACGAGGGGCAGTGGTACTGGTTCGAGGGCAACTTCGAGGGGTACGAGAAGAACAAGGTCGAGCGTCTCGGCCCCGACGCGGCCCGCCCGCACCGGGTCACGCACCGCAAGCTCACCAGGGACTGACCGCAGATGGCCACGCCGACCACCCAGGGCTCGGACGCCCCGACCACCGGAACCTCACCCGGGGCCGCCACCGTGGCGGGGGCCGTGCACCGGGTCCGGATCCCGTTGCGCATCTCCGACTTCGTGGGCATGCACGTCAACAACGTGCGGTTCCAGGAGTTCTCGCAGGACGCCCGCCTGATGTGGTTCCGCGAGAAGTTCGGGGTGCCGGGCTCCCGGGTGCCGAGCGCGCTGGCGCGGTGGATGGAGATCGACTTCCGTCGCACCATCGCCATGGGCGTGCCCGAGGTGTGGGTGGACGTGCAGGTGGTGCGGGTGGGCCGCACCTCGTTCACGATGCGGACCTCGATCGGCTCCGAGTCGACCGGTGCCGAGCCCTGCGCGGTGGTCGACACCGTGATGGTGGTGACCGCGGATGACGAGACCACGACACTGGAGATCACCCCCGTGGAGCGCGCGGCGCTGCTCGGGGACCGGGAGGAGGCGGGATGACCATGCGCGACGCCGTGGACGCCGGAACGTTCCGCTGCACCCTGCAGGTGCGGTGGGCGGATTTCGACCAGTACGGCCACGTCAACAACATCAAGTACCTCGAGTACGCGCAGGAGGCGCGGATCCTGTTCATCCGCAGCCGATTCGGACCGTTCGGCCTGGGCAACCTGCCCCAGGTCGTGCGGCGCACCGAGATCGACCACCTGCGGCCCGTCCTGCGTGACTCCACCTCGGTGGACGTGGAGATCGACGTCGAACACGTCGGGACCACGTCGTACCAGATCCGCCAGACCATCCTGGACGCGGCGGGCGAGATCTGTTGCACGCTGCGGGTGGTCATGGTCGCCTACGACTCCTCCACCTCGACCGCGGTGGAGATTCCCTCCGGTGTCCGCAACGTGCTGGAGGCGGCCACACAGCCGGCGGCGATCACCGACCAGGGGCCCGCCACGTGACCGACCAGCTCGTCTACGAGACCGGCGGCCCCCTGGGCGTGTCCGGAGAGCCGGGCCGCAGGGTGTTCACCTCGGCGATGCCGGTCCGGTGGTCGGACCAGGACCTCTACCACCACGTCAACCACGCCCGGATGATCACGCTCATCGAGGAGGCGCGGATCCCGTGGCTCTTCTCCGAGGGCATGCCCACCGCGACGCTCACCGCGGGTGCGGTGATGACCGACCTGGCGGTGAAGTACCGGGGCCAGGTCAAGCACGCAGACGGCCCCATCCGCGTGCGCATGTGGTGCGAGAAGGTCGGCGGGGCGATGTTCGTGGCCCGGCACGAGGTCCGCGGCCGCATGACGCCGGACTCGGCGCCGCCCGCGGTGGACTGCACGGCCACCATCGCCGCGTTTGACTTGGCAACCCAGCGCCCGCGCCGGTTCACCCGCGCCGAGCGCGACTACCTGCTGGAGTTCCGGCACGAGGACCCGGCGTGATGGCACCCGGACCGGACGCCGGGATGATCCGCGTGCCCGACCCCGCCGACCGCGACGACCTGCGCACCCTCCTCCGGCGCATCCTCCGCCTCGACGAGGCCGCCGTGGTGCGGCTGACCTCCGGGGCCGGGGGCCGGATGCGCGTGTGGGCCCGCACCCCCTTCGGGGCACTGGTCGTCCGCGGACTCGGCGGCGACTGCCCCGGCGGCGACGTCGTGGCAGGTGCGGACCACCTGCTCACCGAACTCGACGTCCTGCCGCGCGGAGACATCGACGGTCGGATCGACCCCGGCATGCCGCTCCTCTCGGCATGGCAGGGACTGCTGCCGCCCGCCGACGGGTTCCAGCCCGTCGAGGACGTGCCGGCCCAGGTGCTGCTCGACCTCACCCGGTCGGGCCGGGAGGCCGCGCGGGAGAACGCCGGGCCCGCCGGCTTGCCGCCGTCGCTGCTCGACCAGGTGGCCCTCACCGTCCGAGCGGACACCGCCCACCCCGTCGGCGTGGACATGCGGACGGTGTTCTCCATGGTGATGTGCGGGTTCGTGCCGGAGAAGGCCGGTTCCGCCCCGGAGGGCGAGCCGGTCCGCGTGAGCGAACGCGGCGCCTGGCTCCGCCTGGACGCCCGGTACGGCACGGTGTTCCGCCGGACCGACTCCCTCACCCTCGAACCACTGCGGTGACCGCTCCCGACTTCTCCATCTCCTGGCCCGGGCGGGGCCGCGCCGCGGCCTCGGGTGCCGACGGACCGGTCCCGCGGATCGAGGCCCTCGTCACCGGCGACGCGGATCGCGCTGACGGGGCCGGGGTCGTCACCGAGGGGGCCGTGCTGGTCGGCGACGGCGCGCGCATCGCCGAGGCCCACGACGCGCTGGACGCGCACGGCCTCGCGCCCTGCGGCGCCGCGCAGGTGGTCTACCTCGACCCGCCGTACAACCGCGGGGGCCGGTTCGACGCCTACCACGACAACATGCCGCGCCACGAGTGGCTCGACTACATCGAGACCCGGCTCGTGGTGGCCCGCGACCTGCTCGCCGAGACCGGAACCGTGTGGGTACACCTCGACGACGCCGAAGCCCACCGGGTGCGTTGCCTGCTCGACGAGATCTTCGGCGCCGACGCGTTCATCGCGGACCTCACGGTGGAGAGCAACCCCAAGGGACGGCAACTGGACCGCTTCTTCGCCGGTTCGCACGACCGTCTGATGGTGTACGCCCGTGACCCCGAGCACGTGCGGCTGGCGGGCGGGGTGGCCTCGGCGGTCGATCCGGCGGACTTCCCGCACCGGGGCGTCGACGGGGTCAGCTTCCGGCTCCTACCGCTGCGCAACACCAACAAGCGTTTCAACCCGCGGACCACGCCCACCATGACGTACCCACTCTACGGCGACCCGGTCACCGGCGAGGTGTCGGTGGAACCGGGCGGGGGACTGGAAGAGATCCTCCCGGTCTTCGGCGATCTCACCCCTGCGGTGTGGCGGTGGTCGCGAGAGCGGGCGCGGGAACGCGTCGGCGACCTGGTGTGCCGGACGGTGAAGGGTCGCTCGGGACCCCGGGTCGACATCTACCAACGGGACCGGTTCGAGGCGGGTCGGATCAAGAAGCTCAAGACCATCTGGCTGTCCCAGGAGGTCGGCTCGACGGACACCGCGCGAGCCGAACTGAGGGCGGCCGGGGTCGACGGGTTCCGCACCCCCAAGCCGGAAGCGCTGATGCGGCGGGTCGTCGAACTGGCCACCGACCCCGGCGAACTGGTCGTGGACCTGTTCGCCGGGTCCGGGACCACGGCGGTCGCGGCCCGTGCACTGGGCCGGCGCTGGGTGGTGGTCGAACGCAACCCCGAGACGGTCCGCGACGTGCTGGTGCCGAGGTTGCGCGTCGGCTCCGACGACGGTTAGCGGAGCATGAGCCCGCCGCCGTCGACCATCATCGTCTGGCCGGTCATGTACGACGCGTCGTCGCTGGCCAGGAAGACCGCGACCCGGCCGATGTCGGACTCGGGATCCCCGAAACGGCGCATCGGGGTGCCGGACAGGAGCCGCTTCTCGATCCCCGGGTTCGCCTCGATGTAGGCTTCCACGCCCTCGGTGAGCGCGAGGGGGGAGATGACGTTGACGTTGATCCCGTCGCGCGCCCACTCGTTGGCGGCCACCCGGCTGATCGCGCGGATCGCCTCCTTCGCCGCGGCGTACGACGCCTGGGTGGGGCTGCCGTCGATGCCGGCGCCGGAGGCGAAGTTGATCACCGACCCGTCCCGCCTTGCCAGATGCGGGTGCGCGGCCTTCATCAGCCAGAACGTCGGGTAGAAGCTGGTGGAGAAGGACAGGTCCATCATGTCGCCGGTGGTCTCGAGCAGTGGTGCCTGTCGGGACGCGTGGGCGTTGTTGACCAGGACGTCGAGGTGCCCGAACGCCTCCACGGCGGCCGCGACGATCGATGCGGCGTTGGCCTCGACCGAGATGTCTGAGTGGAGGTAGCGCACCTGCTCACCGAGCTCGGCGGCGAGCGCGTCCCCGGCGTCGTCGTTGATGTCCACCACGAGGACGTTGGCGCCCTCCTTGACGAACGCACGGGTGATGCCGCGGCCGATCCCGCCGGCACCGCCGGTGACGATCGCGGTCTTGTCGGAAAGTCGCACGTCGAAGCCCTTCAGGAGTCCTGCAGCCACACGGCGGTGTCCGGTGGCAGATCCCTCCCGTCGAGTGGGCCGGAGGCGAGGAGGATCTCGCCGTCGGGCAGGGGCACCGTCCGAGGGGATGTGTTGATCATGCACAGGATCCCGCCGCCTTCGCGCCGAAACGCCTGACACCCGTCAAGTTCACTTTCCCAGACGATCGCTTCCGTGTCCGCCGTCGGCCAGGACTGCCTGATCCCGATCGCCGTCCGGTACAGCGACAGCACGGAGTCGGGGTCCTCCCGCTGGGCGGCGACCGTGAGGTGCGACCATCCCTCGGGCATCGGCAACCAGGTGTCGTCGGCGGTCGAGAACCCGTACGGGGGCCGGTCGCCCTCCCACGGGATCGGCACGCGGCAGTGGTCACGGCCCATCTCGGCGTGACCGGTGCGCTCCCAGGTCGGGTCGGTGAGTCGGTCGTGGGGGATCGCGTAATCGCTGGGTAGACCGAGTTCGGCACCGTTGTAGACGAACGCGATCCCCGGCAGCGCCAGCGTCACCAGGAGCATGGCGCGGGCCCGGGCCGTACCGACGGCCCCGTTGCCGTAGCGGGTCACCTCGCGGACGACGTCGTGGTTCGACAGCGCCCACGTGGGTGCCGCCCGCGAGACCCGTGCGGCCTCGAGCGTGGAGTCGATCGCCTCGCGCAGGGCGCGCGCGTCGAACGGGGCGCCGGTGAGGGCGAAGTGGAACGCGAAGTGCAGCTCGTCGGGCCGGAGGTAGCGCGCGAACCGCTCGGTCGGTCCCACCCACACCTCGCCGAAGGCGGCGGCGCCCGGGTAGTCGTCGAGGACGCGGCGGATCCGTCGGTGGATGTCGTGGACGCCGGGTCGGTCCCAGCGCGCGTCGCGGGGGTCGACGACGAGCTGGGCGATCTCCACGTCGTCGGGTAGATCCGCCAGGTCGTCGGGTTTGGCCAGCCCGTGGGCCACGTCGATCCGGAAGCCGTCGACCCCCAGGTCCAGCCAGAACCGCAGGGTCCGCTCGAGATCGTCGGCGACCTCGGGATTCGTCCAGTCCAGGTCCGGCTGTTCGGGGGCGAAGAGGTGGAGGTACCACTGGCCGGGCGTGCCGTCGGGCTCGGTGACGCGGGTCCAGGCGGGTCCGCCGAACACCGACGGCCAGTTGTTCGGCGGTTCGGAGCCGTCCTCGCCGCGGCCGTCCCGGAAGAGATAGCGCGCGCGTTCCGGGCTGCCCGGTCCGGCGGCGACCGCGGCGGCGAACCAGGGGTGCTCGATGCTGGTGTGATTGGGCACCAGGTCCATGATGAGCACCTTGCGGGCGGCGTGGAGCCGCCCGAGGAGCTCACGCAGCGTGTCGACGCTGCCGAACAGCGGATCCACGTCCCGCGGGTCGGACACGTCGTATCCGTGGTCGGCGCCGGGGGAGCGCATGATCGGGGAGAACCACACCCCGTCGACGCCCAGATGGTCCAGGTGGTCGAGGCGGTCGATCACGCCCTGCAGGTCACCGACGCCGTCGCCGTCGGAGTCGGCGAACGACCGCGGGTAGATCTGGTAGAGGACCATGTCCTCCCACCGGCGCGTCGCGTGGGAGGGAGGCCTCACCCGATCTCCGCGGTGTTGACCATCATCGCCGCGGCGCGGGTGAGGTAGTCGATGAGCGCCGACCGGTGTTCGTCGTCCAGCGTCTCGCGGTCGATCGTGTCCACGGCGGCGAGCATGTGGGTGAGCCAGGCGTCGTGGGCGGCGCGGTCGACGACGTACGGGTTGTGCCGCATCCGCAGCCTCGGGTGCCCGCGCTGCTCGGAGTAGGTGGTGGGCCCTCCCCAGTACTGCTCGAGGAACATCCGCAGGCGGTCCTCGGCCGGTTCCAGGTCCTCCTCGGGGTACATCGGGCGCAGCACGGGGTCGCCCGCCACCCGGCGGTAGAACTCGTGGACGATCTTCCGGAACGTCTCCGCTCCACCGATCTCGTCATAAAAAGTGCTGCTGCTCATGCCTCCCATCATGCCTGCCCAGGTGTCCGTGGGGCCCCTGGGCAGGTGGTGGCGGGTGGGCGGTGGTGGCCGGAACCCCCGGGAGACGACGACGACGAGGTCCCGCGACGGCGACCCCGGATCCGCCCGCCCGCCGGGCCGAACCGGCCGGGTCGGCCACCTTCTGCTACGCGTTAGCCGCACGAAGTGTTCACCGAAGGTGCATCATCGTGGCAGGCGAGGTTCAAGACGAGCCCGGACGCGGCTGATGCACTGGGCACGGGGCAGACGAGCGGAGACCGACCATGGGCACTGCAGTGCGCGAGAACACGGAGTACCGACAACGGGGTTCACGAGCCCCCTCCCGGCTGGAACCGGTCCCGGACCGGCACGTCCCGCTCGCGTCCGCCCCGCGCGTCCTGCTGCTCAACGCCAGCTACGAGGCCCTGACGGCCCTGCCCGCCCGCCGCGCGGTGGTGATGCTGATCGGCGGCAAGGCCGACGTGGTTCACGACCACCCGGTCGAGCTCCTGGTCCGCTCGGTGGACACCGCGATCCGCGTGCCGTCGGTGATCCGACTACGCGAATACGTGCGGATCCCGTATCGGTCGCAGGTCCCCATGACCCGCGCCGCGCTCATGCACCGCGACGGCCACCGGTGCGGCTACTGCAGTGCCAGGGCCACCACCGTCGACCACGTCATCCCGCGCAGCCGCGGGGGAGCGCACAGCTGGGAGAACTGCGTCGCCTCCTGCGCGCCGTGCAACCACCGCAAGGCCGACAAGCTGCTCTCCGAGCTCGGCTGGGAGCTGCGGGAGCCCCTTGCCGCCCCGCGGGGCCGGACCTGGCGGTTGGTCTCCCAGTTGCGGGAGATCGGCCCGCACTGGGAGGACTACCTCTACCTCGACGCCGCCTGACCGACCGGTGTGGCCGCCCGGCCGACCGGCCGGTCAGCCGGCCTCGGCCGCGTCGACGGCCCGGGCGTCCAGAGCCCGGACCATGTCGGCGGTCTGCTCGGCGATGATCCGCCGGAGGGCCGACGGGTGGGTCTCGTCCGCGACGACCTGCTCGAAACGCTCGACGGTGTCGCGGTCCACCGCCCAGGACGGGAAGAGCCCCTCGGCGACGGTCTGGGCGAGATCGCCGGGTCGTGCCCTCCACAGCGCAGTGACGTTGTCCAGGTAGCGCTCGCAGAGGCCGGTGAGCAGGTGCTCCTGACCGGGCAGGTCGACACCCAGGAGCGTGGCGCGCACGATCGCGTTGGTGGGGGCGTCGGCACCGGTCTCCAGCAGCAGCTGCTCGGCCTCCTCCTTGGCTCCGACGGTGGGGCGGGCGGCACGCGCGGTGGCGGCCCGCCGGGCTCCGCCGGCGGTGTCGTCGGTGGCCAGTTCCGCCTCGATGCGGTCGGTGTCCGCGGCGCCGGCGGCGACCAGCGCGGTGAGCACGGTCCAGCGTAGGTCCGTGTCGACGACGAGGCCGGGCAGTCCCGCCTCGTCGGCTCCGGCGTCGAGGAGCGTGGCGAGCACGCGCCCCTGATCGACACCGATGGGGCAGGCGCACAGGGCGGTGAGGAACGCCAGCTGGTGATCGGACCCCGCCTCGGCGTCGCGGGCCGCGGTGAGCATGGCCGCGGAGAACGTCTTCCAGCCGGTGGCGGCGGCCCAGTCCGGGTCGGCGTACCGGGCCAGGGCTGTCTGGGCCTGGGTGAGCACCCTCTGCACCACGCCGATGTGGGACTCACGCGGCACGGCCCGGGCCACGACCTCGACGAACCGGCGGGCCGGCAGGCGCCCCTCCCGCGTCATCTCCCACAGTGCGGACCAGCACAGCGTCCGCGCCAGCGGGTCCGCGACGTCCTCGAGCGACTCCAGGACGGTGGCCAGGGACCGCTCGTCGAGCCGGACCGAGCAGTAGGTCAGGTCGTCGTCGTTGGGCAGGATCAGATCGGGCACGTGCTGCCCGGCGAGCGAGGCGACGGGCGTCCGCTCGCCGGAGATGTCCAGCTCGGCCCGTTCGGTGCGCACGATCGCACCGGACCCGTCGCGGCTGTACAGGCCCACGCCGAGCCGGTGGGTGCGCAGCTCGCCGGCGCCCGGGGACGCCGGGCCCTGGACCACGGTCAGGTCGTCGATCGTGCGGGAGTCGCCACCTGTCGTGACCTCGACGGAGATCGGGTTGATGCCGGTCGTGCGCAGCCACTGGTCGGCCCAGCCCGACAGGTCGCGCCCCGACGATGCCTCCAGTGCGGAGAGCAGGTCGTCGAACCGGGCGTTACCGAAGGCGTGGTCGGCGAAGTACGCGCGCAGACCGGCCAGGAACGGCTCGCGACCGACATAGCCTACGAGCTGCTTGAGTACCGAGGCGCCCTTGGCGTAGGTGATCCCGTCGAAGTTCGTCTCCACCGTCTCCAGGTCGGTCATGTCCGCGGCGACGGGGTGTGTGGAGGGCAGCTGGTCCTGGCGGTACGCCCACGACTTCTCCACGATCGCGAAGGTCGTCCAGGCGTCCGTGTACTGCGTCGCGTCGACCTGGGCCAGCACCGAGGCGAACGTGGCGAAGGATTCGTTGAGCCACAGGTCGTCCCACCAGAACATGGTCACCAGATCGCCGAACCACATGTGGGCCATCTCGTGCAGGATCGTCTCGTTGCGCCGTTCGTAGCGGTAGCCGGTGGCCCGGGAGCGGAAGACGTAGTCCTCGAGGAACGTCACGGCACCGGCGTTCTCCATGGCACCGGCGTTGAACTCTGGGACGAATATCTGGTCGTACTTGCCGAACGCGTACGGCAGGCCGAACTCACGGTGGTAGAAGCCGAAGCCCTCCTTGGTCTCGGCGAACAGGCGTTCCGAGTCGAGGAACTCCGCCAGCGACGCCCGGCACAGCAGGCGTAGAGGAATGGTGCCGTGCTCGTCGGTGTAGGCGTCCTCCACCACGTGGTACGGGCCCGCGATGAGGGCGACGAGGTACGTCGACATGATCTCGGTGGGGGCGAAGCGGTGCACCACGCCACCGCCGGGGGCCGGGGACTCCTGGGCCGGGGTGTTGGCCACCACCACCCACTGCTCGGGCGCGGTCACCGTCAGGGTGTAGCGGGCTTTGAGGTCGGGCTGGTCGAAGCAGGCGAACACCCGCTTGGCGTCCGCCGTCTCGAACTGCGAGTAGAGATAGACCTCCCCGTCGGCCGGTTCGACCATCCGGTGCAGGCCCTCACCGGTGGTGGTGTACGCCAGATCGGCGTCCACGATCAGCTCATTGTTCTCCTGCAGGTCGGGCAGGGTGATGCCGTCCTCGTCGTCGTACCGCTCGTCGCCGGGGGCCGGGAACAGTTCCCGGCCGTTCAGGGTCGCCGACCGGATCACGGCCGCGCGGAGGTCGATGAAGGTCTCCGCACCCGGACGCGAGCAGGAGAACCGCACCACGGTGCGCGAACGGAAGGTGTCGGTCCCGGGACTGCCGTGGCCGTCGGTGAGATCGATCTCCACGTCGTACGACTCGACGGCGAGCAGTTCCGACCGGGCGGCGGCGTCGGCGCGGGTGAGGTTGAGCGAGCGCATCGGTGAGGACCTCGGTTCGGTGGGGGTTCGGCTACCGCACCAGTCCTACCACCCGGCGGGGAGCCGAGGCGGCCGCAGTGGCGGCGGCCGCCGGAGACGGGGAGGATGGGGTCATGACATCAACTACCCGGTCCGCCACCCGCTCCGTCGACTTCTGGTTCGACCCCCTGTGCCCCTTCGCCTGGGTGACCAGCCGGTGGATCCTCGAGGTCGAGAAGGTCCGCGACATCGAGTTGACCTGGAACGTCATGAGCCTGTCCGTGCTCAACGACGGCCGCGACCTGCCCGAGGAGTACATGGAGAAGATGAAGCTCGGCTGGGGCCCGGTGCGTGTGGCGATCGCGGCAGCCAAGCGACACGGCGACGATGTCCTCGGCACGCTCTACACCGAGCTCGGGACCCGCATCCACGACCAGGATCGCGGCATCGATGACCCCACCGTGATCACCGAGGCGCTCGAGGCAGCCGGCCTGGACGCCGACCTCGCCGCCGCAGCGGGGTCCGATGAGTACGACGACGAGCTGCGCGCCTCGCACCACCGCGGCATGGACCCGGTCGGCGACGAGGTCGGCACCCCGGTCCTGCATGTCGACGGCACCGCCTTCTTCGGGCCCGTCCTGACCCGCATCCCGCGCGGCGAGGACGCCGGGAAGGTCTTCGACGGCGCCGCGCTGCTCGCGGACTTCCCGTATTTCTTCGAGCTCAAGCGCAGCCGCACCGAGGCGCCGCAGTTCGGATGACGCGGCGTTCCGGATGAGTCGCCGCTGAACTCGCGGGGTTTGCCTCGCTCACTTCACGTCGACGTAGAAGTTCCAATCGGTACTGTCCCAGGTCACCGTCACGAGCAAGTCGATCGTCCCGCGAGAGACAGATCTGGCAGGTGCGGTACAGCGCACCACGTCCCCGGAACGGAAGGTGCTGTCGGGGCACCTGATCAGGGAGGTGACGACCGCCGCACCGGTTCGCGAGGTGAGTTGGTCCCGGAGCGCGCGTTGAACCTCGCGCCCGTCAATGGTCTTTCCGGAATCCCTGCTAATCAAAAGTGGGATCAACAAGATAATGCCGATGATCAGTACTGCCGCTGCGGACAACGTTGCGATGACCTGGGGCTTGGGGCTGTTGTGCAGTTGACCAGCCCAGAGTGACTTCGGATCGGAAATTGATCCCATGCCTTCTTCTCCCACCCCAGAGTCTGTCGAGACGACGGTTGCCGCAAGCGTGTTGAACTCTTAAGGTTACCCATCCCGGAAGGCCTCGGCCATGAGCGAGAGGAACTGATGAGTCGCGACGCAGAGTACCTCCGACGAATAAATCGAGGCGTCGGGATCTCCAATGCGATCGGTGTCGCAGGGCTGGCCCAGCAGGCGATGGTGCACGGTGAGCTGAAACAGCTCAGCAGCTCCATCAGTCAGGCGCAGGACGAAGAGCGGGCGTATCGGATGGCGATGTGGCTGCAGACTCCGGATGGTCAGGCGTTTGCGCGCTGGAGGAATGCCGCACTGGACGTCGCTTCGGAGATTATGCGCAGGAGTGATTCGTGGAATGACGCGTGGTCTTCCGAAATCGCGAGGGTGATTCCGAAGGTGGAGCAGGACGCGGTTAGGGAAGACAGCTACACACCACAGCCGCGAAAGGTTCTGGTGCAATCCAAGATCGGGCCCTGGTCTGTTTTTGTTTTCCTGATCGCGGTGCTCGTAATGATGAACTCGTACACCGCTCAGTCACTCATTTTGTTTCTCCTTTCCACGCTCGTGGCGGCGGCGAGCCTCGGAGGGGCTGTGTGGGCGGCTCTCTACCGCGACCACGGTTATATCGCAGCCGAAGCCGAGATCAAGAAGACGCTCGCGACGCGGCGGATCGAGCACTTCGGCATGGATCCGATCGACGAGAGTTCGATGATGCCGACGTGGTCTGTCCGTGCGCAGCATCTTGTTCTGCTGGAGACCATCAAGCGTGTCTTGTCAGATGCCGACGTCGAGTTCCCCGCTCCCGCGAGCCTTCCGGCCCTCGAATTTCCTCAGCTCGTGGAGCCGGACTCGATGGCTCTCGAATCGCACAAGCAGCTGCTTCGCGGCTGGTCGAAGGGTGAGTGACGTCCACTGGTTCGCCCGTGTCGCGCCGTAGTGTCGTGAAGGGATCCCGGCGTGGCACAATCTGCGCCATGCGCATCTACCTGGGGGCGGACCACGCCGGCTTCGAGACCAAGAACGCCATCGCCGAGCACCTGAAGGCCTCCGGGCACGAGGTGGTCGACTGCGGCGCCCACACCTACGACGCCGAGGACGACTACCCGGCCTTCTGCATCGACGCGGCAGCCAAGGTCGTCGCGGACCCGGGCAGCCTCGGGATCGTGCTCGGCGGCTCCGGCAACGGCGAGCAGATCGCGGCCAACAAGGTCCCCGGCGCCCGCTGCGCCCTGGCGTGGAGCGTCGAGACCGCGCGGCTGGCGCGTGAGCACAACAACGCCCAGCTCATCGGCATCGGGGGCCGCATGCACTCGGAGGAGGAGGCGCTCGCGATCGTCGACGCCTTCCTCGACCAGGAGTGGTCGGGGGTCGAGCGTCATCAGCGGCGCATCGACATCCTCGCCGAGTACGAGGCCACCCACGAGGCCCCGCCCGTCCCCGGCGCCTGAGTCCCCGTGCCTGAAGGGCACACCCTCCACCGGCTGGCCCGCCTGCACACCGAGTACTTCGCAGGCGGGCCCGTCAGTGTGTCCAGCCCACAGGGGCGGTTTGCCGACCACGTCGTCGTCGACGGACGGCACCTCGACCGCGCGACGGCCGTCGGCAAGCATCTCTTCCACCACTACGAGGGCGGCCTCGCGGTCCACGTCCACCTGGGGTTGTACGGGTTCTTCGACACGCACCTGGTCCCCGAGGGGCAGGACCCGCCCGCCCCGGTCGGGCAGGTGCGGATGCGGGTGGGCGCGACGGCGGGGGACGGGCCCGCCCACGTCGTCGACCTGCGCGGCCCGACCCGCTGTGAGGTGATCGCCGAGGCGGGCGTCGCAGACGTACGAGATCGGCTGGGCCCGGACCCGCTGGACCCCGCGGCCGATCCCGACCGGGCGTGGGCGCGGATCAGTCGCAGCTCGCGGGCGATCGGCGCACTGCTCATGGACCAGAAGGTGCTTGCCGGCGTCGGCAACGTCTACCGCGCCGAGGTGCTCTTCCGGCACGGGATCAACCCCTTCCTCCCCGGGGTGGAGCTGCGCGAGGAGCAGTTCCGGGCGCTCTGGGACGACCTTGTGGAGCTGATGGAGGTCGGGGTGGAGACCGGCGCCATCCACACGATCCGGCCCGAGCACGACCACGGCGACGTGCCCCGCCGGGGCGCCGATCGACCGCGCAACTACGTCTACCAACGCGACGGCTGGGAGTGCCGGGTGTGCGGGGACGAGATCGCCCTGCAGACGATGGACGCCCGGACGCTCTTCTGGTGCCCGACGTGCCAGGCGGGCCGACGGCGCTGAGGCCGCGGGCTGATCGGACAGGCGCTCGCGCGAGTCGTCGTCCGTGGGAACTCCGGCCGGGAAATCGACGATGCCCCGCCTCGTCAGAGTCTGACGGGGCGGGGCATCCAGTGGAGCGGGTGACGGGAATCGAACCCGCGTAGCCTGCTTGGAAGGCAGGGGCTTTACCATTAAGCTACACCCGCATCGGCAGCCTGACCTGGCGTTTCATCCACGGTCACGCTCACGCCCGGATAACACTACCGGACCGTGGCGACGCTCCCAACTCCCGGCCCGACAAGTCGGAATCGGCGGGCGGATGGCCCTGTCGTACACTGGGCGAGTTGGTTTGCGGCCCGGCGGATGTCCTGTGCATGATCGCGGGATGGTTGGCCGCGCGACTCACCGGGATGTGGCGCAGCTTGGTAGCGCATCCGCTTTGGGAGCGGAGGGTCGCAGGTTCGAATCCTGTCATCCCGACCAGCGGAGCCGAAAGACACGAACCCCACATGACTTCCTAGGAGAACATCACCGTGAAGAGCACTGTCGAGCAGCTCAACCCGACCCGGGTCAAGATCACCGTGGAGGTGCCGTTCGCGGAGCTCGAGCCGGATTTCGCCAAGGCCTACAAGTCGCTCGCCGGCCAGGTCAACATCCCGGGCTTCCGCCCGGGTAAGGCCCCGGCCAAGCTCCTCGAGTCGCGGATCGGTCGCCCGGCGGTCCTCGAGCAGGTCATCAACGACATGATCCCGTCGCGCTACAGCCAGGCCGTCGACGAGCACGAGCTCGTCGTGCTGGCCCAGCCCGAGATCGAGGTGACCAAGCTGGAGGACAACGACGTCGTCGAGTTCACCGCCGAGGTCGACATCCGCCCGGAGATCACCCTGCCGACCTTCGAGGACCTCGAGGTCACCGTCGAGGCCCCCGAGACCGACGAGGCCGCCGTCGACGCGGAGCTGGACAACCTGCGTGCCCGCTTCGGCACCCTCAAGGGCGTCGAGCGCGGCGCCACCACGGGCGACTTCCTCTCGGTGGACCTGGCCGCGACCGTCGACGGCGAGCCCGTCGACGAGGCCTCAACCGAAGGCCTGTCCTACGAGCTCGGCTCGGGCACCCTCGTCGAGGGCCTGGACGACGCGGCGGCGGGTCTCAAGGCCGGCGAGTCCAAGGAGTTCACCTCCTCGCTCGTCGCCGGTGACCACGCCGGCAAGGAGGCGGTCATCACCGTCACCGTGCAGTCCGTCAAGGAGCGCGAGCTGCCCGAGGCCGACGACGAGTTCGCGCAGATGGCCAGCGAGTTCGACACTCTCGACGAGCTCAAGGCAGACCTCACCGAGAAGGTCGCGCAGCAGGCCAAGGCCGGCCTCGCGGGCGAGATCCGCGACAAGGTCCTCGACGCGCTGATGGAGGCCACCGACGTCCCGACCCCGGAGGCGGTCGTCGCCTCCGAGGCCCACGCCCAGATGCACCAGCTCATCGACCAGTTCGGTGGCGACGCGTCGATCCTGGACCAGGCGCTGGCCGCCGAGGGCACCGACCGCGAGACCTTCGAGGCCGAGACCCGTGAAGGCGCCGCCCGCGCCATCCGCAGCCAGCTGCTGCTGGACGCCGTCGCCGAGCAGAACTCGACCGACGTCTCGCAGGAGGAGCTCACCCAGCACATCCTGTTCCAGGCCCAGCGCTACGGCATGGACCCCAACCAGTTCGTGCAGCAGATCCAGCAGGCCGGTCAGCTCGGCTCGCTGTTCTCCGACGTCCGCCGGTCCAAGGCCCTGGCCGACGTGATCGGCAAGGTCACCGTCAAGGACACCGAGGGCAACGTCGTCGACACCAGCGAGTTCTTCGGCACCGTCGAGGCCGACTCCGCCGAGGACGCCGATGAGGCCGGGTCCGACGCCTGATCGTCCCCTGATCGACCCCCGACAGGGCCGGGACCGCACCACGCGGCCCCGGCCCTGTCGTCGTGGCCCCCGCGGACGATGCTGGTGGCCCGACGCTGAGAGCGAACACCCGCCCCGGCGGGACGGTTCCGTCGTCGGTGTTGGTTAGTGTTTGACGTAACGGTTCCCCGGCCACCGGTCGGCCGGGCGCCGCGCTAGCGGTGAAGACGATGAGCGAAGGTAGGTTCCCCGTGGCCCAGAACGGTTCAGCGGCTCAGCCCGGTTCGACGCAGCCCGCACTCAGCTCGCCGGGGTCGCACGGACTCACCCTCGGCGACTCCGTGTACGAGCGCCTCCTGCAGGAGCGGATCATCTTCCTGGGCTCCCAGGTCGACGACGACATCTCCAACCGCCTCTGCGCGCAGATCCTGCTGCTCGCGGCGGAGGACCCCACCCGCGACATCGCGCTGTACATCAACTCGCCCGGTGGTTCCGTGACGGCCGGCATGGCGATCTACGACACGATGCAGTTCGTCGAGTGCGACGTGGCCACCTACGGCATGGGCCTGGCCGCCTCGATGGGTCAGTTCCTGCTGACCGCGGGCACCAAGGGCAAGCGCTACGCCCTGCCGCACGCCAAGATCATGATGCACCAGCCGTCGGCCGGTGTCGGTGGTTCGGCCGCTGACATCGCCATCCAGGCCGAGCAGTACGCCGCCACCAAGCGTGAGATGGCCGAGCTCATCGCCTTCCACACGGGCCAGACGTTCGAGCAGGTCACCGAGGACTCCGACCGTGACCGCTGGTTCTCCGCGGAGGAGGCCAAGGAGTACGGGTTCGTCGATCACGTGATCTCGCGTGCGTCCCAGACGGGCGGGACCTCGCCGTCGTGATCGAGCCCTCCGCCCACGGGAGCGCTCCCGCAGCCCACCCAGCCCCGCACACCACCACGGAGTCACCGATGACCTCAATGCCGACCTCCCGATACATCCTGCCGTCCTTCGTCGAGCACTCCAGCTACGGCGTCAAGGAGTCCAACCCCTACAACAAGCTCTTCGAGGAGCGCATCATCTTCCTGGGCACCCAGGTCGACGACGCCTCGGCGAACGACATCATGGCCCAGCTGCTGGTCCTGGAGGGTCAGGACCCGGACCGCGACATCACCATGTACATCAACTCGCCGGGTGGCTCGTTCACCTCGCTCATGGCGATCTACGACACCATGCAGTACGTGCGGCCGGACATCGTGACGGTCTGCCTCGGCCAGGCCGCGTCGGCCGCCGCCGTGCTGCTCGCGGCGGGCACCAAGGGCAAGCGGGCTGCGCTGCCCAACGCCCGCGTGCTCATCCACCAGCCGGCCACCGGCGGCATCCAGGGCCAGGTCTCCGACCTCGAGATCCAGGCCGCGGAGATCGAGCGGATGCGTCGCCTCATGGAGACCACGCTGGCCCAGCACACCGGGCGCACCGCCGATCAGGTCCGCAAGGACACCGATCGCGACAAGATCCTCACGGCCGCGGAGGCCAAGGACTACGGCATCATCGACACCGTGTTCGACTACCGCAAACTGTCGACGAGCAACTGAGCCGACGGCGGCGCGCCGCTGGGGGTAGCGGTGCGCCGTCGGGTGCAATGAACTGATCTCGCGGGGTCGGCTTTACGGCCGTCGCCGCGTACCGTCGACTACGGGGCGTGACATCGGCGCCCCCGGAATGCGAGGACGTAGAACTCATGGCGCGTGTAGGTGAGAGCGGCGACCTGTTGAAGTGTTCCTTCTGTGGGAAGAGCCAGAAGCAGGTCAAGAAGCTGATCGCCGGTCCCGGCGTCTACATCTGCGACGAGTGCATCGAGCTGTGCAACGAGATCATCGAGTCCGAGGTCGACGATGCGCAGGAGACGGGTCCGGACACGCTGCCCAAGCCGTCCGAGATCCACGCGTTCCTGGACGAGTATGTGGTGGGGCAGGACGCCGCCAAGCGGAACCTGGCGGTGGCCGTCTACAACCACTACAAGCGCATCCGGGTGGGGGCCTCCCTCGGCCGCGGCGACGGTGTCGAGTTGGCCAAGTCCAACATCCTCATGCTGGGACCCACCGGCTGTGGCAAGACGTACCTCGCCCAGACGTTGGCCAAGATGCTCAACGTGCCCTTCGCGATCGCGGACGCCACCGCGCTGACCGAGGCCGGTTACGTGGGCGAGGATGTGGAAAACATCCTCCTCAAGCTCATCCAGGCCGCGGACTTCGACACCAAGCGTGCCGAGATGGGCATCATCTACATCGACGAGGTCGACAAGATCGCCCGCAAGGCCGAGAACCCGTCGATCACCCGGGACGTCTCCGGTGAGGGCGTCCAGCAGGCGCTGCTGAAGATCCTCGAGGGCACGCAGGCGTCGGTGCCGCCGCAGGGCGGCCGCAAGCACCCGCACCAGGAGTTCATCCAGATCGACACGTCCAACGTGTTGTTCATCGTGGCCGGTGCCTTCCAGGGCCTGGAGAAGATCGTCGGCGACCGCGTGGGTCGCAAGGGGATGGGTTTCGGGTCCGAGGTCGCCAGCAAGAAGGATCTCGACACGACCGACAACTTCAGCGAGGTCATGCCGGAGGACCTGGTGAAGTACGGGTTGATCCCCGAGTTCATCGGCCGCCTGCCCGTCGTGGCGACCGTGACGAGCCTGGACCGCGAGGCCCTGGTCAACATCCTCTCCGAGCCCAAGAACGCGCTGGTCAAGCAGTACGCCCGGCTGTTCGAGATGGACGGTGTCGAGCTGGAGTTCACCGAGGACGCCCTCGAGGCCGTGGCCGACCAGGCGATCCTGCGGGGGACCGGTGCCCGTGGCCTGCGCGCCATCATGGAGGAGGTCCTCCTGCCGGTCATGTACGACATCCCCGGGCGCGATGACGTCGCCCGCGTGGTGGTCACCGGTGAGACGGTCCGCGACAACGTCCTGCCGACGATCGTCCCCTTCTCCGACGAGGAGTTGCGCGAGCGTTCCGCCTGACACCGGACCCGTGAGAAGGCCCCCGCCACTCGGCGGGGGCCTTCTGTCGTCTCCGGCCCGGGTGGGCGCCGGGTCAGACCGCCGCGCGCCGCTCGAGCAGCGCCGAGACGGCCATCCCCAGCACGATGCCCCAGAACGGCGCCGAGATCCCGAGCAGCGAGACGTCCGCGACGGTGACGAGCAGACACACGAGCGGTCCGAGTGCCCGGTCGGTCCGGAACGCGGTGACGAACGCCGACTGCAGCGGCGCGAGCATCGCCAACCCGCCGAGGGCCGCGATGAACGCCGCGGGCGTGCCGAGGATGAGCCCGACGAAGGCCGGGGAGAAGACGCCCACCACCAGGGCCAGGCCGCCGTTGGCGATCGCGGCGGCGTAGTGGCGGTCGCGCTCACCGGAGGAGACGAGCAGGGCGTTCGTCGGTCCGGTCAGGCACGTCGAGACCGCGCCGACCGCCGAGACCAGCAGGGACCAGACGCCGCACGCCACCGCGCACGCCGAGACCGGGGGGTGGTGGCCCTTCGCGCGCAGGACCGCGATGCCCTGACCGTTCTGCACCACGAGGACGGTGATGGCCAGTGGCACGACCAGCTCGGCGATCGCCCGGAGGGTGAACTCCGGGGCCTGCAGCATGGGGGCGGCGATCAGTCCGTCGTCGAGCACGCCGCGCGACAGCCCACCGGACAGGACCACGGCGACGATCCCCACGACCATCGCGGCCAGGATGGGCGGTACCACCCTGGCCAGGCGGGGGACGGCGCCGACGACGAGGAACGCGATCGCCATCGGCAGGGCCACCGCGACGGAGGCCCACACGGCCTCGACCAGTCCCAGCCCGAACCGGAGGAACACCCCGGCGACCATCGCCATGATGATCGGCATGGGGATCCAGTCCATGAGCCGGCGGGCCAGGCCGGTCAGCCCGACCAGCAGGATCAGCACCCCGGTCACGACGTAGGCCCCTAGGACCTCCGACCACCGCAGGTGCCCGAGTGAGTTGCCCACGATCACGGTGCCCGGGATGGTCCAGAAGAACGCCAGCGGCGTGCGGTAGGCCCAGCTCATGATGATGGTGAGCAGTCCGTTGGCGAAGAACACGCCGAAGATCCACGAGGACAACTGTGCGGGGGACAGGTCGCCCTGCCCACCGGCGGCGAGGATGACGGCGACGGGGCCGGTCGCCGAGAACACGAGCGCGATCAGCGCGTTGGCGAACTCGCGGGGGCCGAGGTCGGCGAGCACCCGGCGGGGCGAGGGGCGCGCCACCGGGGCGGAGTCGCGTCGGCGGCCGCGCGCGGGCGGCTGGCCGGTCGCGGTCGGGTCGGCGGGGCGGACGGTGGTGTCGTCCGGGGTTCCGTTGCTCACAGGTCTCCCGTGGGGTCGGGGTCGGTACGCAGGGAATCGATACGGGGCGAGTCGGTACGGAAGGGCTCGCTGCTGCGGGAGACGTGGGCGGCCAGTTCCGTGCGACCGCTCACTCCGAGCTTCGAGTAGATGCGGGTCAGGTGGTACTGGACGGTCTTGACCGACAGGAACAACTCCTCGGCCGCCTGGGCGTTGGTCCGGCCCGCGGCGACGAGCGTCGCGACCGCACTCTCCTGGGGCGTCAGGGTGCTGTTGCCCCCTGTCCTGGCCACGTCCACGCCGCCCGCGCGGCGTTCGCGATCGCACCGCTCCACGTAGGCGCGGGCCCCCAGTTGCTCGTAGATGTCGCGGGCGGTACCCAGCGCGAGGTGCGCCTCCCGGCGCCGGCCGGCCCTGCGCAGGGTCTGCCCGTAGCCGAAGTGCATGCGTGCCGAGTAGTAGGGCATGGCCAGGCCGTCGAGGTGGTCGAGACTGCGGCGGAAGATCCGGTTGCACTCGTCCACGTCCCCGCGCACCGCGGCGACCCGGGCGCGCACCGCCCCGAGCCGGGCGAGGGTGGAACGGTGGCCCTGGCGCTCGGCGCGGGCCTCGGCGGGACCGATGAGGTCCTCCGCCTCGTCGAGCCGACCCGCGAGGACGAGAGCGTGGGAGTACAGGTCGTGCCACGGCCAGTACCCGGGCTGATCGATGTCGAGCTCGCGGGACAGGGCCACCAGGGGCTCGGCGGCCAGACGCACGGACGTGTAGTCACCGGACGAGGCCGCCACCTGCATCCGCGCCATCGCCGACGGGATGACCTGGACCGGGTAGGCGTCGGCGCTGGTCGTGAGATTGCGCAGGTGGGCGGCCGCCCCGAGGTGGTCACCCCGCATGGACCGGATGACGGCGCCGGGCCAGTGCACGACCGGGGCCAGCAGGTCCAGTTCGAGATCGTCGACCCTGCGGGCGGCGGTGTCCACCACCCGCAGGGCGTCATCCCAGTCGCCGCGCAGCAGGAGCGTGCGGGCGAGCCACGCCTGGGCCCAGATGGAGATGCGTGCGGAGCCCGAGACGTCCGCCGTGGGGACGGCGGACCCCAGGTGCCGGCGGGCGGTCTCCAGGTCGTCGCGAGCCAGGGCGATCCACCCCGCCGCCATCTCGAAGCGCTGGGCCACGGCCGGCGCGAGACCGGCGAGCCGGTCATCGACGGCGGGGGACGCGTCGGGACCGCCCGCGCCCTCGATCGCGCGGCCCAGCATCTCGATGGCCCGGGCCTCCTCGAACTCGGGTTGGTCCGGGCGCCCGCTGCCGGTGACCACCCGTGTCCAGTGGCGGATGCGGGTCGGTCGCCACTCGCACAGGGAGTGGACGACGAACTTCTGGGCCAGGGCGACCGGGTCCGCGGCGGGAGAACCCGGGACGCCGCCCTCGCGGGCGGCGAGGGCGCGGTCGAGCAGGACCTGGGCCTCCCCGGCGTGCCCGAGGTGCACCGCGAGGGATCCCAGCACGGCGTCCCGCCGGGGATCCGACCGAACCCGCTCCAGCCCCTGGGCCAGTGATCGGGCCTCGCTGATCCGGCCCGCGTTGATGAGTGCGTCGACCCCGTCGATGTGCAGGTCGCGGGCGCGGTCGCCGTCCGGGGTGAGCGCCGCCGCGGTGAGGTAGGCGTGGCCGGCCGAGCTCCATCGACCGGCGCGGGCGTGCACGAGCGCGCGGGCGCGCAGCGTCTCGGACAGGTCCGCATCGGGCCCCGTCGACGCGGAGGCGCGGTGGTCGAGCGCGCCGTCGACGTCGTCGGCGGCCTCGGCGACGCGGCCGGCCAGCGCATGCAGGTGGAGCAGTTCGCTGGGCGGTACGCCGCGCAGGACCGCCGTCCGCAACAGTGGGGAGCGGAACCGGACGGTCGCGGCGCCGGGGGAGAGGTCCACCTGGGCCAGGTCCGCCGTGTGGGCGGCGTCCAGGGCGGCGGACACGAGCGCGGGGCCGGGGACGGTCCCGCCCCGCGCGGAGATGAGCGCGGTCAGCGACTCGAGCGTGACGGGGGGAGACAGGACGGCGGCAGCCTCGATGACCTCCCGCTGTCCGGGCACCATCGCGGCGAGCAGGGCCGCCGTCTCCCGCTCGACGGAGGCGGGCAGCGGCGGAACGGAGAAGGGGGCGATCCACCACGAGTCGGGTGCCTGATCGGCGACCGTCGCGACGGCACCCGCCTCGCCGCCCGTGTAGTCCAGTAGACGCCGGGCCGCCGCCGCGGACGGTTCGCGCCCGGTCCGGGTCGCGACGAGCGTCCGGATCTCGGACTGGTCCAGGGCTCCCAGCCGCACCGTCTCGCGGGCCAGTTCCGCGCACAGTTCGGCGGAGGGACCGTGCGCGGGGCTGCCGAGGGTCAGCACGAGCATGACGGAGGCCCGGCCGGCCGCCTCCACCGCGGAGGCCAGGACACGCAGGGAGTCGGGATCGGAGTACTCGGCGTCGTCGATCACCACCACCGCGCCGGGGCCGGCGGTGACGAACGCCCGGGCCAGGGCCTCGACGAGCACGACGTCACCGACCGGCCCGGCCGTCTCTGCGGCCCCCGCTGCCCCGGCGACCCCGGCCGTCTCTGCGGCCCCTGCGCGACGTGGGGGTTCGGTGTCGGGCCGGGGCAGGCGCTCGAGGACCCGGGCGGCCACGACGAGCTTCGTGTCCTTCTCCCACGGCAGCGCCCGCACGAGCACCGAGGTGACCCCGGCGAGTTCGGCGACCACGGAATCGACGAGGTGGCTCTTGCCCCCACCGTCGGCGGCGGTGACCAGCACGGTCGTCGACCGCTTGCCCGCCACCGCGCCGTGGATCGAGTGGAGACGATCCGCGGCGCGGTGGTGACCGTAGCGGGGGACGGGGTGGGCGAAGGTCATGCGGTCAGCGTAGATCCGACCCGGCGTGCTCGACCGGTTCCGCGGCGACGGGCTCCCCGGCTCCCTCCCCGGCCACCGCTGTGGCCGGCGGGTCGAAGTCCAGCGGCGTGATCTCGTCGGGGACCGCGACGGGCTCGGACTGGGCGGGTGAGCGGGGCACGGCCAGGGTCAGGGCGGCGCCGGCGAGGGCGATCCCGCCGAACACGAGGAAGGAGGTGTCGGCCTCCAGTCCGGCGGCGACGAGGAATCCGCCGATGACGGGACCGAGGATGCCGCCGAGGCGTCCGAACCCCGCGCACCACGCCACACCCGCGGCGCGTGCGCCCGTCTCGTAGTAGTTGGAGACGAACCCGTACAGCAGGACCTGCGTGCCGATCGTGCCCATGCCGGCAGCCGCGACCAGGGCGACGACCAGGACGAACGGTGGGGACACGGTGATGGCGACCAGGGCCAGCGTGGCCAGGACGAAGGAGCAGGCGACGATCACGCGCGGCCCGTGCCGGTCGGCGAGCCACGAGGCCGCGAGACCGCCCACGATCGCGCCGCCGTTGAGGACGAGCAGGAAGCCGAGGGAGCTCTTGGCGTCGATGCCGTAGTTCTCCATGATCGTCGGCAGCCAGGTGTTGAGGCCGTAGGTGAGCAGCAGGCCGGCGAAGCTCATGAACCCCAGGAGCAGGGTGCCGAGGCGGTAGTCGGGGGACAGCAGGGCGGCGAAGCCGGTGCGGGCGACCACCTTGTCGTCGTCGTGGTCATCGCGAGGCGTCGTGTCGGCGGTGAGGGGCGCGCCCGGCGCCGCGGCCATCTCGAGCGGCAGGCCCCTGCTGGCGCACACCTCGGCGGCCTGGCGGGTGCGGCCGCGGGAGGCCAGCCACCGCGGGGACTCGGGGAGTGCGAACCAGGCGTAGGGAAGGACCAGCACCAGCGGGACGGCGCCGATGAGGAACAGGCCGCGCCATCCGATGTGGTCCCGCAGCACCATGGCCAGCGCGGAGGCCAGGACACCGCCGGCGGGGATCCCGCTGTAGACGACCGCGTTGAACAGGTTGCGACGCCCGGCGGGGGCGAACTCGGCGATGATCGCACCGGCAGTGGCGACGATGGCGCCGATCCCCAGCCCGGTGAGCAGGCGCAGGACGCCGAACGTGGTGATGTCGCGGGCGAACGCGGTGGCGGCCATCCCGACGGAGAACCAGGCGATGGCGCCGAGCATGATCCGGCGTCGGCCGATGCGGTCACCGACCGCGCCGGCGGTGAGGGCGCCGATCATCACTCCGACGAGGGCGTACGAGCCGAGTGCGCCGGCCTGAGCCGCGCCGAGGGCGCCGATCTGGGTGGGGTCGGCCATGAGGGTGGGCAGGACGGCGCCGTAGACGACGAGGTCGTAGCCGTCGAAGAGGATGGCGAGCGCCACCACGGCGAGGACACCGTAGACCGTGCGGCGGTGGGCGGGGGACTCCCACACATCGGGGGCGGGGGCGGTCCTCCCGGGCGGGCTGGAGGGGACGGGGCGGCTGGAGGGCGCAGGGGTGCTCGAGGACACGGAATGGCTCCGTTCGGTGGGGGGGGGGCAGGGCGTTCAGCCCGGGGTGGCAGGCGGTTCAGCCCTGGTCGCCGCCGGCGACGGGGAGGACGGATCCGGTGATGTAGGAGGCCTCGTCGGAGGCGAGGAAGCAGATCGGCGCGGCCTGCTCGTGGAGGGTGCCGTAGCGACCCATCACGGTCGAGTCGACGGTCTGCTCGACGATCTCCGAGTACCAGGTCTTCTCCTGGTCGGTGCGGGCGTCACCGCCGCGGGAGATCTGTCGTTCGGGGGCGAGGGTTCCGCCGGGGGCGGTGGCCACCACCCGCACCCCGTGCGGCGCGGCTTCCAGCGCCAACGCCGAGGTGAGGCCGTTGACGCCGCCCTTGGAGGCGGCGTAGGGGACACGGTTGACCCCGCGGGTGGCGACGGAGGAGACGTTGACGATCGTGCCCGCGCCCGCCGAGACCATGGACGGCAGGACCGCCCGGCACATCCACAGCGTGGGGAACAGGGAGCGGCGGACCTCGGCCTCGATCTGCTCGGCCGAGTACTCGTGGTACGGCCGGGCCCAGATGGTGCCACCGACGTTGTTGATGAGCACGTCGATCCGGCCGTGGGCGTCCAACGCCGCACGGGCCGACGACTCGGCACCCTCGAACGTCTCCAGGTCGGCCTCCACGGGCACGACCCGGTGGCCGTCCGGGGACACCGCGGTCAGCTCGTCGGCGACCGTGGTGATGAGGTCGGCCCGGTCCACCACGGTGACCAGCCCGCCCTCGCGGACCACCCGGTCGGCGACGGTGCGGCCGATCCCCTGGACGGCGCCGGTGATGAGCACCGACCGGCCGGCGAAGCGACCGGGGGAGACGACGGGCGGGACGGGGTCGTACTCGCCGACGGGCGCGCTCACGACGCCGCCTCCACGGCCTGCTGGTCCAGTGCGGTACGCATGGTGGCCTTGGCGTGTTCGCTGTGCCGACGGATGAGGTACCGGGCGGCGTCGCGGTCGCCCGTCTCGAAGGCCGCGACGATCTCCAGGTGCTCGGGGACGATGTCCTCGGACACCCAGCGGGCGTCGGGCAGGACGCTGTTCATCACCTGGGTCACCTCCAGCATGCGGTAGGCCTGCAGCAGCGAGTCGTTGCCGGTGCAGCGGAACAGGAACTCGTGGAACTGGGCGTTCGCGGCGGTGAACCGTTCGGGGTCGAGGAACCGATCGCCCTCGATGTACTGGTTGGCGGACTCGGCGAGCATCCGGAACTCGGCGAGGCGGGCGCCGTCGAGACGTCCCATGGTCAGCTCGATCACGCCGAGCTCGAGCGCCATGCGGGCGTCGAACTGGGCGTCGGAGTGGCGGATCGCGGGATGCACCTCGCCACTGACGACGCCGGGGGCCGACGTGATGGTCTCGGAGCGGTTCCCGCCGGCCAGGGACACCGTGGTCGTGGTGCCCGCGGTGGGTGCGGGTGACCGGGGCGCGAGCGTGACCTGCGGCGGGACGTAACCGACCGGGCGTGCGGCGATGGGCGCGGGGGATTCGGTCGCGCGGTCGGCGGGCACGGCGTGCCCGCCCGGGGTCGGCGGGGTGAAACCGACCGGGCGCGCGGCGATGTTCGTCACCGGCTCGGCGGTCCGGGTGGCGGGCGCCGTGTGTCCGCCGGGGGCGGGCGGGGTGTAGCCGACCGGTCGGGCCTCGATGGCCGGCACGGGGTCCCCGGGGCGGCGCGAGATGATCCGGGCCGGCCCGTGTGGTGCGGCCGGGGCCGTGGTGGCCGCGGCGGGTGCCGCGGGCTCCGTCTCCGGGGTGGAGGGGGAGGTGTCGACGACGAGGGCGGCCTCCTCCGTCGGCTCCGCCGATTCCGCGGCGGGCTCGGCGGACTGGTCGGGCACCGCGGTCGCGGGAGTGAACTTCTCGTAGTAGAAGTGCGTCACCTGCAGGCCCTCGTCGTCGAGGAATCCGCGCACCGCCTCGACCATCGGGGGAGGCCCGCACAGGTAGATGTCGGTCGTCCCGTCATGCAGGTGCTCCGGGCGGATCAGCCCCGTGACGTACCCGCTGTTCGGGTGGGTCGTGGCCGGGTCGGCGACGACCAGGTCCCAGGTCATGCCCGGGATCCGGGTGGTGAACTCGTCCAGCAGGTCCGTGTAGACCACGTCGGTGTCGAACGAGGCGCCGTAGATGAGGTGGACCGGCCGGTCGGTGGTGCCGGCGGCGGCGAGGGTCTCCAGGATCGACAGCACGGGCGCCAGGCCGGTGCCGCCCGCCAGCAGGAGCAGGGGGCGGCTGGACTCGCGGAGGAAGAAGCTGCCCATCGGACCGGTCAGCTCGAGGCGGTCGCCCACGGCGCAGCGCTGGGCCAGGTACTCCGACATCGCGCCGCCGGAGGCGTACTTGATGAGGAACGACAGGTGCCGCGAGTCCGCTCCGGTGGAGAACGAGTACGACCGCGTCTGGTCGGTACCCGGAACCGCGATGTTGACGTACTGGCCGGGCAGGAACGCCAGGGCGTCGCGGTCGTCCAACTCGACCGACAGCGCGAACGCACCCTCGGCCAGGCGCTCGACGGCCGTGACCGTCGCCGGGTGCGCCGCGGCGGCCGTCTTGGCCACGTCGGAGGTGGTGGGGATCTGCACGACCAGGTCGGATCGCGGGACCATCTGGCAGGGCAGGCAGTATCCGGCCGCGGCCTCGTCCTCGGTGAGGGCGTCGTCGATGTAGTCGCCGCCGTCGAAGTCGCCGGACTCGCACAGGGACTTGCACGTCCCGCACGCTCCGTCGCGGCAGTCGAGGGGGATGTTGATCCGGGCCTTGTACGAGGCGTCGGCGACGGTCTCCATCGGACCGCAGTTGACGAAGCGCGTCACGCCGTCCTCGAAGGCCAGTGCCACTGAATAGCTCATGGGGTCTCACTCCAGGTCGCTGGCGGTGTCGGCCGCGCACGCGACCGGGTGGGTGCCGGCGCCCTGGGCGGGCGCCGGCGTGGGTGTGGGATCACACCATGTAGACGTCCACGATGTGGTGGATGTAGTCGTTCTTCAGGACCACCTTCTTGTAGGTGATCAGCGGGGACTCACCGGTGACGTCGAGGGTGTAGAAGGACGTGCCGAAGTACTGGTCGGTGGTGTTGTACCGGAAGTACGACGACAGCCAGTTGAAGCGGATGTCGACCTCTCCGGGCCGGCGGTCGAGCACCTCGATGTTGCTGATGAGGTGGTTCGTCCGCGGTTCCGGCAGTGACGTCGAGGAGGAGCGCTCGGTCCGGATGCGGAACACCCGGTCCTCGATACCGGCCCGGTTCGGGTAGAAGATCAACGAGATCTCCGAGTACGGGTCGGTCGTGAGCTCACCGTCGTCGTCCCAGGCGGGCATCCAGTACATCGCGTCCTCGCGGTAGCACTCGATCCACTGCTCGAACTGGCGGTCGTCGAGCAGTCGTGCCTCGCGGAACAGGAAAGCGGAGATCTCGTCGACGGAGATCGACGCCACGGCGGGTGCGGTCATGGTCAGGCCTTTCGTGGGGCGGGGGTGGGGCGTGCGGTCGACTCGGGCCGGGTCAGGCGTCTGCCGGGACGGTCGTGCGCTGCCGGGCCCGACGCTCGTCGTCCTCGCGGGCCTGAGCCTCGGCGGCATCACGGGCGGCGGTCTCGGCCTCGAGCGCGCGCTGCATGGTCTCGAGCCAGTAGGCGTGCTGGATCGGGTACAGCCCCTCGTCCTCGGTCTTGGCCCCGGAGGACAACACGTTCTCCATGCCCAGACCGCGGGCGGTCTCGTCCGGGCCGGTGATCTGGTGGGTGCTGCCGCGGGTCATGTCGTTCCACGGCGCGACGTCCGCCAGGTAGGTCTTCTGGCAGGACCGGAACTCCTCCAGGTCGTCCGGGGTCGCCATCCCGGTGGCGTTGAAGAAGTCCTCGTACTGACGGATCCGGGCCGCGCGGTTCTCGGCGCTCTCGCCCTTGGGGGCGATGCAGTAGATCGTCACCTCGGTCTTGTCCACCGAGACGGGCTTGAAGTGCCGGATCTGACTCGAGAACTGGTCCATCAGGTACACGTTCGGGTACAGGCACAGGTTGCGGGAGGCTCCCACCATGAACTCGGCCTTCTTGGTGCCGATCTGGTCGGCGAGCTCCTGGCGGCGGTCCCACAGCGGCCGGTCCTCGGGGTTGCCCCACCACATCCACAGGAGCAGGTGGCCGTGCTCGAACGACCAGTAGCCGCCGCCCTGCTTGCCCCAGGTGCCGGCGTCCATCGCCTTGGTCTCGTTCTTGGACTCACCCGACGAGCGGCGCGCGGTGGTCGCCGCGTAGTTCCAATGGGTGGCCGACACGTGGTAACCGTCGGCCCCGTTCTCGGCCTGGAGCTTCCAGTTGCCGTCGAAGGTGTAGGTGGACGAGCCGCGCAGGACCTCCAGTCCCTCGGGGGACTGGTCGACCAGCATGTCGATGATCGTGCGGCTGTCACCGAGATGCTCCTCCAGCGGGACCACGTCCGGGTTGAGGCTGCCGAACAGGAACCCGCGGTAGCTCTCGAAGCGTGCCACGCGACGCAGGTCGTGCGAGCCGTCGGTGTTGAACTGCTCGGGGTACCCGGCGTCCCGCGGGTCCTTGACCTTCAGCAGCTCCCCGGAGTTGGAGAACGTCCAGCCGTGGAACGGGCAGGTCAGGGTGGTGCGGTTGTCGGTCTTGCGCCGGCAGAGCATCGCGCCGCGGTGGGAGCAGGCGTTGATGAGGCAGTTGAGCTGCCCGTCCTTGCCGCGGGTGATCACGACGGGCTGGCGGCCGATGTCGGTGGTGAAGTAGTCGCCGACCTCCGGAATCTGGCTCTCGTGCGCCAGATAGACCCAGTTGCCCTCGAAGATGTGCTTCATCTCGAGTTCGAAGATCTCCTCGTCGGTGAAGATGCGACGGTTGGCGCGGATGATGCCGTCCGCGGGCCGGTCCTCGAGTGCGGTCTCGAGGGTGGCCTGGACGTGGTCGAGTCGATCTGACATCGAGGGCTCCTAGCGTGGGGTCGGTTCCGGCCGCGACGATGCGGCCTGCTGCCGGTGTTCCTCCACGGTGCCCTACTGTGGGTTCGATCACACTAGGGCACCTCCTAGTCATACCTAGGTGTGCCGCGTTCGCAATGCGAACACTGTGGAGGCTCCAGGCACGAGACCTGCACCATTGCCCGAAAAACGTTCGCTCCGCGCACGAAATGCGCTCTACATGTGTAGTGGACGGTGATTGACGACACATCGAATCCGGCGCACAGTAGGGGCATCGACCGGGCCCCACCGGTCCGATCCGACCCCCACCCCGACCCCACCAGAGGGAGCGTCATGACCAGCACCGCAGTGCCCACCGCCGCCGGCTCCGGCTCCGCCGCGACGGACAAGTTCAAGGGCAGCCGCTTCACGTCCGACACGAGCACCGAGCGTGCGGCCGCCATCTACAAGGACGTGCTCACCAAGCTGTCCGAGGTGATCTTCGAGCACGAGGTCACCTACGACGAGTACCGCGTCCTCAAGCAGTGGCTCATCGAGGTCGGCGAGGGTGGCGAGTGGCCGCTCTGGCTGGACGTCTTCCTGGAGCACTTCATCGAGGACTCCAACAGCCGCATCTTCAACGGGACCAAGGGTTCCATCGAGGGCCCCTACTACGTGCCGAACGCCCCGGACCTCGGCGCCGTGGGCGTCATGCCGATGCGCGAGGACGAGAAGGGCACGCAGTTCGTGTTCAAGGGCCAGGTCCGCGACCTGGACGGCACGGGCATCGAGGGCGCGTCCGTCGAGCTGTGGCACGCCGACGCCGACGGTTACTACTCGCAGTTCGACGACGGCATGGGCATCCCGGAGTGGAACCTGCGCGGCACCTTCACCACGGACGCCGAGGGCAACTTCCACATCACCACGGTCCAGCCGGCGCCGTACCAGATCCCGCACGACGGCCCGACCGGCGAGTTCATCGCCAGCTACGGTGGCCACCCGTGGCGTCCGGCGCACCTGCACCTGAAGGTCACCGCCCCGGGCAAGCGCCTCATCACCACCCAGCTGTACTTCCAGGGTGGAAAGTGGGTCGAGGACGACGTGGCCGGGGCCGTCAAGCCCGAGCTGATCCTGGACCCGAAGCCCAACGCGGACGGGATCGACGAGGTCGTCTACGACTTCGTCCTGGACCCCGTCTCCGAGAAGCGTTTCGTGGCCTGACCGGCGACGACCTCGTCTGCAATCCCCGCCCGCCCCGGCCGCCACGAGCGGCCGGGGCGTCGGCGGTCGATCCGGCCGGACCACCACTACGAAGGGCTCGACGATGTCTGACCTGACCATCCGTTCCGTGGAGACACGGATCCTCGACGTGCCGCTCATCAGGCCGCACAAGTTCGCCACCACCACCGCCACCGCCCAGTCGATCCTGCTCGTGGCGGTGACCACCGAGTCCGGGGTCGTGGGCTACGGCGAAGGCGTCACACCGGGCGGCCCCTGGTGGGGAGGCGAGTCCGCCGAGACCATGCAGGTCCTGGTGGAGAAGTACCTGGCCCCCGTGGCCGTCGGTCGGCGGGTCGACGAGATCCCCGCCGTCCTCGAGGCGATGGAGGGCGTGGTGGCCCGCGGCCGTTTCGCCAAGGCCTCCCTCGAGATCGCCCTGTTCGACGCGTGGGCCCGGTCGCTGGACGTACCCGTGCGCTCGCTGCTCGGCGGAGCGGTCCGCGACTCGATCGAGTGCACGTGGGCCCTGGGGGCAATGCCGCTCGAGGAGATGGTCGAGGAGATCGACGAACTCCTCGCCGCGGATCGTCACCGCACGTTCAAGCTGAAGATGGGCGCCCTGGACCCGGCCGAGGACGTCGCCCGCATCGCGGCGCTGGCCGAGCGCCTCGACGGCCGGGCTGGGCTTCGGGTGGACATCAACGCACGCTGGGACCGGTTCACCGCGAACGTCCACCTCCCGGCGCTCGTCGAGGCCGGCATCGAGCTGATCGAGCAGCCGACCCCCACCGAGCAGATCGAGGTGCTGGCCGAGCTCAACCGCTCGCTGCCGGTGCAGTTCATGGCCGACGAGTCGGTCCAGTCCCCGCACGACGCCCTCGAGGTGGCACGCCGGGACGCGGCCGGGGTGATCGCGGTGAAGACCACCAAGCTCGGTGGACTGACCCGGGGCAAGGAGGTCGTGGCGATCGCCCGCGCGGCCGGGATCGCCTGCCACGCCGCCACGTCGCTCGAGGGGCCGATCGGGACCGTCGCCTCACTGCATCTCGCGTGCGCCGAGCCCGGCTTCAACTACGGCTCGGAGCTCTTCGGGCCGCTGCTGCTCGCCGAGACCTACGTGACCACCCCGATCCGCTACGAGGCCGGCCGGGTCCACCTGCCGTCCGGGCCCGGGCTGGGCGTCGAGCTCGACCACGACGCCGTCGACAAGTTCACCCGCCGCTGACCGCGGCACCACACGAGAAGGAGAGCCCGACGATGGCACTGTTCCACGTCCGCATGGACGTCAACATCCCCAATGACCTGGACCCCGAGGTCCGCGCCGACACCCTGGCCCGTGAGAAGGCCTACAGCCAGGAGCTGCAGCGCTCCGGCACGTGGCGGGAGCTGTGGCGCATCGTGGGCCGGTACTCGAACATCAGCATCTTCGATGTCGAGTCCGGCGACGAACTGCACGAGATCCTCCAGGGGCTGCCGCTGTTCCCGTACATGGACATCGAGGTCATGGCCCTGACGCGGCACCCGTCGCGAATCGAGTGATCGCGCCGGGCTGACCGCCCGGGAACTCCCGTCCCGCGGAAGACGACGAGGCCGCCCGCCCCGAAAGGGGCGGGCGGCCTCGTCGCGCGGGAGGTGTGTCGGTCAGACGCGCTCGAACACCGCCGCGAGCCCCTGGCCGCCTCCGATGCACATGGTCTCCAGGCCCCACTGCGCGTCGCGGCGCACCATCTCGCGCGACAGGGTGGCGAGCATGCGCGCCCCGGTGGCGCCGACGGGGTGGCCCAGGGAGATGCCGGAGCCGTGCGGGTTGAGGTGCTCGGAGGTGGGGTCGAGGTCCCACTCGCGCATCACGGACAGGGCCTGCGCGGCGAACGCCTCGTTGAGCTCGATGACATCCATGTCGGCGAGCGTGAGGCCGAGTCGGTCGAGCGCCTTGGCGGTGGCGGGGACCGGCCCGATGCCCATCGTCTCCGGTGCCACGCCCGCGACGGCCCACGAGGCAAGGCGGACCAGGGGGGTCAGTCCGAGGGAGGCGGCCCTGTCCGCGGTGGTGACGATGCACATCGCGGCACCGTCGTTCTGGCCGGAGGCGTTCCCGGCGGTCACGGTGGCCTCCGGGTCGGTGCGGCCCATGATGGGCCGCAGGCGCGCCAGCGCCTCGACGGAACTGTCGGCACGGGGATGCTCGTCGGTGTCGACGACGAGGTCGTCACCCTTGCGCTGCGGAACGGTCACCGGGACGATCTCCTCGGCGAACGCCCCGGACTCCTGCGCGGCCACGGCCCGCTGGTGGGACTGCACGGTCAACCGGTCCTGCTCGTCCCGGCTGATGCCGTACTCACGACGGAGGTTCTCGGCGGTCTCGATCATCCCGCCGTCGATGATGTGCGAGCGTCCGCCGACGGTCGTGCGAGCCCGGCCGAGACGGTCGACCAGCGAGATCCCGTCCCCGCGGATGCCCCAGCGGGGGCTCGGGGAAGCGTAGAACTCCACCTGGCTCATCGACTCGACGCCGCCGGCGACCACGAGGTCCATGCCGCCGGAGGCGACCTGGAGTGCGCCGGTGATGATCGCCTGGAGTCCGGAGCCGCAGCGCCGGTCGAGTTGCATGCCCGGCACGTCGATCCCCAGGGGGGAGTCGAGTGCGGCGATGCGGCCGATGGCGGGCCCCTCGCCGTTCGGGGAGCCCTGTCCCAGCACCACGTCGTCGACGTCGGCTCCGGTCAGGCCGGTGCGCTCGACGAGGGCGGTGAGCAGGTCGGTGGCCAGGGTGTTCGCGTCCAGGTCGCGGAACACCCCGCCGAAGCGTCCCACGGGGGTGCGCAGGGGTTGGCAGATGACGACGTCACGCATGGGGTTCCTTCGTTCGGGTTCAGCGGTTGACTATGGCGAGGTCCGCCGACAGTGCGCGGGCGGTGGCCAGCAGTTCGGGGATGACCTCGTCGTCGAGTTGGGTGGGGGAGTAGCGGGCGGCGTGGGTGGAGACGTTGAGGGCGGCGCTGACCGCGCCGTGGCGGTCGTGGACCGGGGCGGCCACCGAGCGCAGGCCGGGCTCGAGTTCCTGGTCGACGACGCACCACCCGCGCTCGGCCACCCGCGAGAGCTCCGCGCGGAGCGCTGACTCGTCGGCGAGGCCGTGGGGGGTGAGCGCCCGCAGGTCCGTCGCGGCGAGGTAGGCGTCGAGGTCCTCGGCGGGGAGCGAGGCGAGCAGGACCCGCCCCATCGATGTGGCGTAGGCGGGGAACCGGGTTCCGATGGTGATGCCGATGGTCATGATGCGACGCACCTGGACGCGCCCCACGTAGACGATGTCGGGGCCGTCGAGGACCGCCACGGACGAGGATTCGCCGAGCCGCGAGCTGAGCTTCTCCAGGTGCGGTTGGGCGAGATCGGTCAGCGGGAGCGCCGACAGGTAGCTGTACCCGAGGTCGAGGACCCGGGGGGTGAGCCAGAAGACAGAGTCGGCCGTGTCCACGTAGCCCAGTTCGACGAGGGTGTGGAGGAAGCGGCGGGCGGTCGCCCGGGTCAGGCCGGTGTTGCGCGCGACGTCACTGAGGGTCTGGCGGGGCTGGCGGGCGTCGAATGCCCGGATGACCGCCAGGCCGCGCGCGAGCGACTGGACGAAGTCGGGGGAGGCCGGGCGGTCCCCGCCGTCGTCCACGGACCCGGCCGGGGTCGACACCACGTCGGGGCGGGTCACGCCGCGCCCGTGTTCCGTGCGGCGTCGAGGTGTCGGCGGAGCACGTCGGTGATGCGGTCCGGGATCTCGACGGTGGGCACGTGGGCCGCCGGGGAGACGACGACGAAGTCCGCTCCGGGCACCCCGTCGGCGATCTCGCGCAGTACCTCCGGGGGAGTGGAGGGGTCTTCTTCCCCGGCGAGCACGAGGGTGGGGCAGGAGATCCGACCCAGCTCGGCGCGGTTGTCCCAGCCGGCCAGCGCGTCGCAGCAGGAGGCGTATCCCTCGGCCGGGGTGCCCAGGACCATCTCACGGAGCCCGGCGACCAGCTCGGGCTCGGCCTCGGCCCGCGCGGCGGTGATCCACCGTGCGACGACGGCGTCGGCGACCGCGGCCGTCCCGCCCTCGCGGACCGCGGCGGCGCGATCGGCCCAGCCGGACGGTTCACCGAACTTCGCGGCGGTGCACAGGAGGGCGGTGGAGAGCACGCGGGTGGGCTCGTGGACGGCGAGCCACTGGGCCACCGCGCCACCGAGCGACAACCCGGCCACGTGGAACCGGTCGACGTCGAGCGAGTCGAGCAGGGCCAGAACGTCGGCGGCCAGGTCGGCGATCGTGCACGGCCCGGGGACGACCTCGGACGTGCCGTGGCCCCGGTGGTCCACCGCGACCACGGTGTGGTCGCGGGACAGGTCCCGGACCTGCGCGTCCCACATCGAACGGTCGGATCCGAGTGATCCGAGGAGGACGAGGACGGGGGTGTCGGCGGACCGGGGTCCGCTGACCTCGTGGGACAGGGTGGCGGGCATGGTGTCGGTCCTCTCGTGCGTCTGGCTTCCGGTTCGGGACCACGATACGCGGAGATCGTGCGAAGGGCGAACACTTGTACAAGATGCGAACACCGGATAGGGTTCGTGACATGACCAACAAGATCTTCTCGTCGGCCGCGGACGCGGTCGCGGACATCCCCGACGGTGCCTCCCTGGCCGTGGGCGGGTTCGGTCTGGTCGGCATCCCCGCCGTCCTCATCGACGCGCTCCTCGAGCAGGGCGCCACCGACCTGAGCACGGTGAGCAACAACTGCGGCACCGACGGTTTCGGCCTGGGCAAGCTTCTGGAATCGCACCGGATCACCCGGACCACGGCCTCGTATGTCGGCGCCAACAAGGAGTTCGCCCGCCAGTACCTCTCCGGCGAGCTCGAGGTGGAGCTCACGCCGCAGGGCACGCTCGCCGAGCGCATGCGGGCCGGAGGCGCCGGCATCCCCGCCTTCTACACCCCGGCCGGCGTCGGCACGATGGTCGCCGACGGGGGCCTGCCGCTGCGCTACGACGGCGAGGGGGGCGTCGCCAAGGCGTCCGAGCCCAAGGAGGTCCGGGTCTTCGACGGCGAACAGTACGTCCTCGAGCGCGGGATCGTCACCGACTTCGCCCTGGTCCACGCCCACAGGGCCGACACCATGGGCAACCTGCAGTTCCGTGGGACGGCCCGCAACTTCAACCCGGACGTGGCCATGGCCGGTCGGATCACGATCGTGCAGGCCGAGGAGGTCGTCGAGCCGGGCGGGATCGACCCGGCCAACGTCCACATCCCCGGCATCTTCGTCCAACGGATCGTCGAGGTCGGCCGCCAGGAGACCGGCGTCGAGATCCGCACCACCAGGGAGGCCTGAGCCATGAGCTGGACCCACGAGCAGATGGCGGCCCGCATCGCCGCGGATTTCACCGACGGCCAGTACGTCAACCTCGGTATCGGTATGCCCACCCTCATCCCCGGCTATCTTCCCGAGAGTGTGCAGGTGACCCTCCACTCGGAGAACGGCATCCTCGGCGTCGGGCCGTACCCGACGGACGACGAGCTCGACCCCGAGATGATCAACGCCGGCAAGGAGACCATCACCGCCGAGGCGGGGGCGGCGTTCTTCTCGTCGTCGGAGTCCTTCGCCATGATCCGCGGCGGCCACGTCGACGTCGCCGTCCTCGGCGCTATGCAGGTCTCGCAGTCCGGCGACCTGTCCAACTGGATGGTCCCCGGCGCCATGGTCAAGGGCATGGGCGGTGCGATGGACCTCGTCCACGGCGCCGACCGCGTGATCGTGATGATGGACCACGTCACCCGCAAGGGCGACCTCAAGCTCATGCAGGAGAACACGCTCCCGTACACGGGCAAGGGCTGCGTCCAGCGGGTCGTCACCGACCTCTGCGTCCTCGACATCGCGCCGGAGGGCTTCCGGCTCGTCGAACTGGCGCCGGACGTGACGATCGACGAGGTCCGCCGGAAGACGGGCGCCGAGATCCACGCCTGAGTCGACCCTCGGGTGGACGTCAGGTGTACACCGCCCGCGGAGGCGGGAGGCGGGGTCGGTTTCTCACTACTGTGGGAACCGACCCCGTCGTCGTCCCCGGAAGGTCCGCCCCACATGAGCACCTCCACCCCGGTCACCGCCACCCCGGCCACCGTGACCGTCACCGGCGCCGCCGGAAAGATCGCCTACTCGTTGCTGTTCCGTCTCGCCTCCGGGTTGGTGTTCGGGCCCGGGACCCCGGTCCGCCTGCGTCTGCTCGACATCCCGTCGGCCGTGGTCGCGGCGGAGGGCGTCGCGATGGAGATCGAGGACTGCGCGCTCCCGCTGGTCGAGTCGATCGAGATCACCGACGACGTGGACACCGCGTTCGACGGCGCCAACGCGGCATTCCTGGTGGGCGCCAGGCCGCGCGGCAAGGGGATGGAGCGCGCCGACCTGCTCACCGCCAACGGGGCGATCTTCCGGGAACAGGGCCGCGCCATCAACGCCCACGCCGCCGACGACGTGCGGGTGGTGGTGGTGGGCAACCCCGCCAACACCAACGCCTACATCGCCCACCGACACGCGCACGACGTCCCCGCCGGTCGCTTCACCGCCCTGATGCGGCTCGACCACAACCGCGCGCTCAGCCAACTCGCCACCCGGCTGGGAGCGCCGGTCGCCGACCTGGACGGGGTGGTGGTATGGGGCAACCACTCGGCCACCCAGTTCCCCGACGTGTCGTACCTGACGCGACGAGGCGAGCCGGTCACCTCCGGGCTCGACGAGGAGTGGTTGGCCGACACGTTCATCCCACGGGTCGCGAACCGGGGAGCCGAGATCATCTCGGTGCGCGGATCGTCGTCGGCCGCCTCGGCCGCCGGCGCGGCGGTCGACCAGATGCGCGACTGGGTGCACGGCACCAGTGGGGAGAGCTGGACCACGGTCGCACTGCCGTCGGAGGGGCAGTACGGCACCGTGCCGGGTGTGGTGACGGGGTTGCCCTGCCGCAGCCGCGGCGCGGAGTGGGAGGTCGTCGAAGGACTGGCGATCGGGGACTTCCAACGAGCCCGCATCGACGCGTCGGTGGCGGAGCTGGTCTCGGAGCGTGACGCCGTTCACGGACTGGGACTGGCCGACTGACCTCGGGTGCACCGGGGCTGACGGCGTGTGCCGGGCCCCGGCGTCCACGGCCTAGGATGGTCGGGTGACGACTCCAGCTTCTGCCTCCCCGAACACCGACCGCGCGGACGCCCTGCCCGCCTCCTGGAACCCAGGTGAGGTGGAAGGCGGGCTGTACCAGCGCTGGGTGGAGGCCGGCTACTTCGAGGCCGATCCGTCCAGCGACAAGCCCGCCTACTCGGTGGTGTTGCCGCCGCCCAACGTCACGGGCAGCCTGCACATGGGCCACGCGCTCGACCACACCCTCATGGACGTGCTCACGCGGCGCAAGCGCATGCAGGGCTTCGAGGTCCTGTGGCTGCCCGGCATGGACCATGCCGGGATCGCCACGCAGACCCTCGTGGACCGCAAGCTCCGCGACGAGGGGATCGACCGCCACGAGATCGGCCGCGACGCGTTCATCGAGAAGGTCTGGGAATGGAAGCGCGAGTCCGGTGGGACCATCGGGGAGCAGATGCGTCGCCTCGGCGACGGTGTCGACTGGTCGCGTGAGCGGTTCACCCTCGACGACGGACTGTCGCGCGCGGTGCAGACCATCTTCAAGGAGCTCTACGACAACGGCCTGATCTACCGCGCCGAGCGACTGGTCAACTGGTCGCCCACCCTGCAGACCGCGATCTCGGACATCGAGGTCAAGTACGCGGACGTCGAGGGCGAGCTGGTGAGCTTCCGCTACGGCTCGATGGACGACTCCGAGCCGCACCTGGTCGTGGCCACGACCAGGCTCGAGACGATGCTCGGTGACACCGCGATCGCCGTCCATCCCTCCGACGAGCGCTACGCGCACCTGGTGGGCACCGAGATCCCGCACCCGTTCCGGGACGGGTGGACCATGCGCGTGGTCGCGGACGACTATGTCGATCCCGAGTTCGGGACCGGCGCGGTGAAGGTCACGCCCGCGCACGACCCCAACGACTTCGCGATCGGCCAGCGTCACGGCCTCGAGATGCCCACGATCATGGACGCCACCGGCCACATCACCGGGACCGGGACCCGCTACGACGGCATGGACCGTTTCGACGCCCGCAAGGCCGTCCGGGAGGACCTCGCCGAGCAGGGACGCATCGTCAAGGAGGTGCGTCCGTACCTGCACTCGGTGGGCCACTCCGAACGGTCCGGCGAGCCGATCGAGCCGCGGCTGTCGCTCCAGTGGTGGGTGCGGGTCGAGGAACTGGCGAGGATGGCCGGGGACGCCGTGCGCGACGGTGACACGGTGATCCACCCGACGAGCCAGGAACCGCGCTGGTTCGACTGGGTCGACGACATGCACGACTGGTGCATCTCCCGCCAGTTGTGGTGGGGTCACCGCATCCCGATCTGGTACGGCCCCGACGGCGACGTGGTCTGCGTGGGACCAGGCGAGGAGCCGCCCGCCGGATACACCCAGGACACCGACGTGCTCGACACGTGGTTCTCCTCCGGACTGTGGCCGTTCTCCACCATGGGCTGGCCCGATCGCACCGCCGACCTCGAGCGGTTCTACCCGACGTCCGTCCTGGTCACCGGGTACGACATCCTCTTCTTCTGGGTGGCGCGGATGATGATGTTCGGCACCTTCGTGGGCCGGACCCTCACCGGCGACAAGGCCGCTCCGGGGAAGGTTCCGTTCACCGACGTCTTCCTCCACGGCCTCGTGCGCGACGAGCACGGCCAGAAGATGTCCAAGTCCAAGGGCAACGGCATCGACCCGCTCGACTGGGTGGACCGCTTCGGCGCCGACGCCCTGCGCTTCACCCTGGCCCGCGGGGCCAACCCGGGCGGCGACCTGTCGGTCGGGGATGACGCCGCCCAGGCGTCGCGCAACTTCGCCACCAAGCTGTTCAACGCCACCCGCTTCGCGCTGATGAACGGGGCGAAGGTGGGCGAGCTGCCCGCCGCGTCCGCGCTCACCGACGCCGACCGGTGGATCCTGCATCGCCTCGGGGAGGTGCGGGTGGGCGTCGACGACGCGCTGGACCGCTACGAGTTCTCCAAGGCGTGCGAGGCCCTGTACCACTTCGCCTGGGACGAGGTGTGCGACTGGTACCTCGAGCTCGCGAAGGTCCAGTTCGGTTCGGACGACGCCGCGCGCGCGTCCGAGCGGGCGGAGAACACGAGACTCGTCCTCGGACACGTGTTGGACGTCCTCATGCGGATGCTGCACCCGGTCATCCCGTTCGTCACGGAGACGCTGTGGACGGCACTGACCGAGCGGGAGTCCGTGGTGGTCGCGGACTGGCCCACCGACGTGGCGCCGGCCGATGACGCCACGGAGCCGGTCCGCCGCGTGGCCGACGCCCAGACCCTCGTCACGGAGATCCGGCGGTTCCGCTCCGACCAGGGCCTCAAGCCCGGTCAGCGGGTGCCGGCACGGATCTCCGGCGTCGACGCCGCCGACCTGCCGGCGGACCTGCTCGCCCAGGTGTGCGCACTCGCCCGGCTGACCCCGGCCGCCGAGGACTTCACCGCGACGGCCTCGCTCGAGGTCCGGCTCGGGTTGTCGACGGTGGACGTGGAGATCGACACCTCCGGGACGATCGACCTCGCCGCCGAGCGACGCCGGTTGGAGAAGGATCTCGTCGCCGCCCGCAAGGAACTCGAGACCACCGGTGCCAAACTCGGCAACGAGGCGTTCCTGGGCAAGGCGCCCGACCACGTCGTCGACAAGATCCGCGGTCGCCGCGACCTCGCCGAGGCCGAGGTCGCCCGGATCGCCGCCCGGCTCGAGTCGATGCCGGTAGGAAGTGACCCCGCGTGAGCGATCGACAGTGGCTCCCACCGCACGACCCGAGCGAGGGGTGGGACACCCCGACCGAGGAGGACGTCGCCGAGATGCTCGGCGAGGACGGCCTCGTCTCGGGCGTCCCGCTCGGTGGTCCGATCCCGGGTGACGAGGACGGCGACGGCGACGATCACCTGCCGCCGCGCCCGGTCCCCGAGGTCGGCAGCCCCGAATGGCAGGCCGACGCGGCCGACCTGGCCGCGGTCGAGGAGGAACTGACGACCCGCTGGCCGGAGTCCCGCCTCGAGCCGAGCCTGGACCGGATCGCCGAGCTGATGTCCGTGCTCGGCGATCCGCAGCACGCGTACCCCGTGGTCCACGTGGCGGGCACCAACGGCAAGACATCGGTCACGCGGATGGTCGACGCGCTGCTGCGGGCCCTGCACCAGCGCACCGGACGCAACTCCAGCCCCCACCTGCAGAGCGTCACCGAGCGCATCGCGCTCGACGGGGAGCCGGTCACCGCCCGCACCTTCGTGGACACCTACCGCGAACTCCAGCCCTATCTCGAGCTCGTCGACCAGCGGTCCGAGGAGGCCGGCGGCCCACGGATGAGCTACTTCGAGGTGCTGACCGCGATGGCGTTCGCCGCGTTCGCCGACGCACCGGTCGAGGTGGCGGTCGTGGAGACGGGGATGGGCGGGACGTGGGACGCCACGAACGTGGTCCGGCCCGCCGTCGCCGTGATCACCCCCGTCGGCCTGGACCACACCGACTACCTGGGCGAGGACCTCGCGACGATCGCGGGGGAGAAGGCCGGGATCATCCAGCCGGGCCCGGAGGACGATCTGCTGCCGCGTGACCCGATCGCCGTGATCGGGCGCCAGGAGCCCGAGGCCATGGACGTCCTGTTGCGTCGCGCCGTGGAGGTGGGCGCGGTCGTCGCCCGCCTCGGTTCGGAGTTCGACGTGGTCGAACGGCGGGTCGCCGTCGGAGGCCAGCAGCTCACCCTGCGAGGCCTCGGGGGCGAGTACCCCGAGGTGTTCCTCCCGCTGTTCGGGGAGCACCAGGCCGAGAACGCCGCGACCGCGCTCGCGGCCGTCGAGGCGTTCTTCGGCGCGGGCCCGGACAGGGCCCTGGACCCGGAACTCATCCGTGCCGGCTTCGCGGCGGTCGACAATCCCGGGCGCCTCGAGCGGCTCAGCTCCAGCCCCACCGTCCTGGTGGACGCCGCCCACAACGGGCACGGCGGACGCGCACTCGCCGAGGCTGTCACCTCGGAGTTCGACTTCAAGCGGCTGGTCGCCGTGGTCGCGATGCTCGACGGCAAGGACGCCGACGCGTTTCTCGCCGCACTCGAGCCGGTGGTGGAGGAGGTCGTCGTCACTCGGGCCGCCTCACCGCGCGCGATGGACCCGGGCGACCTCGCTCGCATCGCCGAGGAGCGGTTCACCGCCCAGCGCGTCCACGTCGTGGACACCCTGCCCGACGCGGTCAGCGCGGCCCTCGACCTGGTCGGGGTCCCGGATCCGACCGCGGACGACGACGTCTCGGGCGTCGGCGTGCTCATCACGGGTTCCGTGGTGACCGCCGGGGCCGCCCGCAGCCTGTTCGGAAAGGACGCACAGTGACCGACCCGACCCCCGGCCCCCGGGGCACCGCGCACGAGCCCTCGGTGGACCCGTGGAAGGGGCTGCGGGGCATCATGGCCGGCACTCTCGTCCTCGAGGCGATCGTGATCGGTCTGGTGCTGACGGTCATCGCCCGGCTCGACGGCGGCGCCCACTTCCAACCGTGGAAGGTGTGGTTCGTCAGCCTCCTCGCGGTCGCGATGCTCGTGGCCAGTGGACTCCAGCGCAAGCCCTGGGCGATCCCGCTGAACCTCACGCTCGCGGGTCTGGCCGTCGCCGGCTGGGCCGTGCACTGGTCGATGGGGGTCTGCGGGCTCATGTTCGCCGCGGTCTGGGCGTACATCCTGTACCTGCGCCGGGACCTGACCCGCCGGATGGCCGGTGGCTATCTGCCCAGCCAGCACGACTGACGGCTCCGGACGGTCGGCGTGGACACAGGGCTTGTAGGATCGCCCTCGTGACCGAGAGAACTTTCTTCCTCATCAAGCCCGACGGTGTCGAGCGCGCGCTGACCGGGACCATCCTGGCCCGTATCGAGGCCAAGGGCCTCAAGATCGTCGCCATGGACATGCGTCAGGTGTCCAGGGAGACGGCGGCCGAGCACTACGCCGAGCACTCCGAGCGTCCGTTCTACGGGGACCTGCTCGAGTTCATCACCTCCGGTCCGGTTGTCGCCGGCGTGCTCGAGGGACCCCGGGCGATCGCCGCGTGGCGTCAGCTCGCCGGGGGCACCGACCCGGTGGAGAAGGCCGCGCCCGGCTCCATCCGTGGCGACTTCGGTCTCGAGACCCAGTTCAACCTCGTCCACGGCTCGGACTCCGAGGAGTCCGCCGCCAGTGAGATCGCGCTCTGGTTCCCCGGTCTGTAGATCCCCCGTCCTCCCGCAGTGATCGAGCTGCGCGCGCCCGTCGGCCCTGAGGCCCGGCGGGCGCGTTTGCGTTCGGTGGTGCCGGGCGACGACGTTTCGGCGGCGGGTGTGGGAGAATGGTCGAAGCCCATCCTGGCGAGTGGACCACCAGTCCGCCCCGGAACGGGCGCCCGCCACCCGTGGCCCGGTTCGTCCCGGTGCCGCGGACCACAAGACGTCGCCCCACCCCGGTGGGGCCCAGACAAGAAGACGCCCGACCCCGTGCGGCGGCGTGGGTCACCGGTATCCGGTGACGTGATCGCGCCCGGAGTCCGGCCGGAGGAGACACGTGTCGGATCCGAACCTGACAATCGACGACATCAACGCGCTTCCCGAGAGGATGCGCGCGCACGCGGCCGCCAGGGCCGTGGGCATGAGCAGCAGGGAATTCCTGACCGCCATGGCCGGGATCGGCGTGGAGATCAAGAGCGCCCAGTCCGGGGTGACCCGGCAGGTGCTGCTCGACTGGTTCACCAGCCGCGGGCAGGACACGGGGACGGCGCCCGGTGCTGCGCCGGCAGGGGACACCGGTGCCCAGGCGCCGGTGGCCGAGGCGTCCGCGACCGACGCCCCCGCCCGGAAGGCCCCCGCGAAGAAGGCCGCCGCCAAGAGGGCGGCCAAGGCGCCCGCCGGGAAGACCGCCGAGAAGACCCCCACCGCAGAGGTGCCCGCCGACCCGGCGTCGGCTGAGCCGACCGCCGCTGAGACGATGCCGGCCGAGGCGCCTGCTGCAGAGTCGGCGACGGGCGGGACGGCGGCGACGGAGACCGCTCCCGCGAAGAAGGCGTCCGGCAGGAAGAGCCCGGCGCGCAAGACCACAGCCGAGAAGACCGCCGAGAAGGCCACGGACGCCGAGAAGTCCGCCTCCAGGTCCGCGGAGAAGTCCGGCACGAGGACCGGGAAGAAGTCCGTACAGGGCTCCGCGGACGAGTCCGCAGGGACCGGGGGAGGCGGGACGAGCGGTCGGAACCGCCCGGCGCTGCCCGAGATCGCGATCGTCACCGGCGAGGTGGGGTCGGAGGAGTCGGGCAACCGTCGGCGTCGGTCCACCGCGACCCCGTCGTTCTCTCCGCTGTTCCTCTCGCCCGACGAGGCTCCCGCGCAGACGCAGGCGGACACCCGTTCGGGCGACGAGCCCCGCGGCCGCCGCGGCCAGGGCCAGACCCAGGGCCAGACCCAGGGCCGGGCCCGCACCGAGACCGCCCCCGACACCGCCCCCACCCCTCCCGCCGAGGACGCGCAGGTCGAGCAGGACGGGCAGGAGCAGGGATCCGACGACGGCCGCGCCACGGACCAGTCCGACTCCGGTGACGGCGGGGCCCGTCGTCGCCGTCGGGGCCGTCGTGGGCGTGGGCGCGGGCGCGGCGAGGCCGGCGACGACCAGAACGGCGAGAACACCGGGACCGAGTCGTCGGACGACGGAGACCAGCGCGGCGACGACCAGCGCGGCAGCGACCAGCGCGACGACGCCCCGGACGAGACCTCCGGCAGCGATGACGGGAGCTCCGACGCCCGTCCCGATTCCGCCGCTGAGACCGACGACCGGTCCGCCGACGACTCCGACGGGCAGTCCGGTCCGGGTGACGCCGACGGTGACGATTCGGACGACTCGGGGAACGGTCCGTCGGGTTCGAGGCGCCGTCGCCGTCGTCGTCGTCGCAGTGGGAGCTCCGGCTCCGACGACACCCAGACGTCCAACGACGACCCGCCCCAGACCGAGGTCCACGAACGCGAGGCCCGCCGTCGCTCCGGACGCGGGGGACAGGGCCCGGGCACGTCGTCCGACGAGGTCCAGGGCATCACCGGCTCCACGCGGCTCGAGGCCAAGCGCCAGCGCCGCCGCGACGGCCGCGAGGCCGGTCGTCGTCGCCAGCCGATCCTCTCCGAGTCCGAGTTCCTCGCCCGCCGCGAGGCCGTGGACCGCGTCATGGTGGTCCGCGAGAAGCAGCGCGGCGACGGCAAGGGCGTCATGACCCAGGTCGGCGTACTCGAGGACAAGGTCCTCGTGGAGCATTTCGTCACCACCGAATCGGCGCGTTCGATGGTCGGCAACGTCTACCTCGGCCGTGTGCAGAACGTGCTGCCCAGCATGGAGGCGGCGTTCGTCGACATCGGGCGCGGCCGCAACGGCGTCCTGTACGCCGGCGAGGTCAACTGGGAGGCCGCCGGGCTCGGTGGCAAGGCCCGGCGGATCGAGCAGGCGCTCAAGTCCGGCGACATGGTGCTGGTGCAGGTCACCAAGGACCCGATCGGGCAGAAGGGTGCCCGCCTGTCCACGCAGATCTCGCTGGCCGGGCGCTTCCTCGTGTACGTGCCGGACGGCAACTCCACCGGCATCTCGCGCAAGTTGCCCGACACCGAGCGTCGCCGCCTCAAGGCGATCCTCAAGGAGGTCGTGCCGGAGGGCTCCGGCGTCATCATCCGCACCGCCGCCGAGGGCGTCAGCGCGGAGGAGATCGGCCGCGACGTCGAGCGTCTCGCCGCCCAGTGGACCGAGATCTCGGAGGCTGCCGCCAAGCGCACCGACTCCGGGGCCGGCACGCCCGTGTCCCTGTACGAGGAGCCGGACCTGCTGGTCAAGGTCGTCCGCGACCTGTTCAACGAGGACTTCTCCAAGCTCGTCATCCAGGGCGAGACATCCTGGGACACGGTGCACGACTACGTCTCGCGGGTCGCGCCCGAGATGACGGAGCGCGTGGAGCGGTACGACAACCCGGATGTGGACGTGTTCGCCACCTATCGCGTGGACGAGCAGCTGGCCAAGGCGCTCGACCGCAAGGTGTGGCTGCCCTCCGGCGGCTCGCTGGTGATCGACCGCACCGAGGCGATGACCGTCATCGACGTCAACACCGGCAAGTACACCGGCTCCGGCGGCAACCTCGAGGAGACCGTCACCAAGAACAACCTCGAGGCCGCCGAGGAGATTGTCCGCCAGTTGCGCCTGCGCGACGTCGGCGGGATGGTGATCATCGACTTCATCGACATGGTGCTCGAGTCCAACCGCGACCTCGTGCTGCGGCGCCTCACCGAGGCGCTGGGGCGCGACCGCACCCGGCACCAGGTCTCCGAGGTCACGTCGCTGGGGCTGGTGCAGCTCACCCGCAAGAAGCTCGGTACCGGTTTGGTCGAGGCGTTCTCCACCCCGTGCGAGCACTGCCAGGGCCGCGGGCTGATCGTGCACGCGGACCCGCTGCACACCGAGTCGCACAACGCTGACGAGCCCGGTGGCCGCCGCGGCCGTCGCAAGGGTGGCAACGGCAAGGGCTCGGGGGAGTCCGAGGCGCCCGCGCCCAAGCAGGCCCCGCGCAAGGACGGCCCCGCGCCGGCCGCGCACCCGGCCGCGCTCGCGATCTCACGGCAGAACGGCGAGGCCGACGCCGACGCGGACAGCGCGGCCGGGTCGCACGCCGAGGGTGGCACCCGCACCGACGGGGGCCGTGGCGCGGCGCCCGAGACCCGGGCAGCCGAGACCCCGGCAGCCGGGACCGAGGCAGCCGATGCCAGGGGGGCCGCGACCCCCGAGGTCGTGACCGCGCCCACCGCGGAGACGCCGACCGCTCCCACCGCGGAGCAGACCGCCGAGCCGACGCCGACGCCGGGGACCGCCGAGCCCGACTCGGCGGACGCCGCCGGGACCACGCGGCCGGCGCGTCGCCGCCGGGCAGCGAGGCGGGCCACGAGCAGTGCTCCGGCGCCGACGACAGCGGCCGAGGACGCCGCTGCGGCCGAGGTGACCGACACCCCGCAGTCCGAGGCCGCCGTGGTGGCCGAGGCGGAGACCGTCGTGGAGCAGGTCTCCACCCCGGGTCCGGACACGGCGGGTCCGGACTCCGGGCCGACGGGTCAGGCCCCGGGCGGGCGTCGCCCCCGCAGGCGGTCCACCCGCCGCGAGGCGGGCGCCGCCGGGGCCGATACCCCGCCGCAGGCCGCACCGGCCGATCCGGTGGCGAAGGTCGAGGCCGCGCCCCTGGCGGAGGCACCCACCACCGTGGTCGCCGAGCCGCGCACGCGGCCCGCGAGGCGACGTGCCACCAGGACGACGACCGCCCCCGCGGGCGACTGACGCACCTGGCCGCGGGCCGGCGGCACGGTCGGTTTGACCTGCTGTGCCGCCGGACCGTAACCTTGACAGGTCGCTCGTCGCGGCGCTATGTCGTGGCGCGAGGAGTCGCGCGACGGGACCGGGAACGGTTCCGGGGCCCGCGACCCTCGACCGACGCGAGTCGGCGAGCAAGAGAGAACACCGCACACCAGGTGTGGTCGCCCCAGGCGGCCGCACACCCGAGAAGCAAGGGGAAGCCCTCGATGTACGCGATCGTCAAGACCGGCGGCAAGCAGTACAAGGTCGCCGAAGGGGACCACGTCAAGGTCGAGAAGATCGAGGGCGAGGCCGGAACCTCCGTGTCGCTGTCCCCGATCCTCGTGGTCGACGGTTCGGCCGTCACCTCCGACGCCGACGCCCTGGCCAAGGTCACCGTCTCCGGCGAGATCGTCGAGCAGACCAAGGGACCGAAGATCCGGATCCACAAGTTCAAGAACAAGACCGGGTACCACAAGCGTCAGGGCCACCGTCAGAAGCTGACGGTCGTCAAGATCACCGGTATCAAGTAATCCATCTCCGGCCGCTCAGGCCACCAGCTCAGCGCCCTCGGGCGTGCTCCCTGAAGGAGGGACTCGGACATGGCAAGTAAGAAGGGCGCATCCAGCACCCGTAACGGTCGTGACTCCAACGCACAGCGCCTCGGCGTCAAGCGGTTCGGCGGCCAGGAGGTCAACGCCGGTGAGATCCTGGTGCGCCAGCGCGGCACCAAGTTCCACCCGGGCGTCAACGTCGGCCGTGGTGGCGACGACACCCTGTTCGCCCTCTCCGCCGGTGCGGTGGAGTTCGGCACCAAGCGCGGTCGCAAGACCGTGAACATCGTGCCGGCCGGCGCCGAGGCCTGAGCCTCCCAGCCGACCACTTTCATGAACAGCCCTCGGGGGCCGGGCGGGGTCGTCAAGACCTCACACCCGGCCCCCGAGAGTATTTGCACCACCCCGCCCGTCACCACCCGTCACCCGGAGGAGTCCCCACCATGTCGAGATTCATCGACCGCGTAGTGCTCCACCTCGCAGCGGGGGACGGCGGCCGCGGCTGCACCTCGGTGCACCGCGAGAAGTTCAAGCCCCTCGGCGGCCCCGACGGCGGCAACGGCGGGCACGGCGGCGACGTCGTCCTCGTCGTGGACCCCCAGGTCCACACCCTGCTCGACTTCCACTTCCGGCCCCACGCCCGCGCGGGCCGGGGCCAGCCGGGTATGGGCGCCAACCGCAACGGAGCCCAGGGCGCCGACCTCGTGCTGTCGGTGCCGCCCGGCACCGTCGTCCTCGACGAGGACGGCGAGGTGCTGGCCGACCTCACCGGTGTCGGCACCCGCTTCGTCGCTGCCGAGGGCGGCAAGGGCGGGCTGGGCAACGCCGCCCTGGCCTCCCGGGCCCGCAAGGCCCCCGGCTTCGCGCTGCTCGGCGAGCCCGGCGAGGTCCGCGACCTCACGCTCGAGCTCAAGTCCATGGCCGACGTCGGACTTGTCGGCTTCCCGTCCGCCGGGAAGTCCTCCCTGGTCTCGGTGCTCTCGGCGGCCAAGCCCAAGATCGCCGACTACCCCTTCACGACCCTGGCACCGAACCTCGGCGTGGTCTCGGTCGGCGACGACACCTTCACCATCGCCGACGTGCCCGGCCTCATCCCCGGCGCCAGCGAGGGCAGGGGCCTGGGTCTGGACTTCCTGCGTCACATCGAGCGCACCGCCGTGCTGGCCCACGTGGTGGACTGCGCGAACCTCGAGTCCGACCGGGACCCGATCTCCGACGTGGACGCCCTCGAGGCCGAGCTCGCCGCCTACCGGTCCGAACTGACCGACGCCGGGATCGGCGACCTGGCAGACCGCCCCCGCGTGGTCGTGCTCAACAAGATCGACGTGCCCGACGCCGCCGACATGGCGGAGATGGTGCGCGAGCACTTCGAGGCCAAGGGGTGGCCCGTCTACGCGATCTCCGCGGTGGCCCACAAGGGGCTCGACGAGCTGCGGTACGGCCTGTACGAGCTGATCAAGGCACACCGTAAAGCCAACCCGCCCGCCGCGCCCGAACGGATCGTCATCCGCCCCAAGGCGGTGGACGTCGAGGAGTTCCGCGTCCGCCCGGATCCCGCCGACCGCGGCGCGTTCATCGTCACCGGGGCCAAGCCCGAGCGGTGGATCCGCCAGACCGAGTTCGACAACGACGAGGCCGTGGGCTTCCTCGCCGACCGGCTGGCCCGGATCGGGGTCGAGGAGGCGCTCATCAAGGCCGGCGCCACGGAGGGCTGCACCGTCACCATCGGTGACGTCTCGTTCGAGTGGGAGCCGCAGACCCCGGCCGGCGTCGACCTCATGCGCACCGGGCGTGGCACCGACATCCGGCTCGAGTCCGACGAGCGGATCGGCGCCACCGAGCGCAAGTACCGCAAGCGGGTGCGCCGCGGCCTGATCGACCCGGACGAGGAGATCCTGGAGTGACCAAGGAGCGGGAGTTGCGCCGTCGTATCGGCGCGGCCCGCCGCGTGGTGGTCAAGATCGGCTCGTCGGCCATCACCAGTTTCCACGGCGGGATCCGGCGGGCCGAACTCGACGCACTCGCCGACGTCTGCCAGTCGCGGATGGCCGCGGGGTCGGACGTCTTCGTCGTCTCCTCCGGTGCAATCGGCGCCGGCATGGCGCCACTGGGGATGACCACCCGCCCCGGCACCCTGTCCGCGAAGCAGGCCGCGGCCAGCGTCGGACAACTCGAATTGGCGCGCGCGTGGGGCGACTCGTTCGCCCGCTTCGACCGCGTGGTGGGTCAGGTCCTGCTCACGGCCGCCGACATCGGCCGGCGGGACAGCGCCGCCAACGCCCAGCGGACCCTCGATCGCCTGCGCACCCTGCACGCGGTGCCGGTGATCAACGAGAACGACACCGTGGCCACCAACGAGATCCGGTTCGGCGACAACGACCGGCTCGCCGCGTTGGTCGCGCACCTCATCAGCGCCGACGCCCTCATCCTGCTCTCGGACGTCGACGCCCTGTACGACTCCGACCCGCGCAAGGGCGGGGCCAGCGCGGTGACCATGGTCGGCGGCGAGGGCGACCTCGACGGCGTGATCGCCGGTGCCGGCGGTGCCCTGGGGACCGGCGGCATGGCCTCCAAGCTCGCCGCCGCCCGTCTGGCCGCGGACGCGGGCATCCCGGTCCTGCTCACGGCCGCCGAGTTGGCGCCGCAGGCCCTCGCCGCAGACCCGGCGGTGGGCACGGTCTTCGCGGCCCGGCCCGAGCGGATGACCGCCCGGCGCTTCTGGGTCCGGCACGCCGCGGACGCCCGCGGGGCGGTCCTGCTGGACGACGGAGCGGTCCGGGCGGTGACCGGCTCGCGGCGCTCCCTGCTACTGGCCGGGGTGGCCGGGGTGGACGGGCTGTTCCACTTCGGCGACGTCATCGAGATGCACGACGTCGACGGCCGGGTGGTCGCCCGCGGGATCGCCCAGTACGACTCGGTCGAGGTCCGCGCCCGGTTGGCCGACCGGGCGGCGGGCGGCACCGGCTCCGGTCAGGGGCGCCCGTTGGTGCACGCCGACGACCTCGTCCCGGTCTGACCAGCGCTGATCCGGCCGGCGGCCCCGGTCGGCCCGCGCTCAGCCGTCCGTGACGGTCCCCTCGGTGTGGACCGGGGTGACGGTCCCCTCCTCGAGGTTGTAGATCGCGCCGACGATCGCGGTGCGGCCCTCGGTGATCGCGCGGTCGACGGCGGCCGACTTCTGCCGGATCGCGGTGACGGTGTGGCGGACGTTCTCCACCACCACGTCGTCGTACCCGGCGTCCGGGTCGCGCCGCGCCTCGAACACGGCCGGCGAGATCCGCTCGACCACGTCGCGCAGGTAGCCGGACGGGGTGGAGTGCGTGTCGATGGCGGTGATCGTGGCGCCCACCGCACCGCACGAGGTGTGTCCCAGCACGAGGGTCAGCGGGATGTTCAGGGCCTCGATCCCGAACTCGATCGCCCCGAGCACCGACGAGTCCACGATGTGGCCGGCGTTGCGGATCACGAACAGGTCGCCGAGCCCCTGGTCGAAGACGACCTCGGCGGGGACGCGTGAGTCGGCGCAGCCGAACACCTGCGCGAACGGATTCTGCTGGCCGGCGAGCTCGGTGCGCCGAGAGGGGTCTTTGTGCTCGTTGAGGTTCTCCCCGGCCACGTAGCGGGCGTTGCCGCGGAGTAGTCGGGCCAGTGCGGTCTCCGGTGTCTTTGCGATCTGCATTGCCCTATTTTGCTCCTCGACGCTCACCCGTGGTGCGGCAGGGCCGCATCTGTCAGCTCGAGGACCTCCACGCAGTCGCCGTCGATCGTCAGGGTGGCCTCGTCGTGCGCGCGGGTGCGGCCGCGGTTGACCACCGCGACGGGCGTGCCGGTGGTCACCGCACGCCGTACGAACCGGTATCCGGAGCGGACGGTCAGGGAGGAGCCGACGACGACGAGGACGTCAGAGGAGTCCACGAGGTCGTTCGCCGCGTGGACACGGGAGGCGGGGACGTTCTCGCCGAAGTAGACGATGTCCGGTTTGAGGACTCCCGAGCAGGCCCGACAGTCGACCATGCGGAAGTCGGAGGTCTCGGCCAGGACGGCGTCGGCATCCGGCGCCACCTCGATCGCCCCGCGGGAGGTCACGCGTTCGATGAAGCCGGGGTTGAGGCGTTCGAGCTGTTCGTGCAGAGCCCACCGGCTCTGTCGCAGGCCGCAGTCCAGGCAGATGACCACGGCGTAGGTCCCGTGCAGGTCCACGAGACGGCGGCTGCCCGCCTTGAGGTGCAACAGGTCCACGTTCTGGGTGATCACCCCGGTGACCAGGCCGCGACGCTCCCAGTCGGCGAGCAGGAGGTGCGCGGCGTTGGGTCGCGCGGCCTCCATGTGCCGCCAACCGAGGTGGTTGCGCGCCCAGTAGTGCCGGCGGAACGTGGGGTCGCCCACGAACTGCTGGAACGTCATCGGGGTCCGACCGGGCGAATCGGGGCCGCGATAGTCGGGGATGCCCGACGGGGTCGAGATCCCGGCGCCGGTGAGCACCACCGCCCGCCGCCCCCGCAGGAGTTCGGCGAGTGCCGCCGCCCGGTCGGGCAGGTCCGGGTCCGCCTCCGTGCGCTCGGCCGGCGTCCAGGCGGTCTCACGGATCCTGACCATCTACAGGCCCCCGGGGCCCGAGGGATCGTGCGCGCACACCACGTCGAGGGTGTCCCGGCGGCGCCGGGCCAACCCGGCGAGCCTGGCGTGCGTCGGGGACACCGCGCCCGGCTCCAGGGCCAGGGCGCGTTCCATGACGGGGATCGGCCGCGGCACGCGACCCGTCGGACCGATCTGTCCCCGGTGGTAGAAGGCGTCCCCGGCGTGGAGGAGGTCTTTGTCGTCGTCGTCGTTGCCGTGGACGCGGTCGTGGTCCCCGACACCACCGGTGCGGCCGCCGCCGGGCACCAACACCCCGGCGTGACCCACCGCGTGGCCCGGCAGGTCCACCAGCATCATCCCCTCGGCGACATGGTCCAGGGGGTGCGCCCGGAAGCCCTCCCACCGGTCGGTCCCGTAGGAGTACTCGACGAACCGCGGCCCGTGCGACCACTGGGGGCGGCGGTACCGGCGGCGCTCGACGAACCGCGGCGTGCGCACCGCCCACGTCAGCGCCTGGGCAGCGACGTGCACCTGCGCGTCCGGGAAGTCGGCGAGCCCACCGATGTGGTCGGCGTCCATGTGGGTCAGCACGATGTGCCGCACGTCCCGCGGATCCAGGCCCAGCGTCTCGATGCGGCGGACCGCGGTCTCGCCGGTGCGCAGCGCCGGGCGCAGCGCGTGACGCATCGCACCGAGGCGGCCGGCCGGATCGGCGATGTCCTGCAACCCGATCCCGGAATCCACCAGCACGAGCCCGTCCGGGGCCTCCACGAGCAGCACGCGCGTCGGAACGAGGCCCCCCATCGTGCCGCAGTTGAGCTGGTGGATCCGCATGGGAGAAACGGTACCGACCGACGGTAGGGTGCGTGGCATGGCCGCAGGTGGAGTGCTCGATCCACGACCGGTGGTACGCGTCGAGCGGCAGCGCGACGGGGGCGTGGACGAGCGGGCCGAGCCCGTGTCGGCCGGGGCGGGGCGGTGGCCGTACTCGATCCCGGCGGTGGCCCAGCTGTTGCGCGAGGGACTCGAACTCGACGACCTCACCGTGCTCGTGGGGGAGAACGGCGCCGGCAAGTCGACGATCGTCGAGGCCGTCGCCATGGCGTACGGGCTCGGCGCCGAGGGCGGGTCGGTCAACGGCCGTGACGTCACCTGGGAGTCGGAGTCCCCGCTGCACGACTCACTGCGGCTGGTCCGGGGCGGGGGCGCGCCGAAGTGGGGCTACTTCCTGCGCGCCGAGACCATGCACGGCATGTTCACCTACCTGCAGTCCTCGGGCCCGGAGCAGGACTTCCACTCCCGCAGCCACGGTGAGGCGTTCTGGGACATCGTCACCACCTCGCGGTTCTCCGGAGGCGGGTTGTTCGTGCTGGACGAGCCCGAGGCCGGGCTGTCCTTCGACGCCCAACTCAGACTGGTCGCCCTGCTGCTCGAGCTGGCCGACCGGCGCGGGGCGCAGGTGCTCATGGCCACCCACTCGCCGATCCTGGCCTCGGTGCCCGGCGCCGCGGTGTACGAGCTCTCCGACGCCGGGATGCACCGCACCCGGTGGGAGGATCTGGCGATGGTCGACCACCACCGGCGCTATCTCGACGCGCCGGAACGGTATCTGCGCCACCTGTCGGAGTGACCGGGCACACTGGGGCGCATGAGCCGCTCTGAGTCCCGATCGCACCGCACCACCGGCGAGGCCCGGCCCGTCCACCCCGTCTATCCGGAGTGGCAGCCGCCATCGGCGTCACGGGCGGCCAACACCGGACCGCTTCCCGCGCCGGAGCCGGGCTTCACCCCGGACGTGATCGTCGTGGGGCACGGTCTGTCCGGACTGGTCGCCACCCACGAGGCGACCCGCGCGGGCAAGAAGGTGCTCGTGGTGGACCAGGAGAACGAGAAGAACCTCGGCGGTCAGGCGTTCTGGTCCCTCGGCGGACTGTTCCTCGTGGACACCCCGGAGCAGCGGCGGATCGGGATCTCCGACTCGCTCGAATTGGCGTGGCGGGACTGGCTGGGCTCCGCCGGCTTCGACCGGCCGGAGGACCACTGGCCGCGGCAGTGGGCGCGTGCCTATGTCGAGTTCGCCGCGGGGGAGAAGCGGCGGTACCTCCACGACCTGGGCCTGCGGATCATCCCCACCGTCGGCTGGGCCGAGCGCGGCGGCGGCGACGTGGCCGGGCACGGCAACTCCGTCCCGCGCTTCCACGTGACCTGGGGGACCGGGCCCGAGGTGGTGCGGGTGTTCGAGGAACCCGTTCTGGAGGCCGCCCGGGCCGGGCTCGTGCGCTTCGCCGTACGTCACCGGGTGGACGAGATCGTGGTCGAGGACGGTCGCGCCGTCGGCGTGCGCGGCGCGATCCTCGTGCCCTGCGACCACGACCGGGGTGTGGCCTCTCCGCGCGAGGAGACCGGCGCGTTCGAGTTCCGGGCCGGGGCGGTGCTCCTCGCCTCCGGCGGTATCGGCGGCAACCCCGACCTCGTTCGTCGGTACTGGCCCGCGGACCGGCTCGGCGACGCTCCCGAGCGCCTGATCCTGGGGGTGCCCGAGCACGTGGACGGCCGGATCCTGGAGATCTCCGCGGTGGCCGGGGCCAACCTCATCAACCGGGACAGGATGTGGCACTACACCGAGGGCGTCGAGCACTACGCGCCCGTGTGGCCCTCGCACGCGATCCGCATCATCCCCGGGCCGTCCACCCTGTGGCTGGACGCGAACGGCGACAGGATGCCGGTGCCGCTGTTCCCGGGGTTCCACACCACGGCGTCCATCGAGGCCATCCGCCGCACCGGCCGGGACTACTCCTGGTTCATCCTCGACTCGTCGATTGCCAGCAAGGAGTTCATCCTCTCCGGCTCCGAGCAGAACCCCGAGCTCACGGACAAGAGCATCAAGAAGTTCGCCTCCAAGGCCGGAAGCGGACTGCCGCCATCGATCGCCGAGTTCGCCGAGAAGGGCGTCGACTGGGTGGTCGCGGACACCCTGGAGGAGATGGTCGCCGGCATGAACTCGCTGCTGCGCGACGGGGAGCCGGAGCTCGACGTGGAGAGGGTGCGCGAGTTCGTCCTGGCGATGGACGGGCAGATGGACAACCCGTTCGCCAAGGACGCCCAGGTACAGGCCATCCACAACGCCCGGCGCGTCCTCACCGACAAGCTCACCCGGTTGGCCAAGCCGCACCGGCTGCTCAGGGACTCGGGGCAGGGCACGGGCTCGGCGGCCGGCTCCGGCGGCCCGCTCATCGCGGTCAAGGTGCACCTCATGACCCGCAAGACGCTCGGCGGCATCGAGACGACCCTCGACTCCCAGTGCCTGACCCCCGGCGGCGAGCCCTTCCCGGGTCTGTACGCGGCGGGCGAGGTCGCCGGCTTCGGCGGCGGCGGCGTGCACGGGTACAACTCGCTGGAGGGGACGTTCCTCGGCGGGTGCATCTTCTCGGGCCTCAAGGCGGGCCGGGCGATGGCGCGGGAGGCCTGATCGGCGCGGGCGGCGGCGAGGAGCGCACGCTCTCCGCGGCGAGGATCGGTATCGCCGGCGCGGCGGTCGTCGGCGTCGCCTTCGGCATGGCGCGGTACGTCTACGGGCTCACCCTGCCCGACATCCGCCGGGACCTCGGTCTGCCGGAGCTGGTGCTCGGGCTCGTCGCCAGCGCCACGTTCGTCGGCTACCTGGCCGGCCTGCTGCTCGCGGGACCCCTGGCGGCCCGGCGTGGACCGCGCGCACCGACCACCGTGGGCGGGGTCTGCGGCGCGCTCGGTGCCGCCATCGTGGTGACCGCGCAGTCGCCGTGGCTGCTCGCCGTGGGCGCGGTGCTGGCCGGCAGCGCGGGCGGCTGGGTCTGGGCGCCGTACTCGGACATCGTCACCCGGACGGTGACCGCCCGACACCAGCCCAGGGCTCTGGCGATGATCACCACCGGCACGGGAGTCGGGCTGATCGCCCTGGGCGGCCTGGCCGTCCTCGCCGTCCAGGGATCCTGGCGTCTGGTGTGGGCGGGGGTCGCCGCGGCAGCGGTCGTCGCGGCGGTCGTCAACCTGCGCCTGGTACCGCGGAGCGACCCGGTGGCGCGCCCGCGGGGTCAGCGCGGGCTCGCGGACCTGGCCAGGGTCCTGCCCGTACCCGCCGGCTACTCGGTCGTCTACTTCGCCGTCGTCATCATCTACTTCACCTACGCCTCCGACGTCCTCGACCGCACGGACCTGCCGGAGCTCGCCGTCCCGGCGGCCTACGTCCTGATCGGTGCCAGCGGCCTGACGGCACTGGCGACCGGCGCCATGGCGCAACGGTGGGGCAGTGCCCGGGTCGCGGCGATGTGCCTGGTGACCGTCGCGGTCTCGTTGGCGCTGCTGGGTCAGGCGGGGAACTCCCTGGTCGCGACGGTGATCTCCGCCTGCGTCTTCGGTGTGGGGTACATGACCGGTTCGGCGGTCCTCGCCGTGTGGACGGCGGAACTGGCCCCCGATCGCGCGGGGGCGGCCTTCACGGCGTGCCTGGTGGTGGGCGCCGTGAGCTCGGTGATCGCGCCTGCGCTCGCCGGGGCCGTCATACCGTCCCTGGGCCTCGGTGCACTACTGCTCGCCTCCGCCGCGGTCTCGGGGGTCAGCGGTGCCGTGTTGCTCCGGGCCCCCGGAGCCCCACGCCGGTCGCCCGCGCCCGCCGAGTGACCATCGGAACGTGCGATTCCGATGTGGGCCGGGTACCGGTCCGCGAGTGTTGCGGGTATGCAGGATGCGCACGAGATCATGGACCTGTTCGACCCCTCGAGGACATCGCCGGGAATCGAGCGGGTGGGGGACTCGGGCTTCTACGCCGTCCGGTCATGGGACCTGATCGCGGAGGCCGCGAGCAGGGTCGAGGATTTCTCGTCCAACCTCACCGCGACGATGGTGGTGGGCCCCGGTGGGGAGGTGACCGAGTTCCCCGTCGCCGAACTCGGATCCCCCGTCCACGCGCTGGCGATCGCTGACGGGCAGGTGCACCGAGCCCACCGGAGCGTGGTCACGTCGTCCCTCTCCCCGCGCACACTGCGAGCCTGGCGGCCCTTCGTCGACCGCCGACTGCGAGAACTGTGGGCGGACGGCTGGCGAGACGGCGGGATCGACGGGGTGAGGGACATCGCCGAGCGTCTCCCGCCCGCCGTCATCGCGGAACTCATGGGGCTGCCGCCACAGGATGCCGACCGACTGTGGGAGTGGGCGTTCGCCAGTACCAGGATGTTGGACGGGATGGTCACGGCCGACGAGTTCGACGACTCGCTCCGGTCGGCCGGGGAGCTGGTCGACTACCTCTCGGCCGCGGTGACCGGGGCGGAGGCCGGACAGGGCGCCTCGGTGCTCGGGGCACTCGCCCGTGAGCTGGAGCGTGGCGAGATCTCCCACGACGCCGCGGTGCAGGTCCTGGTCCAGCTCGTGGCGGCGGGTATCGAATCCACCGTGGGCCACCTGGGCACGCTGGTGTGGCGCCTGGGGCAGCACCCCGAGCACCTCGACACACTCCGGTCGGACCCGGGGCGCCGCTCGCCGTTCATCGAGGAGACACTGAGAACGGATGCGCCCTTCCGGGGGCATTACCGCCACGTCACCACGGACACCGAACTCGGCGGGACCGCTCTCCCCGCGGGCACCCACCTCTTCCTCCTGTGGGGTAGCGCCAACCGGGACCCCCACCGGTTCGGGGATCCGGACCGGTTCAGACCGGACCGCGATGAGGGCTCGCACTTGTCGTTCGGGCGCGGCATCCACTTCTGCCTGGGTGCGGCGCTGGCGCGCGTGGAATCCCGCGCCGCACTCGACTTCCTCCTCGATCTCGGCGGGGAGCTCGAGATCGACGTGTCGCGGACCGAATGGCACCAGAGTCTTCTGGTCCGTCGCCTCCGGAGCCTCCGACTCACCGTGTGAACCGGAGGTCCTCGGCGAACGGGCCCGGCGAGGGCGCTCACCCGTCGCGGGTCACCCCTTCCGTCGGGTCCTCCTCGTCCGCTACGCGCGCCCCCGCCGCGACTCGCCGCTCCCGCGCCTGTCGGCGCCCCCGCAGTACGCCGAGTTCATAGGTGGCCAGCACGATGAGCCACAGCGCGGTGATGGGGATGACGAACCAGAGCATGGCGGCGCTGAACGGATCCAACGCGTCGTGGTCGGCCGCCTGCAGCACCACGTAGACGACGTACGCGGCGTAGAAGCCGGTGAAGAGCAGTCCCTCCCACCGCTTGATCGCCATACCGGTGAAGGCGATCGGGAGCAGGGCCAGCGAGACGGCGAGCATGATCGGCAGGTCGAAGCGGACGGCCCCGGGGGCGACGTCGATGGGCGTGATGAGCGAGGTCATCCCGAGAACGGCACCGAGGTTGAACATGTTGCTACCGACGATGTTGCCGATGGCCAGGTCCCGTTCACCGCGGATCGCCGCCACCACGCTCGTGGCGAGCTCCGGCAGCGATGTCCCGACCGCCACCACCGTGAGACCGATGACCAGGTCACTCATTCCCCATGCCGATGCGAGATCACTCGCCGCCGCGACGAGTAGTCGCGCGCCGACCACCAGCAGGGCCACTCCGACGATCACGAAGGCGCTGCTGACCAGAACCGGGTGTGACGACGCGACGCCGGACGACCGCGTCTCGCCGGCACTGGCGCCACCCGCGTCGCCATCACCCGCGCCGTCGACGGCGGCGTCGCCACCACCGGCGCCGTCAGCGACCGGGTCCTCCGGTGCCGCGGCGGCCCGGCCTCCATCCTGCTTGCGCGAGATGACGATCGTCGCCACCACATACGCCACGAGGCCGGCGAACAACAGCAGACCGTCGAGGAAGCTGATCGTGCCGTCGAGTGCCACCAGCAGCGCGACCAGCGAGAACAGCACCATGATGGGGATGTCGACCCGCACGATGCGGGACGTCGCCACCAGCGGGGCAACGATCGCTGTCAGACCCAGGATGAGCAGGATGTTCGCGATGTTGCTGCCCACCACGTTGCCGACGGCCAACCCCGGGTATCCGCTCAGCGCGGCGTCGACGCTCACCGCGAACTCCGGCGCGGAGGTCGCGAAGGCGACGACGGTGAGTCCCACCACCAGCGGGGAGATCCCGAGGGTCGCGGCCAGACCGCCGGCGCCTCGCACCAGCACTTCGCCGCCGCCGATGAGCAGGACGAATCCCACCGCGAGGGCGAGCACCGTGAGGGCGCTCATGACGGGTCCGACCGGATCGTGGTGAACCCCGGCCCGGCCGACGGTGACGGTCTCGTTGCGTTACCCATGGGTCGATGATCCCGTGCCGGACTCCGGTCTGTCGATGCGCGGGCGGCGACCTCCCCGGACATCACACCCAGCCGGATATCACACCCAGCCGGACATCACACCCAGCCGGACAACACACCTAGCCGGCTGTGGCCACGGCCAGGGGCAGGACGGCGGGGACCCCGGAGGAGCGGAGATGCCGGGCCGCCTCGGTGATCGTCCACCCCGTCCCGAGCAGGTCGGTGACCAGGAGGACGGGGCCCTCGGACGGCGTCGACGGGCCGGAGAACGTGCCCCACAACTGAGCCACGCGGTACGCGGAGTTCTGGGCCGTCACCGCGGGCAGGGCCGGATCGCGGGAGATCTCCCCGAGGTGTTCCATGCGACCCATCTGAGCCAGGGCATGCGCGAGAGTGGTGACCAGCTGCGGGTGCTCGCCGGTGAGGAGGGCGGCGACGCCGGTGGGCCGGTCCGCCCAGCCCCACTCGCGGAGGACGGGAATACACGCGCGGGCGAGCCATTCCGGGGCGTCCTGGTCGGGCTCGGCGAGCAGGGCGCGCAGCTTCTGGCCCAGGCCGAGATCGGTCAGGCGGGCCAGAGCCCGGCCCTCGGCGGGGCCGTCGGCGATCTTGCCCTTGAGCGGGACGTCGAGCTTGGCGAGGCCGGTGGGCCACTGGCGGCGGGGCGGCAGGACCACGCCGGGCCGTTCGAGGGCGTCGCGGGCGCGGGTCAGGGCGCCGGAGTCGACGTCCGTGGTGCGGCGCTGGCCCGTGCAGTTGTCGCAGCGACCGCAACCGCCGGAGGCCGGGTCGAGGGTGGGGTCGTCGAGCTGGCCGCGGAGGAACTCCATGCGGCAGGACCCGGTGCGCTGGTATTCCAACATCGCCTGCTGCTCGGACTGCCGTGCCTCCGCCAGCCCCGCGTACCGCTCGGCGTCGTAGTGCCACGGCCGCCCGGTGGCCACCCAGCCACCCCGGACGCGCTGGACCGCGCCGTCGACGTCGAGGACCTTGAGCACCATCTCGAGCCGGTTGCGGCCGAGGTCGACGGCGGGTTCGAGCGCCTGCGTGCTCTGCGGTCGATCGGGCTCCAGCGCGTCGAGGACCCGCCGCACCACGTCCTCGGGCGGGAACGCCAGGGAGGCGAAGTGGTTCCAGATCGCGCGGTCCTCGGGCCCGGGAAGCAGGACCACCTCGGCGCGGTCGGCGGCACGTCCGGCGCGGCCGATCTGCTGGTAGTACGAGATGGGGGAGGGTGGGGCACCCAGGTGGACCACGAAGCCCAGGTCCGGCTTGTCGAAGCCCATGCCCAGCGCGGAGGTGGCGACCAGGGCCTTGACCTCGTTGTCGAGCAGCGCGCGCTCCAGCTCCTCCCGTTCACCGGCGTCGGTGCGGCCGGTGTAGGAGCTGACCCGGTGCCCGGCCGAGGTGAGTAGTTCGGCCATGTCCTCGGCCGCCGCGACGGTGAGGCTGTAGATGATGCCGCTGCCCGGCAGCGACTCGAGGTTCTCCACGAGCCAGGCGGCGCGCTTCTCCGAGTCGTCGATAGCCACCACCGACAGCCGCAGCGACTCGCGGTCCAGTCCGCCTCGCAGGACGAGGGTGTCCTCCGAGGCGGACTCACCGACCCCGAGCTGCTGCGCGACGTCGCGGACCACCCGGTCGTTGGCCGTGGCCGTGGTGGCCAGGACCGGCACGCCGTGGGGCAGATCGGCGAGCAGGGTGCGGATACGCCGGTAGTCCGGCCGGAAGTCGTGACCCCAGTCCGAGACGCAGTGGGCCTCGTCCACCACCACGAGGCCGGCGTCCGCCGCGAGCGCGGGCAGGACCGTGTCCCGGAAGTCGGGGTTGTTGAGACGCTCCGGGCTCACCAGCAGCACGTCGACCTCACCGGCCCGGACCGCCGAGCGGACCTCGTCCCACTCGGTCATGTTGGCCGAGTTGATGGTGGCCGCCCGCACCCCGGCCCGGGCGGCGGCCTCGACCTGGTTCCGCATGAGTGCGAGCAACGGCGAGACGATCACGGTGGGGCCCGACCCCAGCTCGCGGAGCAACCGGGCGGCGATGAAGTACACCGCCGACTTGCCCCAGCCGGTGCGCTGGACCACCAGCGCGCGTCGCCGGTCCGCCACCAGGGCCTCGATGGCGACCCACTGGTCCTCGCGCAGGACGGCGCCCGGGCCGGCGAGGCCGCTGAGCAGTTCGTCGGCGCGGGCCCGGAGGGCGGCCCGGTCCCCGGTGGCCGGGTCGTCGGATGTGGGACGGTCCGCTGTCGAGGTCATGGACCCATCGTGCCCCACCGCTCCGACAGCTCACCTGCGGAGCGGAGCCCGGAAGCGTTTACTCGGTCCCATGACCGGTGGTGGGCAGGGAATCGCGGGGCAGGTCGAGCGGGCGACGGACCGACTGTCGCGGCGGCGGGTCGGGGTCGTGATGGCTGCCGGGCCACCGGGCGGTGTCCACACCGCCACCCGCGGGGACACCGGTCGGGGCGCCACCCCGGACGCCCACACGCTCTTCGAGATCGGCTCCATCACGAAGGTGTTCACCGCCCTGCTGCTGGCCGACGGTGTCGTCCGGGGGCAGTGGCGGCTGGACACCCCGGTCCGGGACCTGCTCCCCGCCGGCACGGACCTGCCGGGTGGCGGCGACGAGCCGATCACGCTGCAGCACCTCGCGACCCACACCTCCGGGCTCCCGCGGACGCCCGGTCGGTTGGGGCTCCGGGAGAACCTCGCCTACGTGCGCACGGGTGCGGATCCCTATGCGGACCTCACGGAATCGGACGTCCTCGCCGGACTCCGTGGCCTCCGCCCGCGTCGGCACCCGGGGCAGGGCACGCCGAGGTACTCGAACCTCGGCTTCGGCCTTCTCGGCATCGCGATGACCAGCGCGACCGGCGCCGACTTCGGGGCGCTCGTCCGCGACCGGATCTGCGGACCACTGGGCATGCCCGACACCGTGACCGAGGATCAGATGACCGACGAGCAGCGGCGACGAACGGCCCTCGGGCACCGCAGCCGCCACCGCGGCGCCGAGCCGTGGCCACTGCGCGGCATGCCGGGCGCCGGAGCACTGCGCTCCACGGCGGCCGACATGACGCGGTTCCTCGCCGCGCACCTCGATCCGTCGACCACCGACCTCAGGGCCGCCGTCCGACTCACGCAGGCCACGCCGCCGTCCGGGCCCGAACGGATGGGGCTCGGGTGGCATCGCGCCGGCCCGGGCACCCTGTGGCACAACGGCGGGACCGGCGGATTCCGGTCGATCGCCGTCGTCGACACCGTCGGCGGGACCCTCGCGGTCACCCTCGTCAACCAGACCAGGGGAGCCGATCTGCCCACCTTCCGACTCCTCCGCGCCATCGGCTCGTGACCACCGCGTTCCGCCGGCCCTGCTGCGGCCGCGCTCGTCGTCGTCGTCGTCCTCCGCGACGCATGTCGCTCCCTGCGGCCATACTGGGCCGCATGGCTCAGACATGGAAGCAGATCGTGGAGGCCGACCCCGAGCACTCCCGGCGGTACGCCCGGCGGTGGGACGACATGGTGGCCGAGGGAGTGGACATCGACGGCGAGGCGCGGCTGATCGACGCGATGGTCCCGCGCGGTGCCCGGATCCTCGACGTGGGCTGTGGTCAGGGGCGCACCGGCGCCTACCTGCACTCGCGTGGTCACCGTGTCACCGGCGTCGACCTCGACCCCCACCTGATCGAGCGGGCGCGGGAGCTGTGCCCGGAGGCATCGTGGGAGGTCGCGGACCTGGCGGACGAGGGCTGGCCCCGCGGGCCGTTCGACCTCGCCGTGTCGGCGGGCAACGTCCTGGCCTTCGTCGACCCCGCCGACCGCGGCACCGTGCTGACCAACCTCGCCGCGCGGCTCGCCACGGCGGACGAGGGCACCGAGGGGAGGGCAGGTCGCCTGGTCGTGGGCTTCGGGCTCGACCGGGGCTGGACCCGGGAGGAGTTCGACCGCGACGCCGACCGCGCCGGGCTGCGGGTGCAGCAGCGCTGGTCGACGTGGGATCTGTTGCCGTTCGACGACGACAGCGGCTTCATGGTCACCGTCCTCGTGCGCAGCGACGGGGCCGCCTCGTGAGCTCCGCGGCGTGGACCGTCGACGACCTGCCCGACCTGACCGGGAAGACCATCGTGGTCACGGGCGGCACCAGCGGCATCGGGAAGGAAGCCGCGCGTGAACTCGCGCGCCGGGGCGCCCACGTCGTGCTCCCGTCCATCACCCGCGCCGAGGGGGAGGCGGCGGCCGCGGAGATCGGCGGCTCCACCGAGGTCCACGAGCTGGACCTGAGCGACCTGCACGCCGTGCGGGAGTTCGCGACCTCGTACACGGACCCCGTCGACATCCTGCTGGACAACGCCGGTCTGATGAGCAAGACCCGGCGGGAGACTGCGGACGGCTTCGAGCTGCACTTGGGGGTCAACGTCCTCGCGCCGTTCCTGCTCACCGAACTCCTGCTGCCCCGAATCCGGGAGCGGGTGGTGATCACGGCCTCCATGGCCCACGCCAAGGGGCGGATCGACTTCGCCGACCCCCACTTCCGACAGCGCCCCTACTCGATGGCGGCGGCGTACGCCCAGTCGAAGCTGGCGTGCATGCTCTGGGGACTCGACCTGCAGACCCGTCTCGCCGCCGCGGGCTCCGCGGTGGACGTACAGCTCGCGCACCCCGGGTTCGCCGCCACCTCGATCCTCGACCCGACCCCGTTCCCACCGGTCAACGCCGTGCTCAATCTGCTCGGCCGGCGGATCGTGCCCACGGCCGCCGATGGGGCACGCCCGCTGCTGTACGCGGCGACGGAGGATCTGCCGCCGGCGTCGTACATCGGACCGACGGGTTTCCGACAGATCGCGGGCCCGCCCGGACCCGGCGAGCGATCGGGCCCTGCCGGGGACCCGGACCTGGCCCGCCGATTCCGGGAGTTCGCCGTGCGCGAGACCGGGGCCGTCCCGACGGTCTGACTCGTCGGAAGTGGCCCCGCCGGCCGCATCGGTAAGCTGGAACGCATGACAGCCAGCCACCTCGACGCTTCCGACCTCACTGGCCAGACGGACGCCGGGCCCGCCGCGGACCCGACCCGCGACGCCGTCCACGACGCCGCCCGCCGGGCCCGGTCCGCCTCGCGCGAGCTGGCCCTGCTCACCGCGGACCGCAAGAACGCACTGCTGCAGGCCGCCGCCGACGCCCTCGTGGTGGCGGAGTCGACGATCCTCGAGGCCAACGCCCGGGACCTCGCCGAGCAGTCCGAGGCCGGGATGGGCGAGGCCATGCTCGACCGGCTGCGGCTCACCGCCGAGCGGATCGAGGGCATCGCCGGCGGCCTGCGTCAGGTGGCCGGTCTGGCGGACCCTGTCGGCACCGTCACGCGTGGCTCGACCCGCCCCAACGGGCTGCAGTTGCGACAGGTCCGGGTCCCGCTCGGGGTGGTCGGGATGATCTACGAGGGTCGCCCCAACGTCACCGTCGACGCGTTCGGGCTCGCCTTCAAGTCGGGCAACGCAGCACTGCTGCGGGGGTCGCGCTCGGCCCGCAACTCCAACGAGGCGCTGGTCGAGGTGCTGCGCGGTGTGCTCGCGGAGCACGGCCTGCCCGTGGACGCGGCCCAGCTCCTGCCGTCCGATGACCGGTCGTCGGTCACGCACCTCATCCAGGCGCGCGGTCTGGTGGACGTCGTCATCCCCCGCGGCGGCGCTGGTCTGATCCAGACCGTGGTGGAGAACGCCAAGGTCCCGGCCATCGAGACCGGCACCGGTAACTGCCACCTCTACATCCATGGAGACGCGGACCTGGACGAGGCCATCAGCCTGCTTCTCAACGGGAAGACGCGTCGCTGCAGCGTCTGCAACGCCACCGAGACGGTGTTGCTCGATTCCGCACTCGGCGACGCGGCCGTGGACCGCGTCGTGGGGGCGTTGAGGTCGGCCGGCGTCACCGTCCACGGTGACCGCGAGGGCCTCGTCCCCGCCGATGACGTCGACTGGGGCGAGGAGTACCTCAGCATGGACATCGCGCTCAAGGTGGTCGACGGGGTGGACGAGGCGATCGAGCACATCGACCGCTGGTCCTCCGGACACACCGAGGCCATCTCCACCCGCAGCATCGACGTGGCGGACCAGTTCTGCGCCCGCGTCGACGCGGCGGCGGTGATGGTCAACGCCTCCACCGCCTGGACCGACGGTGAGATGTTCGGCTTCGGCGCCGAGATCGGTATCTCCACCCAGAAGCTCCACGCTCGCGGCCCGATGGGGCTCGAGGAACTGACCAGCACGAAGTGGATCGCCCACGGCAAGGGGCACGTGCGGCCGTAGAGGCACTCGCGCCCGGGCCACCCGCCGGCCCGCCACCGTCGACCCCGAACCGAAAAGGACCCACCCGATGGACCGAGCCCGCACCGCCCAGCGACCCGCATTCGAGAGCATCGACCACGTCATCGAGGCCCTCGGCGGACAGGGGTACCTGGCCGACCGGTCGACCGCCACGGTGGTCTACCTCGCCGACCGGCTGGGCAAGCCGCTGCTCATCGAGGGCCCGGCCGGTGTCGGCAAGACGGAGCTGTCGAAGGCCGTCGCCGCCGCCACGGAGGCCGAACTCATCCGCCTCCAGTGCTACGAGGGCGTGGACGAGGCCCGTGCGCTCTACGAGTGGAACCACGCCAAGCAGATCCTGCGGATCCAGGCCGGGCAGGGCGAGGGGTGGGACTCCACGCGCGATGACGTGTTCGCCGAGGAGTTCCTGCTGTCGCGGCCGCTGCTCACCGCCATCCGGCGCAGTGAGCCCACCGTCCTGCTCGTCGACGAGGTGGACAAGGCCGACATCGAGATCGAGGGACTGCTGCTGGAGGTCCTCAGCGACTTCGCGGTGACCATCCCCGAGCTCGGGACCATCGAGGCCTCCCGACGCCCGTTCGTGGTGCTGACCTCCAACGCGGCCCGCGAGCTGTCCGAGGCGCTCAAGCGGCGGTGCCTCTACCTGCACCTGGACTTCCCGACCCCCGAGCTGGAGCGCAAGATCCTCGCCTCCCGGGTGCCGGAGCTCGACGACCGGCTGGCCGAGCAGCTCGTACGCGTGGTGGGCGTCCTGCGCGCGATGGCGCTGAAGAAGGTGCCGAGCGTGTCGGAGACGATCGACTGGGGCCGCACCCTCGTGGCGCTGGGCCTGGACACCATCGACGACGAGGTCGTCCTGCAGACGCTCGGCGTGGTGCTCAAGCACCAGTCCGACCAGCTGCGCGCGGCCGCCGAGCTCCGGCTCAACTAGGGCCGTGGGGACAAGGAGGTGGGTGACAAGGAGATGGGCGGAATGACCGACAGGGCCCCGGGCGGGATGTCCGGCCACCTCGTCGACTTCGTCGACGCACTGCGCCGCAAGGGCATCCCCGTCGGCCCGAGCGAGGCCGTGGACGCCGCCGCGGCGATGGTGCACGTCGACCTGCTCGACCGCGCCGCGCTGCGCGAGGCACTGGCCTCGACGATCCTGCACAAGTCCACGCACCGTGGGGTGTTCGACCAGCTCTTCGACCTGTGGTTCCCGGCCGCCGTGGGGTCCCACACCGCGGGCGACGCGGTGACGCTCGAGGTGGAGATCCCGACCGACGACGACGGCAAGGTGGATCCGGACGCCCTGAACGAGCTCATCGCGTCGCTCCTGCTCGAGGACACCGAGGAGTCGCGGGCCAAGGCCCGGGCGTTGGCGGAGCTCCTGGTCGAGCAGCTGGGCTCGTACGACTCGGTGAACGGACCGCGCTACTCCGCCTACCAGGCACTGAGCCCGCTCGACACCAACTCGATCATGCAGCGGATCCTGGACGGACTGCTCGGCGCCGACCCCTTCGACCCAGACGGCGCGAAGCGACACGCCGAGAAGACGGCGGCCGCCAACTCGGCGGCCGACCTGGTCCGCGGCTTCCTGCGGGAGGTCGCCGACGAGACCCGCCGCCGTACCGCCGAGACCGTGGGCCGCGATCGCGTCGCGCAGTACGCGGTGGGGCCCGCGGCCGAACAGGTCGACTTCCTGCGGGCCAACGACCAGGACCTGCAGGCACTGCGCCGCAGGGTGGGTCCGCTGGCCAGACAGCTGGGCAGCCGACTGGCGGCCCGCCGGCGTCGTCACCGGCACGGTGCGATCGACATGCGCAAGACCATGCGGCGGTCCATGTCCACCGGCGGCGTGCCCGTGGAACTGGTGCTGCGCAAGCCCCGCCCGGCCCGTCCGGAGCTGGTCGTGCTGTGCGACGTGTCCGGCTCGGTGGCCGGGTTCAGCCACTTCACCCTCCAGTTGGTGCACTCGCTCCGTGAGCAGTTCTCCCGGGTGCGGGTGTTCGCGTTCGTCGACACCACCGACGAGGTGACCTCGTTCTTCGAGACCGGGTCGGACCTCGGATCCGCGATGAGCCGGATGGTCCGCGAGGCCGAGATCGTCACCTATGACGGTCACTCCGACTACGGCCACGCGCTGGCGGGCTTCGCGGACAGGTACGCCCACACCCTGACCAGGACGGGGTCGCTGCTCATCCTGGGAGACGGCCGCAACAACTACCGGGATCCGTCCGTCGAGGCACTCGAGTTCGTCAGCGAGCGGGTCGGACACACCCACTGGCTCAACCCGGAGCCCAAGCGGCAGTGGGGGACCGGCGATTCGGCCGCCAGGCTGTACTCCCAGTACGTCCCCATGCACGAGTGCCGCAACGTCGAACAGCTCACGACGGTCGTCGCGAGCATGCTCCCCGTGTGAGCGATAGCGGCGACGGGGCGCGGCAGACGACTGGGCGGCACCCCCGACCGATAGACTCACCGACCATGACCACGACGGGGACCTCCGACGGCGCTCGACGCCGCATCGGAGTGATGGGCGGGACCTTCGACCCCATCCATCACGGTCACCTCGTCGCGGCCAGCGAGGTCGCCCACCGGTTCGGTCTCGACGACGTGGTGTTCGTCCCCACCGGCGAGCCGTGGCAGAAACGGGGCCGGGCGGTGTCACCGGCCGAGGACCGCTACCTGATGACGGTCATCGCCACGGCCTCCAACCCGCGCTTCTCGGTCAGCCGCGTCGATATCGACCGGGACGGACCGACCTACACGCTCGACACGCTCAAGGACCTGCTGCGCCAGCACCCGGACACCGATCTGTACTTCATCACGGGCGCCGACGCGCTGGAGAAGATCCTCACATGGCGCGGGTGGGAGGAGATGTTCGACTTCGCCACGTTCGTCGGGGTCTCCCGGCCCGGGTTCGAACTGTCCGACACACACCTCGCCGAGATCAGGGACGGGCGCGTCTACCTGCTCGAGATCCCCGCGCTGGCCATCTCGTCCACGGAGTGCCGCCGCCGGGCGGCCGAGGACGCGCCCGTGTGGTATCTCGTGCCGGACGGTGTCGTGCAGTACATCGCGAAACGCAATCTCTACCGGCCCGAGGGCTCGACCCGCCTGGACGGCACCCCCGCAGCGACGGCCCCGGTACACCGGGTGCCCGTCCCCACCGATCCCCACCCCGAGGAGAATTCCCAGTGACCGCAAGCCCCGAGGCCCTTGAGATGGCCGCCATCGCGGCCCGCGCCGCCGACGACAAACTGGCGACCGACATCGTCGTCATCGACGTCTCCGGCCAGCTCATCATCACCGACTGTTTCGTCCTGGCGTCCGCCGACACGGAGCGACAGGTCAACTCCGTCGTCGACGAGATCGAGGACAAGCTGCGCGAGGCCGGCCACAAGCCGCTGCGTCGCGAGGGCACTCGTGAGGGGCGGTGGGCACTGCTCGACTACAACGAGCTGGTCGTGCACGTCCAGCACGTCGACGAGCGTGACTACTACTCGCTCGACCGCCTGTGGAAGGACTGCCCGGTCGTCGAGATCGAGGGCGTCGAGTCGTCGCGACGGTCCGCTGACGATGCCGGCAACGCCGACGACTCGCTCGCGCCGGAGGAGCCACAGCGGGATCAGGAGCTCTGAACCACCCGGTGACCCGACGTCTCATCCTCCTGCGTCACGGCCAGACGCACTACAACGCCTCGTTGCGGATGCAGGGACAGCTGGACACCGAGCTCAGTGAGCTGGGTGAGCGGCAGGCCCACGCCGTCGGCCGTGTGCTGGCGCCGCGTCGCCCGTGGACGATCCTGTCCTCGGACCTGCAGCGGGCGCACGAGACGGCGAAGGCGTTGGCCACCGAGGTGGGATTGGACGTCCGGACCGACCCGCGGCTGCGGGAGACGCACCTGGGCACCTGGCAGGGCATGAGCCACTCCGAGGTCGACGGGCAGTGGCCCGACGCCCGGGTCCGGTGGCGCAGCAGTCCCCGGTGGTCACCGCCGGAGGGGGAGAGCCGTCTGGACGTGGCGCGGCGGACCCGAGAGGTCGTCGACGAGTTGGTCGAGTCGTCGCCCGACTGGAGCGAGCACCCCGCCGTGATCGTGGCCCACGGCGGCGCGATCGCGGCCCTCACCGCGTCGCTGCTCGAGTTGCCGGTGGAGCAGTACTCGGTGTTCAACGGGTTGGGCAACACGTGCTGGGTGCAGCTGTCGGCGCATGTCCGCCCCGAGGGCACGGCCGCGCAGCCTCCCGAGCCCGAGGTCGGCCCCGCCACCGAGGCCGCCCGAGGTGTGCTGTGGCGCCTAGACCAGTGGAACGCCGGCATCACGCCCCCGGTGGGCTCGTCATGACGATCCGCCTGGTCACCGACTCGAGCGCCGACCTGCCGGCCGAGTGGGTCCGCGGGTTCGGCATCACGGTGGTGGGTCTGCACGTCGTGGAGGAGAACGACCGGGCGGTGTCCACGGCCGCGGTCACGCCCGACGAACTGGCGGAGATCTACGAGGAACTGCTCGCGGATCCCGACTGCACCGGCGTGGTGTCGGTGCACCTGTCCCGCGAGCTCTCGCGTACCTGGCAGTCGGCGGCCGATGCCGCGACCAGATTCGGGGGCCGGGTGCTGGTCTCGGACTCCCGCGGGGCGGGCATGGCGTTCGGGGCCGCCGTCGCCCAGTGCGCGTGGGCGGCGGGAAACGGGCTCGGTCTGTCCGCGACCTACGAACTCGCCGAGCGGCTCTGCCGGGGCGCCTCGACCTACGCCGCCCTGGAGTCACTCGAGAGCCTGCGCAGAGGCGGCCGGATCAGTGCGCTCGCCGCGCTCTTCGGAAGCGCCCTGGCAATGCGCCCGGTGATCGTGTTGCGTAACGGATCGGTGGACCTGGCGGCCAAGGCCCGCACCACCACCAAGGCGCATGCGCGGCTGCGGTCCCTGCTGCGCGACGACGTGGCGCGCGGTGACGTGCTGGTGGTGGTCCACCACCACCAGGCGCGCGAGCGGGCCGAGGAGATGGCCACCGAGATCCGCAAGGAGACCCAGTTTCCGGAGCGGGTCATGATCGTCGAATTCGACGAGGTCCTCGCATGGCACCTGGGGCCGGGAACAGTGGGTGTCTCGGTGACGGACCTGGTCGACACCGAATTCCCCATCCTTCCCCCCTCTCCACAGCCGGCGGACTGACGGCCGCGATCGGGGCCACCGCGGAGGATGTGCCGGGCTAGCTTCGCGCCATGCGAACCGAGACCCCGGCACGATCCGGCGGCCCCGTCGACTCCCACCGGGACCCTGCGCGGGCGGCCGCCCTGCACCGACTCGCCAGCGCACTCTCGCCGCCGGACGCCGACCGTCCCGCCGCGGTCGATCATCGTCCGGCCCCGGGCGACGCCCCTCCGGCAACCGGTGGTGGGCCCGGCCGGCTGGCCGCGGTGCCGTGGGCCGACCTCGACCCCGCGGGTGACCGGCCGGAGCGGATCCCGCCGCAGTACCCGGATGCGACCGCCTGGGCCGACCCGCCGTGGTGGGGTCGCATCCGGTGGGCGCCCGACCGGCTCGCCGGGATCGCCCTGGTGATGCTCGTGCTGGGTCTCGGCGCGTTCTCCGTGCACCGTCTGATCTCGTCCGTCCCCGAGGGGCCTGCGGTCCCCGACCTCCCGTTGGCGCAGGTGGGGGAGCCTGTCGCCGATCCCGCCGATCCCGCCGATCCCGCCGACGCGGCCACTGACGAGGGCGGCGCCTCGACCCGGCCCGCCCCGCCGTCCCCGGGGTCGGGGAGCGGGGAAGCGGGTACCGCCGGGGAACCGCTCGTCGTCTCCGTCGTCGGGCTGGTCGGCCGCAGCGGACTGGTCACCCTCGCGCCCGGCGCGCGCGTCGCCGACGCGCTCGACAGCGCGGGGGGTGTCCTGGAGGGCGGGGACCGGGACGGGCTCAACCTGGCGCGCAAGGTCTCCGACGGCGAACAGATCCTCGTCGGGTCGGCCCCCGGCCCGGACGGGTCGGGAGGCCCGCGCAGCGACATCATCGGACCGGGCCCCGGCCCGGGCCCCGGCCCGGGGCCGGGTTCTGGTGCGGGGCCGGGAACGGCGGGGACCGGCGCGCCAGCGGGCGGCCCACCGGATCCGGGAGGAGGTGGGGGTCTGGTCGATCTCAACACCGCCGACGCGGCGGCACTCGAGTCGTTGCCCGGCGTGGGGCCGGTGACCGCGTCGTCGATCCTGGCGTGGCGGGCCGCGAACGGGTCGTTTACCAGCGTCGACCAGCTGGTGGAGGTCGACGGTATCGGGCCGGCGACCCTGGCACGGCTCCGGCCGCTGGTCACGGTGTGAGCGACCCGGTCGACACGTCACGGCGCCGGATCCCTGCGGCGCGGGATCTGCGGTTGGTCGTGCCGACGCTCGCGGTGTTCGCGGCCACGGCCGCGACGGGCGTGGTCCGCCCGGCTCTCGCCGCCGCCGTCGCGGTGGTGTTGGCGGCGGCCGCGGTGGTCGCCGCGCTGTGGTCCGTCGGCGGGTCGACCGGTTCCGGGCACGGGGTGCGTGAGCGACTCGACCGCGCCGCGCTGGGCGTCCTCGCGGTGGTGTGCGCGACGGGCGCGGTTGCGGCGGGGGTACAGGCCGCCCGGGTGCACGCCCTGTCCGCGCACCCGCTGAACGATCTGGTGGGCGCGCGGACAGGGGTACAGGCGGTGGTGACCGGGTTTGACCGGCCGATCCGCGGCGGCGGGGTGATGGTGCCGGTCCGGGTGGAGTCCACCGGGTCGGGGAGCTCGGCGCGCGAGGCCGAACTCGACGTTGTGCTGCTGGCCCGCAACGGCTGGCGGGGGCTCCCGCCGGGGACCCGGGTGGAGGCATCGGTGGCGGTGGTGGAGCCGCGATCCGCGGGAGAACCACCTGCACTCCGGGCGCTGTCCCCGCCCCGCGTGACGGGCCCACCCGGATGGTCCGGACAGATCCCGGCGGCGGTGCGGGAGCGGCTCCGGCAGGTCTCCGGCCGCGCACTCGAGGGAGAGGCCGCCGGGCTGCTCCCCTCCTTCGTCCTGGGCGACGAGGGAGGGGTCTCCGCCCGGACCCGGGACGAGTTCCGGGCGGCGGGGCTGGCGCATCTCGCTGCGGTCTCGGGCGCCAACACCACCTACGTCGTGGGGGCGGTCCTGCTCGCCGCGGCGGCTCTCGGGGTGGGGCGACGCGGGCGGATCGTGGCGGCAGGACTCGCCCTGGGCGGGTTCGTGGCCGTGGTCGGCCCGGAGCCGGCCGTTCTGCGGGCCGCCGGCACCGGGGCCATCGGTCTGGCGGCGCTGGGCGCCCACCGCACCGGCCGCCCGCTTGCCGCCCTGGCGGCGGTGGTCCTCGTCGTCGCCCTCCTCGATCCCGCCACCGCCACCGGGACGGGCTTCGTCCTGTCCGTCACCGCGACCGCCGCTCTCGTACTGGCCGCGAGGCCGGTGGCCCTGCGGATCCGTCGACCGTGGATGCCCGGCCCGGTCGCCGATATCCTGGCGGTCTGCGTCGTCGCCCACCTGGCGACGCTTCCGGTGCTCGTGGCCTCGGGGCTGGGTCAGGGGCCGTGGGCCCTGCCCGCGAACATCGCCGTCGCTCCGGCCGTCCCGTTGGTCACCGTGCTCGGTACGGCGGCGGCCACGCTCGGTCCGGTGTGGGAGGGCGGTGCGGTCCTGCTCGCCGCGGCCTGCGCCCCCGCACTGTGGTGGCTCGAGACCGTCGCCGACATCGCTGCCGGGCTGCCGGGCTCGCCACCCGTCATGCCCGGGTGAGAAGCTCCTGGTCGCGCACCAGGTCGAGCGACAGCGTTCGGTAGCCCTGTTCCTCGAAGAACACGGTGAGCCGGTCGTCGTCGACGCTCATGACGATCCCGGATCCCCACTCGCGGTGCACGACCGCGGACTGCAGGGGGAAGTCCGCCGCGTCGTGGGTGAGGTCGACGGCGGTGCCCGCGTCGCAGGTGTCGCAGTTCCCGCACGGGTCCGCGAGCTCCTCGCCGAAGTAGCCGAGCAGGAACTGGCGCCGGCACCCGTCGGTCTCGGCGTATCCGCGCATCATCCCGATCCGCGAGCGATCGATCCGCTCGAACATCTCCGAGGTCTCCTCGGCCCGGCGGACCGCCTCCTTCGGCCGCACGTCCTCAACGAGTTCCAGCCCTTTCCGGCCGGACTCGACGAGGGCCGCCGCCTCGAGCAGGTTGACCGCGCCCGTGACACGCCGCGGGCCGAAGTCGAGGGACTTCTTCAACCGGCTCAGCCGTACCGGGCCGTCGGCGCGACGCAGGTGCTTGATGACCGCGCGGATGACCTCCTCGTCGGCACTGTGCGACGAGAAGAAGCTGCGCAGACCGAGGTCCTCGCTGCGGTAGTGGAGTTCGATCGTCGCCGGCTCGCGGTCGCGTCCGGCCCGTCCCGCCTCCTGGTAGTACGTGTCGAGCGAGTCGGGGATGTCGGCGTGCAGGACGAACCGCACGTCCTCCTTGTCGATCCCCATCCCGAACGCGCTCGTCGCCACCACCACGTCGAGGTCACCGTCGAGGAAGGAGCCCAGCGTCTCTTCACGGTCGGCCGACTTCTGCCCGGCGTGGTAGGCACGGACCGTCAGTGGGCGATCTGAGTCGGCCGCTCGTGCAGCGATCCGCTCGGCGTACTCCTCGGTGGAGCGGCGGGTGGCGGTGTAGACCAGGCCGGGGCCGGCGAGTTCGACGGCCCGCTCGACGACCGCGTCCTTTTTGCCGTCGTCCTCGACGTGTCGTCTCACCGCGAGGTGCAGCTCCGATCGGTCGAACCCGCCGGCCAGCACCAGGGCGTCGGTCATGGCGAGTCGGTCGACGATCTCCTCGCGGACCGGGGTCGAGGCGGTGGCGGTGAGCGCGATGACGGTGGGTGACCCCATCCGGTGGCGGGCGGTGTCCAGCCGCAGGTAGTCGGGGCGGAAGTCGTGGCCCCAGGCGGAGACGCAGTGCGCCTCGTCGACCACGAGGAAGCTCGGCCCGGCCTCACGGAGCCGGTCGAGGACCTCGCGTTTGGCCAGCTGCTCGGGGGTGAGGAACACGAAGTGGACGCGACCGGCGACGACCTCGTCCCAGGCCTCGGCCTGCTGGCGTGCACCCATCGAGGAGTTGATCGCCAGCGACCGGGTGGGCGCGGAGTCCGCCACTGAGTTCAGCCCCTCGCATTGGTCGCTCTGCAACGCGATGAGCGGTGAGACGACCACACACGGGCCGTCCGCCATGATCCCGGCGAGCTGGTAGATGGCCGATTTGCCGTAGCCGGTGGGCAGCACCGCCAGCACGTCCCGACCACCCACCGCCGCCTCGATCGCCTCGGCCTGCAGCGGGCGCAGGTCGTCCCAGCCGAACACGTGGTGCGCCACCTCGTGGGGATCGGTGGCCTCGGCCCGGGTCGTCGTCACGTGTGCGTCCTCTCGAGTCGCGGTCGGGCTGCCCGCGGTGGGATGGTCCCGGATCGTCGAGCGTAAGCGCACCAGGCGGGGTGCTCCCACCGGACGGGCCCCGGCCGGTCGTGGTCGCACCCACCGGCCGCTCAACCGTCCCGGGGTGGGCCGTCGGGGGCATCCAGGTCGCCGGGGTGGTCGATGTCGCGCGGTGACCCGGTGTCGTCGCACGGCACCTCGGTCACGAGGTGGGGGTGTGCCCGCAGGTAGTGGCGGGCGCCCGCGTCTCCGGCCGCCGTGGCGATGATCCCGGGGAGGTGTGGCGCACCGAGGAGGACCGGGTGCGCACGGGTCCCGCCGTAGGTGGCGACCGCCAGTGACGCTTCGGCGGCGAGGACCCGGCGGACCGACTCCGGTCCCAGCCACGGCATGTCGACGGGGACCACCACCACGTCCTCGTCCCCGACCGCGGTGAGCCCGACGCGCAGGGAGGAGCCCATGCCGGTGTCCCAGTCCGGGTTGTGCACCACCTCGGCGCCGGGCACCTCCAGCTCGACCGCGCCACTGACCACCAGCACCCGGTCGCATCCGCCCGCGCGGAGAAGGCCCACCGCGCGGTCCACCAGGCGGACACCGCGGAAGTCGACGAGGGCCTTGGGGCCGCCGAACCGTCTGCCGGCGCCCGCGGCCAGGACGAGGCCGGTCATCGGGGCACGGTCGCGTCGAGGCCGGAACCGGGCCCACCGTCCCGGGGCCGACGGCGCACGACCTCGAGCAGCGGACTCACGCCACCAGTATCCCCCGACGGCTAGGGCGTGGGCATGCCGCCGGTCACCGCGAGCGTCTCGCCGATCACGTAGCTCGACTCGGGCGAGGCCAGGAACACGTAGGCGGGTGCCAACTCGGTGGGCTGCCCGGCACGGCCGAGCGGGGTGGAGTGCCCGAACTCGGGCAGCTCGTCCTTGGGTTGCCCGTCCGACACCTGTAGAGGCGTCCAGATGGGGCCGGGCGCCACGGCGTTCACCCGGATGCCCTTGGGGGCGAGCTGCTGGGCCAGCCCCTTGGTGAAGTTGTTGATCGCGGCCTTGGTGGACGCGTAGTCCAGCAGGTTCGGCGGCGCCATGTAGGCGACCACGGAGGTCGTGTTGATGATCGTGGACCCGGGCTCCAGGTGGCGCAACGCGGCCCTGGTCACCCGGAACATCCCCACGATGTTGACCTCGAAGGTGTCGGTGAGCTGCTCGTCGGGCAGGTCCTCGAGCGCGGGTGCGACCACCTGCTTGCCCGCGTTGTTGACGAGGATGTCGAGGCCTCCGAGCCGCTCGACGGCGGTGTCGGCGAGGCTCTCGCAGAACGCGCGGTCGGTGAGGTCGCCGGGGATGAGCGCGGCGGTGCGGCCCTCGCGTTCGATGATCTCGGCGACGGCACGGGCGTCGGGTTCCTCGTCGGGCAGGTGGTGGATGGCCACGTCGGCGCCCTCGCGGGCGAAGGCGATCGCCACCGCGGCCCCGATGCCCGAGTCGCCGCCGGTGATGAGCGCCCTGCGGCCGGTGAGCCGGCCGGTGCCGCGGTAGGAGTGCTCGCCGAGGTCCGCCTTGGGTTCGAGCCGCGCGTCGAGTCCCGGCTCGTCCTGGTGCTGGACCGGCGGTTCGATGGAGGGGTAGCGGGTCGCCGGGTTCTGGAACGTCAGCTGGTCGCTCGTCTCGGTGTCGGCGTCGTGGTTCTCGCTCATGTCGTTCCCTTCGATGCTCGGACACCGCGCATGGTGGCGCTTCGCGTCGGCGTCGCTCGGTCGGACTGGCTCGCCCCGAAAATACGTGGGGGAGCGGGCGGGGTCGACCGGTCGGGCGCGGTGGTGGTGCGGGCCTGTCGGCGCGGCGTGGCACGATGACTGGGATAGACGACGAAGAAGACGACGACGAGGAGCGCAGATGGCATCGGGGTCCGCGCCGGCTGTGTTGCACCTGGTGTTGGGCGAGGACGAGTTCCTCACCGAACGCGCCACCACGGGCGTCGTCTCGACGGTGCGTGCGGCGACCCCGGCCGGGCAGGACCCGCCGGTGGTCTCGAGGCTCGGTGGGCCTGAGGTCACCGCCCCGCAGTTGTTCGAACTGCTCTCGCCGTCCTTGTTCGGCGAGGCCCGCATCGTGGTGATCACCGGCGCGGCGGAGCTGGGCAAGGACGCCCAGTCCGCGGTGCTCGGCGCGGCCCGTGATCTACCCCCCGAGACGGTTCTGGTCGTCCAGCACACCGGTGGCGGCCGCGCCAACGCCCTGGTGGCGGACCTGCGCAAGGCGGGGGCCGAGGAACATGCGGCCGGCAAGCTCACCCGGCACATGGACGTGGTCGGCTTCGTCCGGTCCGAGTTCCGGACACTCGACGTGAGGGTCGCGCCCGAGGCCTGCGAGGCCCTGGTGGAGGCGGTGGGCACGGACCTGCGGCAGTTGGCGTCGGCGTGCGGTCAGCTCGTGGCCGACACCGGCGGCAAGGTCGACGTGGAGGCGGTGCGGCGCTACCACTCGGGGGTCGTGGGGGTCAGCGGGTTCACCGTGGCCGAACGCGCTGTCACGGGGGACGTGGCCGGCGCGATCGAGGCACTGGAGTGGGCCATGCACACCGGCGTCCCGCACGTCGTGCTCGCGGATGCCCTGGCCGACGCGGTGAACTCCATCGCCCTGGTCGGTACCCAGCGGGGCGTGCCGCCGGCCGACCTGGCCCGGCAGGGCCTGCCGCCGTGGAAGGTCAAGAAGGTCACCGCGCAGACCCGGTACTGGTCCATCGAGACCCTGGGCAGCGCGCTGCAGGTCGTCGCCACCCTCAACGGCGAGGTCAAGGGCGGGGCGGAGGACACGTCCTACGCGCTCGAGCGCGCCGTCCGCGCGGTCGGAACGCTCGCGTCCGCCGGCTGACCGGACCCGCGCGGCAGGGACGCGGGCGGGCCCGAATCGGGGAATCGACGGCCAGACACATGGCGGCCAGGCACACGACGGCCATACATACGACGAGGGCCCACCTCACGCACGTGGTGCGGGGTGGGCCCTCGGAGCCTCGTCACGTCAGGCGAGCAGACGTGGGGCTGGGTGCCTCCCGGTCAGGGGAGGGACCGGGGTGCTCAGAGGCTGTTGACAGCCTTGGTGAGCGCCGACTTCTTGTTGGCGGCCTGGTTCGGGTGGATGACACCCTTGCTGGCGGCCTTGTCGAGCTGACGGGAGGTGGCGACGAGCAGGGCGCCGGCCTTCTCCTTGTCACCGGCCGCGGTGGCCTCACGCAGGCTGCGGATGGCGGTACGCAGGCCCGACTTGGTCGACTGGTTACGGAGGCGGTTGCGCTCGTTGGTGAGGTTCCGCTTGATCTGGGACTTGATGTTGGCCACTCGTCACACCTTTTTGTCGTGTGTCGACGGCTCCACGAGGGGATCCCGCCGATCGGATGTCTTGTCGTCTCGTCCGCGCGGACACGTGCACAACGTGGTCCGGTGGACACCGACGACCCACTTTACCAGCGGGGGTGTCACCGGCCAAAACGTGCGGCGACGCCTCCGTTGATCCCCGGGCCCGGAGGGCCGCTCGTGCTCAGCGCCAGCCGTAGTCCGCGCGGAGCCGATCGGCGACCGCCTCGAACTTCGGCCGCGGGCAGATCGCGCCCTCGCGGCGGATGCCCTGTTCGGGAACGTCCAGCACCCGGTCGAGGCGCACCCAGCTCGGTCGGCCCTCGGGGTCCCAGGGGCCCGATCCGAGCCCGAGCCACCCCTCGTCGTCGTCCCTGGAGTCCTGGGACGAGAGCTGGAGGCCGAGCAGGCGGTCCCCGTCGCGCCCCACCACCAGGACCGGGCGGTCCTTGCCGCGGCCGTCGTTCTCCTCGAACTCGACCCAGGTCCACACGATCTCGCCGGGGTCGGCGTGGCCGTCGAGGTCGGGGGCGTAGGCGATCCGGCGGGCCCGGCTCGAGGTGGGGGCGGTGCCGGTGGTGGCGGGCCGTCCCCCGCCACCGACCTCCGAGGACAGGGCGGGGGAGACCCCACGGTCGTCCAGCCGCCTGCGTACCTCGCGCGCGACGGTCGGTCCGTACCTGCGGCCCACGCGGACCGCCGTTCGACCCACCCGGGCCCAGTCGATAGCCATGGGCGTCAGCGTAACCGCCCTATGATCTCGACATGGACATGCTGTTGGCAGTGGTGTGGGCAGACGACGACGCCTCGGTGGATCCTGCGGACGCCGCGGGCCTGCGGGCACGGATCGCGGACGCCGTCGAGGGGCCGCTGGCCGCCCTCGGGGTGGAGGAGTACCTGCTCAACGTGCGCGACGAGGCGGTCTCGGGCGCGATGATCGACGTCCGGGTCACGCCGCGGCCGGTGCTGGCGGCGCTGCGCGCCCGCGTGCCGGTCGCCTCGGCTTCCGCGTGCGCCGACCTGATGGAGGCACTGCGCGAGCTGGGGCCGGTGTCGGCCTGGTCGGTCACCGCCTCCGAGCCGCTGCCCGCGGCCGGACCGGGGCCGGACGGCCGGTGCGAGGGGATGGCCAACCTGGCGTTCCTGCGGCGGCCGGAGCGCATCGGCCGGGAGGAGTGGCTGCGCACCTGGCTCGAGGAGCACACGCAGGTCGCGATCGACACCCAGTCCACCACCGCCTACACCCAGCACGTGGTGGTCCGCGCGTTGACCGCCGACGCACCGGTGATCGACGGGATCGTGGAGGAGGTCTTCCCCATCGAGGCCGCGACGGACCTCGGGGTGTTCTTCGACGCCGGCGGTGACGACGCGCGCATGGCGGCCAACATCGAGGCCATGACCGCCTCGACCGGACGGTTCCTCGACGACGGCACGGTGGACGCCGTCCCCACAGGGCGGTACGTGATGGGAGTTCCCGGCGTGGGCGTGTGACAATGGGGTGATCGCCCGGTCGGACCGCACCCAGCCACGCCCGGGCCCGCCCGAGGAGTGATCGAGATTCCCAACTTCGCAGAGACGACGTTCACCGATCCCGCCAGGATCAGGAACTTCTGCATCATCGCCCACATCGACCACGGCAAGTCGACGCTCGCCGACCGCATGCTGCAACTCACCGGCGTGGTCGAGGAGCGGCTCATGCGCGCCCAGTACCTCGACCGGATGGACATCGAGCGCGAGCGCGGCATCACCATCAAGGCGCAGAACGTCCGCCTGCCGTGGGTGCCGCGTTCCGGCCCCCACCAGGGCGAGGAGATCGTCCTGCACATGATCGACACCCCGGGCCACGTGGACTTCACCTACGAGGTCTCCCGCGCGCTCGAGGCGTGCGAGGGTGCGATCCTGCTGGTCGACGCCGCGCAGGGCATCGAGGCCCAGACGCTGGCCAACCTCTACCTGGCCATGGAGAACGACCTCGAGATCATCCCGGTGCTCAACAAGATCGACCTGCCGGCCGCGGATCCGGACCGGTTCGCGGAGGAGATCTCCCACATCGTCGGGTGCGAGCCGGACGACGTGCTGCGGGTCTCCGGCAAGACGGGCATGGGCGTCGAGGCGCTGCTGGACAGGGTGTGCGAGCGGATCCCGGCGCCCGTGGGCGATCCGGACGCCCCGGCCCGCGCGATGATCTTCGACTCGGTGTACGACACCTACCGCGGTGTGGTCACCTACGTCCGGGTGTTCGACGGCTCGCTCAACCCGCGCGAGAAGGTCAGGATGATGTCCACGGGCAGCACCCACGAGGCGCTCGAGGTCGGCATCATCTCGCCGGAGCCCAAAGCGATGAAGGGGCTCGGGCCCGGCGAGGTCGGTTATCTCATCACCGGCGTCAAGGACGTCCGCCAGTCCAAGGTCGGCGACACCATCACCACCGCCCGCGGCGGGGCGGAGGAGCCGCTCGCGGGGTACGCCGAGCCCAACCCGATGGTCTTCTCCGGGCTGTACCCGATCGACGGGTCGGACTACCCGGTCCTGCGCGACGCCCTGGACAAGCTGCAGCTCAACGACGCCTCGCTGGACTACGAGCCGGAGACCTCGGTCGCGCTCGGGTTCGGCTTCCGCTGCGGCTTCCTCGGACTGTTGCACATGGAGATCACCCGGGACCGGCTGGAGCGCGAGTTCAACCTGGACCTCATCTCCACCGCCCCGAACGTGGTGTACCGGGTGGTCGCGGAGGACGGCAGCGAGCACCAGGTCACCAACCCGTCGTACTGGCCCGAGGGCAAGCACCGCGAGATCTACGAGCCGATCGTCAAGTGCACGATCATCGTGCCCAGCGAGTACGTGGGCACCGTCATGGAGCTGTGCCAGTCCAAGCGCGGCGAGATGAAGGGCATGGACTACCTGTCCGAGACCCGCGTCGAGCTCCGGTACGTCATGCCGATGGGCGAGATCATCTTCGACTTCTTCGACTCGCTCAAGTCCCGCACCAAGGGCTACGCGTCGATGGACTACGAGGAGGCCGGCGAGCAGGTCTCCGATCTGGTCAAGGTCGACATCCTGCTGCAGGGTGAGGCCGTGGACGCGTTCAGCGCGATCGTGCACCGCGACTACGCCCAGGCCTACGGCAACAAGATGACGGGCAAGCTCAAGGAGCTCATCCCGCGTCAGCAGTACGAGGTGCCGATCCAGGCGGCGATCGGCGCGAAGATCATCTCCCGCGAGAACATCCGCGCGATCCGCAAGGACGTGCTCTCCAAGTGCTACGGCGGCGATATCAGCCGTAAGCGCAAGCTGCTGGAGAAGCAGAAGGAGGGCAAGAAGCGGATGAAGTCCATCGGGCGGGTGGACGTGCCGCAGGAGGCCTTCGTCGCGGCGCTGTCGGCGGATTCGAGCGCGGACAAGAAGTAGGCCCGGCCGCAACGCGGGTGCGATCCGCCCGGACGGCGGGGCCTCACGCCCGCGCGCGGTGTCGGCGGACGGCGCACCGGTTGGTGCACCGCGTCGAGCAGTAGGTCTTGCGTCCGTTGCGGGTGGTGTCGGCGAAGACGGCGTCGCAGTCGTCGGCGGCGCACCGCGCGAGCCGGTCGATGCCCCGCGAGGTCAGGTGCAGTGCGGTGCCCACCGCGAACATGGCGGTGAGCAGGCGCGCGAAGGAGACGTCGTCGGCGCGGTAGTGCACGTGCCAGTGGCCGTCGTGGTCGGTCAGGCGCGGCGGTGCCGAGTGCTCGGCCAGGAGGGCGTTGAGGGCGTCGGCGCGCCCGTGCGGCGCAGTGGTGTCGACGACGACGAGCCACGCGTCCAGGAAGGTGTCGACCTCGTCCAGGTCCGCGTCCGAGGCGCTCCGATCGATGGTCACCCCCGCCTCGCGACAGCGGTCCACCAGTTCGCGGGTGGTGCGGGGGCGGCGATTGGCCAGGTCGGCGGCCAGGGTGACCGGATCGGCCCCGTAAGGGTTGATATACACAAACCGATTACAGCACAGTGATCGCCATGCCTTCGTCATTCGCGGCCGTCGCCGCGTCCCCCGCAGTCGGTGTGTCCGTCTGGGTGCTCGCCGCGCTGGTCCTGGCGGCGTTCGTCGCCGGGTGGGTGGACTCGGTGGTCGGCGGGGGAGGGCTCATCCAGTTGCCGGCGCTGGTGATCGCGCTGCCGGCGGAGGCCTCGACGCCGGAGATCCTCGGCACCAACAAATTGTCTTCGGTCGCCGGCACCCTGGTCGCGACCCTGACCTATCTCCGGAAGATCCGTGTGCCGGTGGCAATGGTGCTCCCACTGGTGGTGGCGGCCTTCGCGGGGTCCGCGGCCGGGTCCTCGGTGGCCCGGTTCATCCCCAAGGAGCTCCTCACGCCGATCGTCCTGGTGGCCGTCGTGGCGGTGGGCGCCTACACCTACTTCAAGCCGACCATGGGGCGGGTCCACGAGGAACGGCACACCGGCTGGTCGAGGACGTGGCGCCCGGCGCTCATCGGTGGGGTGATCGGCTTCTACGACGGGGTGCTCGGCCCGGGGACGGGGTCGTTCTTCGTCATCGCGATCGTCGCGTTCCTGGGGTTCGGGTTCCTCCAGGGCACCGTGGCGGCCAAGCTCGCCAATCTCACCACGAACATCGCGTCGATCCTGGTGTTCGGCCTCCACGGTGAACTGCTGTGGATCATCGGCGGGTGCATGGCGGTGGCCAACCTGGCCGGGGGTTTCCTCGGGGCGCGGATGGCGATGCGGCACGGCAACGAGTTCATCCGCACCGTGTTCCTCGTGGTCATCAGCATCCTGGCGGTGAGACTGGCCTGGGAGACCGCCACGCAGTGGCTGTGACCCCGGGGCCCGCCGCGGCGGGCGCCGACGCGAGCGCCGGCGGACGTAGACTCCCGGTCATGACCCTTCCGAGCCCCGAGGCCTCCCGTCATCCGCTGCTCGACGAGTCGCCGTTGCCGTACGGCCTGCCGGACTTCGCCGCCATCCGGGAGGAGGATCTGGAGCCGGCCATCCGGACCGCGATCGACGACCACGCGGCCGAGGTCGCCGCGATCGTCGCCAACCCGGAGTCGGCGACGGTGGACAACACCGTGGTCGCCCTCGAGCGCTCGGGCCTGGCCCTGAACCGGGTGCTGTCGGTGTTCTACGGCCTGCTCGGCCCGGACGCCACCAAAGCCCGCCTCGACGTGGACCGGGTCGTCTCGCCGCTGCTGGCCGCGCACCATTCCGCGGTGATGACCAACCCGGTCCTGTTCGGCCGGGTCGACGCGGTGCTCTCCGCGCTGGAGGCGGGGGAGTTGGAGGCCGACGACGAGACGGACCGGCTCGTGCGCCGCCACCACCGTGACCTGCTGCGCGCGGGCGCCGCCCTCGACGACGCCGGCCGCGCCCGACTCACCGCCATCGACACCAGGCTGGCCGAGTTGACCACCGAGTTCGGCGAGAACCTGCTGGCCTCGACCACGGAACTGGCCGTCCCGGTCACCGATGAGGCCGAACTCGCGGGCCTGTCGGACTCCATGCGGTCCACGCTCGCCGCGGTCGCCGCCGAGTCGGGGCGTGAGGGGTGGCTGATCCCGCTCGGGCTTCCCACCGTGCAGCCGATCAGCGCCCTGCTGGACGACGCCGGTCTGCGCCACCGCGTCATGGAGGCCTCACTCGGTCGGGGCGCGACGCCGGGCCACGAGAACACCCCGGTCGTGCTGGAGATCGTCCGCCTACGCGCCGAGCGGGCGCGACTGCTCGGGTTGGGATGCCACGCGGAGCACGTCCTCGCGGTGGAGACCGCCGGATCGCCCGAGGCGGCTCGCGGGCTGCTGCTCGACGTGGTCGACGCGGCCGTGACCAACGCCCGCAACGAGGCCAAGGACCTGCTCGGCGGCGACGACAGTGAACTGAACCCGGCCGACTGGGCCTGGGCGTCCGAGCGGCTGCGGGCCGAGCGGTTCCGGGTCGACGACGCGACCGTCCGTCCCTACTTCGAGCTCGAGCGGGTGCTGCGCGACGGGGTGATGCACGCGGCCTCCGAGCTGTACGGGCTGCGCTTTTCCGAGCGGAACGACCTGCGCGGGTTTCTCCCCGACGTCCGGGTCATCGAGGTGTTCGACGACGAGCGGGCCGAGCCCGACGCCGGCGTGGGTCTCCTGCTGTTGGACTACTACGCCCGCCCGACCAAGCGCGGCGGTGCGTGGATGAGCTCGTTCCGCGACCAGTCCCGGCTCCTGGACTCGCGGCCCGTCGTCGTCAACGTCATGAACCTGGCCCGTCCCGCGGCGGGGCAGCCCACGCTGCTCACGATGGACGAGGTCACCACGATGTTCCACGAGTTCGGGCACGCCCTGCACGGGCTGCTGTCGGACGTGGAGTACCCGGTGTTCTCCGGCACCTCCGTGCCCCGGGACTTCGTCGAGTTCCCCTCCCAGGTCAACGAGATGTGGGCGCGTCGACCGGAGATGCTCGCGCACTACGCCCGGCACGTGGAGACGGGGGCACCGATCGCCGAGGACCTCGTCGAGCGGATGCGGGAGGCCGAGCGCTTCGGTGAGGGGCAGGCGACCGTGGAGTACCTCGGGGCGGCACTGCTCGACCTGGCCTGGCACTCCCTGTCGCCGGAGGAGGCCGACGCCGTCACCGACGTCGACGAGTTCGAGGCCCGCGTCCTCGCCGAGGCAGGTCTCGACGTCCCCGGCATCGAGCCGCGTTACCGGTCCCGGTACTTCCAGCACATCTTCGCGGGTGGGTACTCCGCCGCGTACTACTCCTACTTCTGGGCCGAGGTGCTCGACGCCGACGCCACCGAGTGGTTCGTCGAGAGCGGGGGCCTGAAGCGGTCCTCGGGCGAGCGGATGCGGCGCGAGGTGCTGTCCCGGGGCGGGGCCATCGACTTCCTCGACGCCTACCGCCGCATGCGGGGGTCGGAGCCGAGCACCGCCGCGCTGCTGCGTCGGCGCGGGCTCGACTCCTCGGTGGTGGGAGGCCACGGGGTCGCCACCGCCGGGCGGTCGTAGGATCGGGACGTGACGGCGTTCCTGCAGTTCTGGGACAGAGTCGAGCTCTGGCTCGCCACCCTGCCGTTCCCGTTGCAGGTGATGATCCTGCTCGTGATGGGGCTCCCGCTGTTCTTCCTCGTCGCGGTGGCGGTCGAGAAGGGCGCGGATGTCCTCGTCCACCGGTTCCGGGCGCTCGTCGCCCCGAGGACCGTCGAGACCCGGAAGGAGGTCCGTTGATGCCCCGGTCGCGTGTGACACTCGCCCTGGTCCTGCTGATCGCGCTCGTCGTGATCGCGTGGCTCCTCGTCGAGGTGCTGTAACCCCCTTCTTCCGGGCTGTTTTTTCCGCGTTCACCACGGAAGGGCAACGACCTCCGCAGAGTGCTCCCCGGACGTACACTCCTCGGCATGCAGCGCTTGAGTGGGCTCGATGCCAGCTTCCTCTACTTCGAGACCAGGTCCCAGCTCCTGCACGTCTGCGGGTTGATCGTCCTGGACGTGTCCGAGATGGCGGGCGGGTATTCCTACGACGCCCTACGGACCGAGCTGCATCGCCGGATCACGGCGATGCCGCCGTTCCGGCGCAAGCTGCACGACTCGCTTCTCAACGTGGACCATCCGGTGTGGGTCGAGGCCGAGGACTTCGATATCGATCACCACCTCCACCGCATCGGCATCCCGGAGCCCGGCGGGGACCACGAGCTCGCCGAGCTGTGCGCGCATCTGGCCAGCCAGCCGATCGACCGGTCCATGCCGCTGTGGCAGATGTACGTCATCGAGGGACTGCCGGACGGCCGGGTCGCGGTCTTCGCCAAGATGCACCACTCGACCGTCGACGGCGTCACCGGCGCCAACATGCTCTCGCAGCTGTGCACCCTCACACCGGACGAGCCGGAGCTCGACGAGGAGCTGGTCGAGGAGACCGCCGGTGGGTCCGGTGCCCTGGAGCTCGCCGTCGGCGGTGCCCTGTCGCGCCTGGCCACGCCATGGCGGCTCGCCTCCCTGTTGCCGGGGACGGTCGGGGTGCTCCCGTCGTGGATCAACCGCGCCCGCAAGGGTCTGGCGATGCCCGCGCCGTTCACCGCCCCGCGGACCCCGTTCAACCGCACGATCACCGGGCACCGGTCGATCTCCTACGCGAGCGTGGACCTGGCGGACATCAAGCGGGTCAAGAACGCGTTCGGAACCACCGTCAACGACGTGGTGCTCGCCGTCTGCTCGACCGCCCTGCGCAAGTACCTCGACGACCAGGACGCGCTGCCGCGTAAACCGTTGATCGCCATGGTGCCGATGTCCGTGCACGCCGCGGAGTCCCGCCCGGGTACGAACCGAGTGTCGGGCATGTTCATGTCGCTGGCCACCGACATCGACGACCCGGTCGGTCGGCTGGAGGCGATCCGAGACGCCAACACCGTCGCCAAGGACCACACCGACGCACTGGACGCCAACCTGCTCACCGACTGGGCGCAGTTCGCGGCGCCGTCGGTATTCGGCTCCGCGGTCCGGATGTACTCGCGGCTACGGCTCTCCGAGCGCCACCCCGTGGTGCACAATCTCGTCATCTCGAACGTGCCCGGCCCCAACTTCCCGCTGTACTTCCTCGGTGCCAAGATCGAGAAGATGCTGCCCCTGGGCCCGGTCTTCCACGGCGCGGGGCTCAACTGCACGGTGATGTCGTTGGACGGCAGCCTGCACTTCGGGTTCATCGGATGCCGTGACCTCGTCCCGGATCCCTGGCCACTGGCGAACGCGGTCGAGGACGCACTGGCAGAGTTCGTCGTCGCGGCGGAGGAGCGGGAGAAGAGCGGCACCCCCACCGCCGCGCGCAAATCGGCGGGCGAGTTGGCGCAGCAGCGCAAGGAGCAGCGCAGTGCTGCCCGCCAGGCGTCCAAGGAGTCCGCGAAATCGGGGTCCAAGGCCACGGCGGTGACCGGACGCGAGCGCGATTCGACCCGGGAGGCCACGCAGGCCGGGACCGGCGCTGGCGCGGCCTCGCGGCCCGCCACCGGAGAGGCGGGTGCCACGACGGCGCCGGCGAAGAAGGCGCCGGCGAAGAAGGCTCCGGCCAAGAAGGCGGCCGCGAAGAAGGCTCCGGCCAAGAAGGCGGCCGCGAAGCAAGCGCCCGCGGAGAAGGTCTCGGCGGAAAAGGCTCCCGCGAAGAAGGCGCCCGCGAAAAAGGCACCGGCGACGAAGGCTCCGGCAAAAAAGACCTCGGCAAGAAAGGCCCCGGCCACGACGAGTTCGCAGCAGAAGCGCGCGGCGAAGCCGACCGGGTCCAAGCCCGCAGCCTCCACACCGGCCGCGACCACACCGGCCGCGACCACGCAGACCGCGCCCACGCAGACCGCGGCCGGGCCCGATCGTCGGACAACCGCGCCGGAGGCTCCCGCGGGACCGGGTACCCCCGACGATGCCGCCCAGGCACCGACCTACAGCGCGCCCGCGGCTACAGTCCTTGGCGACGACGAGATCTCGGCGACGCCGACCCCGCCGATCGAGACCCTGCCCGCCCCGGACCCGACTGGAGATGAGACCTCATCGGACACCCAGACCGGTCAGGTGTGACCGCCGCTCCCCACGACCCCGCCACACTGGCGAGCGCGCCCCCGCCCCGCGATCCGCGGGCGCCCTTCGGCATCTACCTCCACGTGCCGTTCTGCTCCACCCGGTGCGGATACTGCGATTTCAACACCTACACCGCCGGCGAACTCGGCTCGGCGACCTCCCCGGTCGACTGGGAACGGGCCGCGGCCGTCGAGATCGACCGGGCCGCACAGGCCCTGGCCGCGACGGGCACGCCCCCGCAGGTCGACACGGTCTTCATCGGCGGCGGCACCCCATCGCTGGTCGGCGCGGACGTCCTCGTGGGCCTGCTCGAGCGTATCGACTCGACCTTCGGATTGGCACCCGGTGCGGAGGTCACCACCGAGAGCAACCCGGAGTCCACCTCGCCGGAGTTCTTCGCCCGGTTGCGTGAGGGCGGGTTCACCCGCATCTCCCTGGGCATGCAGTCGACGGCCGCCCACGTCCTGCGCGTCCTCGACCGGACCCACACCCCCGGACGCCCGCAGGAGGCGGTGGCCGAGGCCCTGCGGGCCGGGTTCGAGCACGTCAACCTCGACGTCATCTACGGCACCCCGGGCGAGACGGACGACGACCTGGCGCGGACACTCGACGCGGTCGTCGACGCCGGGGTCGACCACGTCTCCGCCTACTCGCTGATCGTGGAGGACGGCACCGCGCTGGCCCGCCGCATCCGCCGCGGTGAGATGCCGGGCACGGTCGACGACGTCCTGGCCGACCGTTACGAGCAGGTGGCCGAGCGTCTGGCCCGCGCCGGGTTCCACTGGTACGAGGTCTCCAACTTCGCCACCGATTCCTCGGGATACTGCCGCCACAACATGGGCTACTGGCGCGGCGGTGACTGGTGGGGCATCGGGCCGGGCGCGCACTCGCACGTCGCCGGGGCCCGGTGGTGGAACGTCAAGCATCCCGCCCGCTACGCCGCCGAGTGCGACGCGGGCCGGCTGCCCGTGGACGGCGGGGAACTCCTCACCGACACCGACCGCCACATCGAGCGCATCATGACCGGGCTCCGCCTGGCCGAGGGGCTCGGCGACGGCGCCTTCACCGCCGACGAGCGGACCCGCGCCGACACCCAGGTGGCGGCCGGACTGCTCCGGCGACGGGCGGCGGGCGATCCCGCGGGCCCCGGTTACGCGCTCACCGAGGCGGGCCGGTTGTTGGCCGACGGGGTCGTGCGCGACGTCCTCGTCTGAACCGTCGGCCCGGGAAGTGGCATAGAATCGCCACGACGAGGACAAGGAGGAGCGAGCATGTCGAGTACGGCCGATCGTAGGACCGACGTCTTACGCGCGATCGTCTCCGACTACATCGCCTCCCACGAACCGGTCGGGTCCAAGGCCCTCGTCGACCGGCACTCACTGGGCGTGTCCAGCGCCACCATCCGCAACGACATGGCTGTGCTCGAGGCCGAGGGGTTCATCGTCCAACCCCACACCAGTTCCGGTCGGGTCCCCACGGAGAAGGGCTACCGGCACTTCGTCGACTCCATCGAGGAGATCACCCCGCTGTCGCGCGCGGAACGCCGGGCGATCCAGGCCTTCCTCGAGGGCGCCGTCGACCTGGACGACGTCCTCCGGCGGGCCGCACGGCTGCTGTCCCAGCTCACCCGTCAGGTCGCCGTCGTCCAGTACCCGGTCCTCGGTCGCTCCACGGTGCGCCACCTCGAGGTGGTGAGCCTGAGCCCCACCCGCCTGCTGCTGGTCCTCATCACCGACACCGGCCGCGTCGATCAACGGACGGTGGAGCTGGCCGCGCCGTTGACCGACGAGCTCCTCGGGGAACTGCGGACCCTGCTGTCCGAGGCCGTCGCCGACAAACGCCTGCCTGACGCCTCCGAGGCCCTGACCGCCACGGGCGACCGGGCCCGTCCCGAGATCCGCGACGCGGTCGAGCGCTGCGTCGCGGTCCTGGTCGGCACGCTCGTCGAACACCCCGACGACCGGATCGTCCTCGGCGGCACGGCCAACCTCACCCGCAGCGCCGCCGACTTCGACGGCTCCCTGCGCTCGGTCCTCGAGGCGCTCGAGGAGCAGGTCGTGATCCTGCGGCTGCTCACCGCGGCCCACTCGGTGGGCCGGGGAGGGCCGGGGGGTGTCTCCGTCCAGATCGGGGCGGAGACCCAGGCCGCCGAGATCCGCGGCGCCTCCGTGGTGTCCTCGCAGTACGGGGCGGAGGGCCAGACATTCGGTGGGATGGGGGTGCTCGGGCCCACACGGATGGACTACCCGGGAACAATCGCCTCGGTCGCCGCTGTTGCCCACTACGTGGGCGAGCTCATCACCGGGCGCTGACGTCCGTACGCTCCTTCCCGGAGCCAGAACTTCCTCTCGACGAAAGGCCACACGTGTCACGCGACTACTACGGGACCCTCGGGGTCGATAGGGGCGCCTCGGAATCCGAGATCAAGCGCGCCTACCGCAAGCTCGCCCGGGAGCTCCACCCCGACGTCAACCCGTCGGACGAGGCGCGTGAGAAGTTCAGTGAGATCACCGCGATCTACGAGGTGCTCACCGACCCCGAGAAGCGCCGGGTCGTCGACATGGGCGGCGACCCGCTGGACTCCTCGCCCGGCGCCGGTTACGGCGGCGGCGGCGGCTTCGGTGGTGGCTTCGGCAGCGGCGGCCTCGGTGACGTGTTCGAGGCCTTCTTCGGCGGCGGCGGGGGAGGCGGCGGCGGCCGCGGTCCGCGCAGCCGCGTGCAGCCCGGCTCGGACGCTCTCATCCGCGTGACCCTGGGCCTGGACGAGTGCGCCACCGGAGTGACCAAGGAGATCCAGGTCGACACCGCCGTGCTGTGCGAGAAGTGCCACGGCAAGGGGTCGGCCACGGACACGCCGCCGGCCACGTGTGGCATGTGTCAGGGCCAGGGCGAGATCCAGTCCGTCCAGCGGTCGCTGCTCGGCAACATCATGACCAGCCGCCCGTGCCCCACCTGCGCGGGCACCGGCGAGATCATCACCGACCCGTGCGGTGAGTGCACCGGCCAGGGCCGCGTCCGCAAGCGCCGCACCGTCTCGGCCAAGATCCCCGCCGGCGTCGGCGGCGGCATGCGCATCCGCCTGTCCGGGCAGGGTGAGGTCGGTCCCGGTGGCGGTCCCGCCGGCGACCTGTACATCGAGGTCAACGAGCGCAACCACCCGGTATTCGTCCGCGACGGCGAGGACCTGCACTGCACCGTCCGCGTGCCCGTCGTCGACGCCATGCTGGGCGGCGAGGTCGAGCTCGAGACCGTCGTGGGCGAGCCCCTGACGATCGACATCCCGTCCGGTACCCAGCCCGGTCACACCGTCACGCTGACCGGCCGGGGGATGCCCCGCGTGCGCGGCGGCGGCGCCGGCGACCTCACGGTCCACATGGAGGTCGTGGTCCCGGAGAAGTTGGACCGCAAGCGCCGCGACCTGGTCGAGCAGCTGCGCCGCCTCGACGGCGACTCGGCCGAGGTCGTCAACGAGGACACCGCCCGCCGCGGTGGCCTGTTCTCCCGCCTGCGCGACGCCGTCGCGGGGCACTGAGGCGCCCGTGACCCCGTCGTTGTTCCGGGCCGGGACGGTCCCCGGTGTCGGCGAGACACTGGTGCTCGACGGGCCGGAGGGCCGGCACGCCGGATCCGCGCTCCGCGTCCGGGTGGGAGAGGCCGTGCGGGTCGGTGACGGTCGGGGAGTGGTGGCGGACTGTGTGGTGATGACGACGAGCCCCGGCAGGGTCGAGGCGGAGGTCGTCACCCGGGTCGACGTCCTACGCCCCACCCCGGAGGTCACCGTCGTGCAGGCCCTGCCCAAGTCCGAGCGGTCCGAGCTGGCGGTCGAACTGGCCACCGAGGCCGGAGCCGACCGGATCGTGCCGTGGCAGGCCGACCGCTGCGTGAGCCGCTGGACCGGCCCCAAAGTCGACAAGGGCCGCACCAAGTGGACCAACGCCGCCCGCGCCGCGGCCAAGCAGTCGCGGCGGGCGTGGGAGCCCGAGATCGGCGACCTCGTCGACTCGACCGCCCTCGCCGCCCTGGTCGCCTCCGAGGTCGACGCCGGCGCCTGCGCACTCGTCCTGCACGAGGACGGCGCCGCCGGTTTCGCCGACGCGGTCACCGCGGGCCCGCCGGCGACACGGGTCCTCGTCGTCGTCGGCCCCGAGGGCGGGGTCTCCGACGCCGAACTCGACGCGCTGACCGCGGCAGGCGCCCGGCCCGTCGTCCTGGGCCCGGAGGTGCTCCGCACCTCCACCGCCGCCACCGTGGCGCTGGCCGCACTCGGCGTTCTCACACCGAGATGGTCGCCCGCGGGGTCTACACTCGATCCAACCTCACCATGACACGGGAAGTGATCCACGTAAGCACCGCAGGAAACGACCGCGCCACCGGAAACGACCGCGCCACCGGAAACGACCGCGCCACCGGAAACGACCGGGATCCCGCCACGGCCACCGACACCGGTGGCGTCCGACGCGACACGGGCGACTCCACCGCCCGCACGGCCGTCCAGCTGGACCCGGACCTGGCGATGGCGGTGCTCGGCACCGCCGACGCCAACCTCCGCGCACTCGAGGACCTGCTCGACGCGGACCTGCACGTGCGGGGTGGCACCATGACCATCTCGGGCGATCCGCCCCACGTGGACCGTGCCTCCCGCGTCGTGTCCGACCTGCTGCGGCAGGCCCGCAGGGGAGTGGAGATCACCCCCGCCTCGGTGCGCCGCTCGGTGGAGATCCTCGCCGACTCGGGGCCGCTCACGCCCGAGGAGGTGCTCGGCACCGACGTCCTGTCCCGCCGCGGCGGCATGATCCGGCCCAAGACCCTCGGCCAGAAGCGGTATGTCGACGCCATCGACGACCACACGATCGTGTTCGGACTGGGCCCGGCCGGCACCGGCAAGACCTACCTCGCCATGGCCAAGGCCGTCGCCGCGCTCCGCGCCAAGGAGGTCAGCCGCATCATCCTCACCCGGCCCGCGGTCGAGGCCGGTGAACGCCTGGGCTACCTGCCCGGCACCCTGCACGAGAAGATCGACCCGTACCTGCGGCCGCTGTACGACTCGCTGCACGACATGATGGACCCCGAGGCCATCCCGAAGCTCATGGCGGCCGGGGTGATCGAGGTGGCGCCGCTGGCGTACATGCGCGGGCGGACGCTCAACGACTCGTTCATCATCCTCGACGAGGCGCAGAACACCACGCCCGAGCAGATGAAGATGTTCCTCACGAGGCTCGGCTTCGGCTCGAAGATCGTCGTGACCGGGGACGTCACGCAGATCGACCTCCCCGGCGGGCAGCGCTCGGGCCTGAAGGTCGTCCGCGACATCCTCACCGGGGTCGACGACATCCACTTCTCCGAACTCACCTCCCGCGACGTCATCCGCCACGCGCTGGTCGGGCGGATCGTCGACGCCTACGCCAAGCACGAAGCGCGTCTCGAACGAGGCGAGCGACCCACCATCCACAAGAACAGGGAGCAGCGCCGCCGATGAGCATCGAGGTCGCCAACGAGTCGGGCGTGGAGGTCGACGAGGCAGAACTCATCGACGTGGCCGCGTTCGTGATCGCCCGGATGGACGTCCACCCGGCCGCCGAACTGTCGATCACCCTCGTCGACAAGGACACGATGGCCGATCTCCACGTGACGTGGATGAACCTGCCCGGCCCCACCGACGTCATGAGCTTCCCCATGGATGAGCTCACGCCCGGAGGCCGACCCGACCTGCCCGAACCCGGACCGGCCATGCTCGGCGACATCGTCCTGTGCCCGGCGTTCGCCGCCGACCAGGCCGCCAGCTCCGGGCACCCCCTCGCCCACGAACTCGCGTTGCTCACCGTCCACGGGTGCCTGCACCTGCTGGGGTACGACCACGCGGAGCCCGCCGAGGAGCGGGAGATGTTCGGCCTCCAGAACGAACTGCTGGGCGAGTGGTACGACCACCGCGACGAGTCCCCGAGAGTGGACGCCTGAGACGTGGACACCACCATCCTCACGGCTGTCGCGGCCGTGGTGCTCATTCCCGTCGCTGGACTGTTCGCCGCCCTCGACGCCGCCCTGAGCACGGTCTCGGTGGCCCGCGTCGAGGAGATGGCCAAGGAGAACCGTCACGGCGCGACGCGGTTGTCGAAGATGCTCGCCACCCGGCCGCGGTACATCAACGTCACCGTCCTGCTCCACATGCTGAGCCTCGTGGCCGCGGCGGTGTTGTTCACCGTCGTGTTCAACGATCTCATCGACTCCACGGGCTGGGCGCTGGCCGTCGCCGTCGTGGTGACCACCGTCGCCGCCTACATCGTGGCCGGGGTCGGACCCCGCACCCTCGGCCGACAACACGCCTACTCCCTCGCCCTGGGCGCCGCGACCCCGCTGACCGTGACCGGGTTCGTCCTGGGCCCCGTCGCCACCCTGCTCGTCGGCCTGGGCAACGCCGTCACCCCCGGCGGCGGTTTCCGCAACGGTCCCTTCGCCTCCGAGATCGAGCTGCTCGAGATCGTCGACATGGCCCGCGAGCGCGGGGTCGTGGCCGACGACGAGTCCCGCATGATCCAGTCGGTGTTCGAACTCGGGGACACCACCGCGCGCGAGGTGATGACGCCGCGCACCGAGATGGTGTGGATCGAGTCGGACAAGACGGTCGGCCAGGCCGCGCGGCTCACCGTGAAGTCCGGGTACTCGCGTATCCCGGTGGTCGACGGGGACAACTCCGACGACGTGGTGGGCGTCGTCTACCTGCGCGACATCGTCGCCCGGCTCGACGACCCGGACGGGCGCGCCGCCCCGGTGGCCGACGTGATGCGCCCCGCGGTGTTCGTGCCGGACGCCAAGCGGATCGACGACCTGCTGAGCGAGATGCAGCGGGACCACAACCACCTGGCGATCCTCGTCGACGAGTACGGCGGGACCGCCGGGCTGGTCTCCATCGAGGACATCCTCGAGGAGATCGTCGGGGAGATCGTCGACGAGTACGACACCACCGAGGTGCCGCCCGTCGAGGACCTCGGCGACGGACGCTACCGCCTGTCCGCCCGGCTCGGGCTGGACGAGGTGGCCGAGCTGTTCGACGTCGAGTTCGCCGACGAGGTGACCGAGGAGGTCGAGACCCTGGGCGGGCTGCTCGCCCTGGAACTCGGGCGCGTCCCGCTGCCCGGCGCGCACGTCGTGTCCACCGGGCTCGACCTGCGCGCCGAGGGCGGCCACGACCGGCGCGGACGGGTCAAGGTGGTCACCGTCGTGGCCGCGCCCGTCGAGACGAACGAGCACGACACCCAGGATCACGACGAGGAGAACAGATGAGCACCCCCGAGGGCTACCGGAGCGGGTTCGTCAGCTTCGTGGGCCGGCCCAACACGGGCAAGTCCACGCTGACCAACGCGCTCGTGGGGGAGAAGATCGCCATCACCTCCTCGCGGCCCCAGACCACCCGGCACGCGATCCGCGGGATCGTGCACCGGCCGGACGCCCAGATCATCCTGGTCGACACCCCCGGACTACACCGCCCCCGCACGCTGCTCGGCGAGCGGCTCAACGCGCTGGTCGAGGACACCTACTCCGACGTCGACCTCATCGGCCTGTGCATCCCCGCCGGGGAGCGCATCGGCCCCGGGGACCGCTGGATCCTCGAGCAGGTCCGCAAGCTGTGCCCCACCACGCCGGTGCTCGGGCTGGTGACCAAGATCGACACCGTCTCCAAGAAGAAGGTCATGGAGCAGCTCGTGGCCGTATCGAGGTTCCTCGGACCGGACTCGGAGGTCGTCCCGGTGTCGGCCGCGTCCGGCGAGCAGGTCGACGTGGTGGCCGACGTCATCGCGACCCTGCTGCCCGAGGGGCCCCAGTTCTACCCCGACGACATCATCACCGAGGAGTCCGACGAGAGCCGCATGGCCGAGCTCATCCGCGAGGCGGCCCTCGAGGGCGTCCGCGACGAGTTGCCCCACTCGATCGCCGTGTCGATCGAGGAGATCCTGCCGCACGAGGGCCGCGACGACATGGTGGACGTCCACGCCACCGTGTACGTGGAACGACAGAGCCAGAAGTCGATCGTCCTGGGCAAGGGCGGCTCGCGGATGCGCGAGGTCGGCACCACCGCCCGGGCCGGCATCGAGAAGTTGCTCGGCACCAAGGTCTACCTCGACCTGCACGTCAAGGTCCTCAAGGAGTGGCAGCGCGACCCCAAGATGCTGGGACGCCTGGGCTTCTAGCCTCTCCACGGCTCGTGGCCCGTGGGACACTGGACACCTGAGCGCGCACGCACCCGCGTGCGCGCCCGCCCGGACATCGCCCCGGAAGGAGGCCCGGATGCATCCCTTCACCGACACGGGCCTCGTCGTGCGCACCTACGACCTCGGTGAGGCCGACCGGATCGTCACCCTGCTGACCGAGCGGCACGGGCTCGTCCGCGCCGTTGCCCGGGCCGTGCGACGCACCCGGTCCCGGATGGGCGCGAGCCTCGAGCCGTTCGCGGTGGTGGAGGTGCAGATCGCCCCGGGCCGTGGTCGCAGTGGGCTCGGGACCGTCCGCCAGGCCAGCAGCCGTGAGTCCCTGGCTCGTCCGCTGGTGGCGGACTACCCGGCGTACACCTCCGGGTGCGTGGTCCTGGAGACCGCCGAGCGCCTCGCGGGCGAGGAGGGGGCGCCCACCCCGCGGCTGCTCGGCCTCGCCGTGAACGCCCTGCGCTCCCTGGCCGAGCACCGCCGCGAGCCCGGACTGGTCGCCGACGCGTTCCTCCTGCGTGCCATGTCCGCCTCCGGCTGGGAGCCCGTCCTGGACTGCTGCGTGCGCTGCGGCGTGGTGGGCCCGCACCGGGCCTTCCACGTCGCGTCCGGCGGGACCGTGTGCGTGCACTGCCGCCCGCAGGGATGCGCGATGCTCTCACCCGGTGTCGCCGAGCACCTGTCCGCGCTGCTGGCGGGGGAGTGGGACGCCGTCGGGGTGTCCTCGCCCGCCGTCGTGCGGCAGGCCTCCGGCATCGCCGCCGCCCACCTGCAGTGGCATCTCGAACGAGACCTGCGCAGCCTGCCCCTGGTCGACCGCGGCACGGTCGGCCCCGTCGAGCCAGTAGAGGAGTCCCGTGCCCGGACTACCCAGATTTCGTAAGCGTCCCGTCCCTCAGGCGAGCGTGGTCCGGCCACCCACCCCGCACGCGTCGGGTGCCCGTCCGCCGGCCATCCCGGCCGAGTTCGTGCCGCGCCACGTCGCGCTGGTCATGGACGGCAACGGCCGCTGGGCGCAGGAGCGCGGTCTGCCCCGCACCGAGGGGCACAAGCGCGGCGAGGCCGTGCTCATGGACGTCGTGCAGGGCTGCATCGAGATGGGTATCCCGTACCTGTCCGCCTACGCCTTCTCGACCGAGAACTGGAAGCGCAGTCCCGAGGAGGTCCGATTCCTCATGGGCTTCAACCGGGACGTCCTGCGCCGCCGCCGGGACGAGATGCACTCGCTGGGGGTGCGGGTCCGGTGGGCGGGGCAGCGACCCCGGCTGTGGCGGTCGGTGATCTCGGAGCTCGAGGAGGCCGAGGAGCTCACCCGCGACAACACGGTCATGACCCTGGCCATGTGCGTGAACTACGGGGGTCGCGCCGAGATCGTCGACGCCGCCCGCGACTTCGCCCGCCGCGTGGCCGCCGGCGAACTCTCGCCCGATGACCTCACGGAGGACAACTTCTCCCAGTTCCTCGACGAGCCGGACATGCCGGACGTGGACCTGTTCCTGCGGCCGTCCGGAGAGCTGCGCACGTCCAACTTCATGCTGTGGCAGGCCGCCTACGCCGAGTTCGTCTTCCAGGACACGCTGTTCCCGGACTTCGACCGCCGCGACCTGTGGGCGGCGTGCCTGGAGTACGCCGAGCGCGACCGGCGCTTCGGCGGCGTCACCAGCCCCTGACTCGCGGGCGCCCGGTCAGTCAGCCAGGCCAGCCCCGCCCGCCTGGCCCGCCGCGCACTCCGCGCACAGGCCGAACAGCTCGATGGTGTGGCTGACGTCGGTGAACCCGTGTGCCCGGCCCGCGCGATGGGCCCACACCTCGACCCCCGGCTCCTCGACCTCCACGGTGAACCCGCACACGCGGCACACGAGGTGATGGTGGTGCGAGTCGGAGCACTTGCGGAAGATGAGCTCCCCGGAGTCGGTCCGCAGCACGTCGACGGCCTCCGCGTCGGCCATCGACTGCAGGGTCCGGTACACGGTGGTCAGCCCGATCGTGTCCCCGCGCTCACGGAGTTCGGCGTGCAGGTCTTGGGCGGAACGGAAGCCCTTGGACTCGTCGAGCAGAGCGGAGATCGCGCTGCGCTGTCGGGTCGACCGCACGCCGATCGGCTTGTCCGGTGTCGTCATGGATCTACTGCTCTCCGGCGTGCCCGACGGCCGCCTCGACGATGTCGAGCAGATGCTCGTCCAATAGTTCGTAGCGCATCTCCCGACCCTGCCGGTGGGAGGAGACCACGCCGGAGGACTTGAGGATGCGCAGGTGCTGACTGACCAGCGGCTGGGTGACGCCGAGTGCGTCGACCAACTCGTGCACGCACCGGGGACCGTCCCGGAGCTGCAGCACGATCGCGATACGCAGCGGGGCGGACAGGGCCCGGAGCAGTTCCCCGGCCGCGGACACCACCCGCTCGGGCGGCAGGGGGACCGGGGAGGCCCGGTGGTCGGCGTCGTGGACGTCCGTGACCGGGTCGGATCCGGTCGATCGGGGTCCGCTGTGCATCGTCTCCACCTTCCGGGCTCGCTCCCGGGCTCGCTCCCGGGCTCGGTCGCCGCCGGCGTCGTATCGGGTAGGGGACCCCAGTATCCCAGACCCGGGGGCCCGACCGGATACCCTGGTGAAAGTGCCCGGGCGCCGGCCCGCGCCGAGGTGGTCCATCCGACGCCTCCGCCAACCGACTCACCAAGGGAGAACCCCCGACGTGGCAGCCTCAGCTTCCGTCATCGACACCGTCGTCAACCTCTGCAAGCGCCGAGGACTGGTGTACCAGTGTGGCGAGATCTACGGCGGTACGCGCTCGGCGTGGGACTACGGCCCCCTGGGTGTGGAGCTCAAGGACAACATCAAGAAGCAGTGGTGGCGCACCTTCGTCACCGGCCGGGACGACGTGGTGGGCCTGGACTCGTCGATCATCCTGCCCCGCCAGGTGTGGCAGGCCTCCGGCCACGTCGAGACGTTCACCGACCCCCTGGTCGAGTGCAGGTCCTGCCACACCCGGCTGCGTCAGGACCATCTCCAGGAGGCGTACGCCGCCAAGAAGAAGCTGGATCATCCGTCCGAGGCCCCGATGTCGGAGATCGCCTGCCCCAACTGTGGGAACAAGGGCCAGTGGACCGAGCCCCAGCTGTTCTCGGGCCTGATGAAGACCTTCCTCGGCCCCGTGGACAACGAGACCGGCCTGCACTACCTGCGTCCGGAGACCGCGCAGGGCATTTTCATCAACTACAAGAACGTCATGACCACCGCGCGTCGCAAGCCGCCGTTCGGTATCGGCCAGATCGGCAAGGCGTTCCGCAACGAGATCACCCCCGGCAACTTCATCTTCCGCACCCGCGAGTTCGAGCAGATGGAGATCGAGTACTTCGTCAAGCCCGACGAGGCGGACGAGTACTTCACGACGTGGGTCGAGGACTGCTGGGACTGGTTCGTGGACCTGGGGATCGACCCGCAGAACCTGCGTCGCTTCGACGTCCCCGAGGACGAGCGCGCCCACTACTCGGCGGGCACGATCGACTTCGAGTACAAGTTCGGGTTCTCCGGCAACGAGTGGGGCGAGCTCATGGGTATCGCCAACCGCACGGACTACGACCTCACGCAGCACCAGACCCACTCCGGTGAGGACCTGCAGTACTTCGACCAGGCCTCGGGCGAGAAGTACATCCCCTACGTCATCGAGCCGAGCTTCGGCCTGACCCGCTCGCTCATGGCGTTCCTCGTCGACGCCTACACGGAGGACGAGGCCCCCAACGCCAAGGGCGGGGTGGACACCCGGACCGTGCTCAAGCTCGACCGCCGGCTCGCGCCGGTCAAGGCCGCGGTGCTGCCGCTGTCGCGCAACGCGGACCTGTCGCCCAAGGCCCGTGACCTGGCGGCCCAGTTGCGCAAGAACTGGAACGTCGACTTCGACGACGCCCAGGCCATCGGTCGCCGCTACCGCCGCCACGACGAGATCGGCACCCCGTTCTGCATCACGGTCGACTTCGACACCCTCGAGGACCAGGCCGTGACCATCCGTGAGCGCGACACCATGGCGCAGGAGCGCGTGGCGATCGACCAGGTCGAGGGGTACCTCGCGCAGCGCCTGATCGGGTGCTGACGGACTCCCCTGGCACACTGGTCGGGTGAGTAGAACAACCCGGTCCCCGGTCCGTGCGGTGTCCAGGGCCGTCGGCTGGCTCCTGGCCATCGCACTGCTGTTGTGCCTGGTCATACCCGGATTCATCTCGTTCCGAGTGTGGTCCGTGGCGCGTGTCGATGATCGATCTCCGGCCGACGCGATCGTGGTGCTGGGCGCGGCGCAGTACAACGGCATCCCCACCCCCGTGTTCCAGGCCCGGCTGGAGCACGCGGCCCTGCTGTTCGAGGAGGGGGTCGCGCCGCAGGTCATCACGGTCGGTGGTAGCCAGCCGGGTGACCTGTACACGGAGGCCGGGTCGGGGCGGGCTTATCTGACCCGCCTAGGCGTGCCCCCGGAGGTGATCCTGGCGGTGGAGACCGGGACCAACACCGAGGGCAGTCTGGACGCCGTGGCGCAGACCGTGCGCGACCAGGGCGGGCAGTCGGTGGTGCTGGTCAGCGACCCCACGCACTCGTATCGCTCGCGCATGATGGCGCGGGACGCGGGGCTGGACGCGTGGACCTCGCCGACCCGCCACGGGCCGGCGGTGTGGACCCGGGAGAACCAGATCATGGGGATCATCCGGGAGACGGGCGCGGTGCTCTGGTACCAGTACCACCGGCTCGCCGGGAGCAGTGTGGACTTCCCGGACTGAACCGCCGGGGCGGGTCGCGCGAGCGGATGCGGCCTGCCGCAGGGATGACGGGGCGGTGACGCCCGGAGGAGAAGTGGATGACGGGATACGCGTACGACGCCGCGGACGCCGAGCGCCGGGTCGACGAGGGTTCCGGCCGCGCCCGCGGGAAGGCGAGCGAACGCAGCCCGTTCGACCGGGACCGCGCCCGCGTCCTGCATTCGGCCGCATTGCGCCGACTCGCCGACAAGACCCAGGTGGTCGGCCCCGGGGACGGCGACACCCCGCGGACCCGCCTCACCCATTCGCTCGAGGTCGCCCAGATCTCCCGCAGTATCGCGGCCGGGCTGGGGAGCGACCCGGACCTGGCGGACCTGGCGGGCCTGAGCCACGACATCGGACACCCGCCCTACGGACACAACGGCGAGCGGGCGTTGGACGAGGTCGCCCGCGGGTTCGGCGGCTACGAGGGCAACGCCCAGACCGTGCGGATCCTGTCGCGGCTCGAGCCCAAGGTCGTCGACGCCTCCGGCCGTGGGGTGGGGTTGAACCTCACCCGCGCCGCGCTGGACGCGGCCACCAAGTACCCGTGGCTGCCGCGGGAGGGGACGCGGAAGTTCGGCGCCTACGCCGATGACGCGGACACCCTCGCGTGGATCCGGCAGGGCGCTCCCGGGGACACCCGGTGCCTCGAGGCCCAGATCATGGACTTCTCCGACGACGTTGCCTATTCGGTCCACGATGTCGAAGACGCGATCGTCGCCGGCCGGCTGGACCTGCGCTCGCTGTCCGACCGGTCGGAGGTCGCGGCGCTCGCGGAACTGGGCGCGGAGGAGTTCCGCGGTCCGGACGCCGATCTGCTGGAGCAGGCCGCCGGGCGTCTCGGTGCGCTCGAGGTGGTCCGCGCCGTGCAGCCGTTCTCCGAGAGCTTCACCGGGTTCGTGGCGCTCAAGGCCCTGACCAGTGAGCTGGTGGGCCGGTTCGTCATGCCCGCTATCCACGCCACCCGCGAGGTGCACGGGGCCAGGCCGCACGGCCGCTACAGCGCGGGTCTCGAGGTGCCGGTGGAAGTCGAGGCCGAGGTGGTGATGCTCAAGACGATGGCGGTGCGCTACGTCATGAGCGACCCCGGCCACCGCTTGAGGCAGGACCGCCAGCGGGACCGGATCCATCGGGTGGCGGAGTTCCTCGCCCAGTCCGCGCCCGCGGGCCTCGACCCGGTCCTCCGCCCGCTGTGGGATTCGGCGCCGGACGACGCCGCGCGGATGCGGGTGATCGTCGACCAGATCGCCCTGTACACCGAGAGCCGGCTCGAGCGGGTCGACCGGGCGAGCGCCGGCATCCAGGCCGCCTGGGGCTGAGCCGCCCGCCCTCGGCGCCCGTCAGCCGACCGCGCGCACGACCTCGCCGACCAGCTGGTCCACGCCCACCGCGTCGAGGGTCGAGCCGGGGGAGAAGCCGGTGCGGACCACCACGAGATCGGCCGAGTGGACCACCACGACGTACTGCCCGTCGTGCCCGGAGGCCCAGAACGCGTCGGTCGGCAGGTCCGCGAACCGGAGCGGGGTCCCGTCACCGGCCGTGTTGAGCCACCACTGGGCGCCGTACGGTTCGGGCTCGCCGCCTGCCGGGACCCCGGTCGTCGCGTAGTCCATCCATCCCGCGGGCAGCAGCCGCTGTCCGTCCACCTCGCCGTCGTCGAGCACGAACTGACCGAACCGCGCCCAGTCGCGCGGGCTCGCCCACAGGTACGAACTACACACCGATCCGCCGGAGGCGTCGGCCTCGAGGACAGCGCTGCGCATCCCGAGCGGGCGGAAGAGCAGTTCCTCGGCCATCTCCGGCCCCAGCCCGGTGCGTTGGTGCAGCAGGTCGCAGACGATGTTGCTCGTGCCGGACGAGTACTGGCGGAACTCGCCGGGGGCGTGGGCGGCCGGCTGTGAGGCGGCGAAGGCGGCCATGTCGGGTTCGAGGAAGAGCATCCGGGTGATGGGCGTGCCCAGGTCGTACTCCTCGTCCCAGTCGAGGCCGGAGGTCATGCGCAGCAGGTGGTCCAGCGAGATCTGCGACCGTCCGTCGGTCCACTCGGGGCGCAGGCCGGTGGTGGCGGGGTCGAGGTCGGCGTCGGGGAACTCGACCTGCGCGCGCCCGACGAGCGTGGAGGCCACGCTCTTGGCCATGGACCAGCCGAGCTGGCGGGTGTCGGGGCCGAAACCGTCGGCGTACCGCTCGCCGAGGATCTCGCCGCGTCGGACGACGACGAGGCCCCGCGTCCCCTCCTGCGCCGCGGCCTCATCCAGTGCCGACGAGACCTCGTCCGGTGCGTCGGACGCCTCTGCCAGGCGGATGCCCTGAGGGCCATCCCCGCGGAGCGGCGGGGGCGGCTCGCTGCCCTGCGATCCCGCCGCGCGGTCACCGAGGGCACAGCCGTGCTCGGAGACGTGGGCGGTCTGCCGGAAGCCCACCCCCAGCACCGAGGCGGTCGCGGTCCCGGCCTCCTCGTCGACCGATGTCCGCATGACGGGCACCAGCGGATTGGGCGGGAGGTCGGTGTCGTAGTCCTCGCGGCCCACGAGGTAGTGCAGGGCGCAGGCGTTGTGGGCGGCGTACCCGGTGCCGGTGAGCAGCATCGGCCGGTACCAGACGCCCACCGCGACCACGGCTGCGACGAGGAGCGCGACCACCGCGACCACCGCGATGAGAACTTTCCGACGACGTGTCATGGGGTCAGAACCGCCCGCCCGCGCCGCCACCGCCGAAGCCGCCGCCACCGCCTCCGAGGCCGCCGCCGCCGAAGCCGCGGGCGGATCCGAAGCCGCCACCGCCGCCGCGGAGCATCCCCTGGATGAGCGCGCCGGCGACCATGCCGCCGACCATCGCGCCGGTGTTGGACCCGCGCCGTCCGCCGCGTCCGTACGGGCCGCCCCGGCCGCCGTACCCGCCGTACCCGCCGGAGTACTGGGGCCGGGAGGCGTCGCTCTGCGCGAGACGGAGCGCCTCGCGGGCGAGGTTGAGCGCGCGCTCGGCGGCAGGGAACGCGGCCGGGCCGACCGTGCCCTCGGCGGTCGCCAGCGAGCTCTTCGCGGCCGCGAGGCGCGTGCGGGCGGCCTGGCCGATCACGTACGAGCGGCTGCCGATGAAGTCGTCGGCCTCGCGGACCGCTCCGGCGGCGCGGGTGATCGCGGCCCGGCGGGCGGCCCGGGCGCGGTTGGCGGCCTCGGCCTCGTGCCCGGCGGCGGCCAGGGCCTCGTCGAGGTCGCGGTCCACGTCGATGAGGTGGGAGAAGGTTCCCAGCGGATCGGTCTGACCGTCGCGGCGGGCCGCGTCGACCGCCTCGCGCGCCGCGGCGGCCACCTGCGTGAGGGTCTGGCTGGAGGTGTCACTGACGTCGGTCGACGCCAGCAGCCGCGAGGCCATGGTCAGTTCCTCCTCGACCTCCTCGATCAGCGGGTCGAGGTCGCGGCGCGCGGTCGCGATGTCGTCGGCGGCGTGTTCGACGCCGTTGACCAGCTTCTCGGCCCGGGACAGCTCGCCTTCGGCGGAGGTGATGGCGTCCACGGCCTCGCCCTGCTCACCCACCGGCCGGGCCAGTGCCGCGCGGGCGCGGACGGTCTCGCCTTCCGCGGCGTCGAGCAGCTCCCCGGCCAGCGAGAGGTTGTCGGAGATGGAGGAGAGCACGGCCGACGGGAACCGCTCGCGCAGGTCCGCCATGGTCTTCTCGGCCTCGGGGAGCCGGGCGCGCAGGGAGACCGCGCGGCGGGTGAGCGTGTCGACGGAGGCCGCGCCGTTGATGAGCAGGTCGCGCATCTCAGCGAAGGCCGTGGCCTGTCCCTCGAGGCCGCGTTCGGCGCGTTCGGCGCGGGCGGCCACCTCGAGCAGCATGGCCTTGCGCTGGTCGGGCGTCTCGGGGATGTCGTCGTCGAGCCGCTGGACGAGTGCGTGCGCGGCGGCGACCTCGGCCCGTGCCGAGTCGAGCGCGGAGCGGAACGGCCGGGTACGCAGCTCGCCGAACTCGCCTGCGGCGGTCTCGAGGGCGTCCGTGGAGGCGTCCACCGACTGGTCGGCATCGGCCAACCCGGAGCGGGCGCGCGCGTCGAGCACCTCCACAGGCAGGGCCGACATCCGGGCGGTGTCGTCGCCGGGGATGTCGCGGGCGTCCTCGGCCTGCCTGGCCGTCCGCGTGGCGCGGCGCCGGCGGGCGAACAGGACCACGGCCGCGACGACGGCGATGATCACCACGATGATGGCCAGGATGGCGAACGGCGAGATCTCCGAGCCGGAGCCCTGGCGTTCGAGCCCGTCGGCCGCGCCGGTGACGGCGCCGGCCCAGTCGCCGGCGGCGAGGCGCGGTTCGATGTCGCGGTCGGCGATCTCTTGCGCGGTCAGCTGATCGGCAGTGGGCGAGGCCTCGGGGTCGTCGAACTCGAACCAGTACCTTCCCTCGTCCACGGCCACCACGAGCAGTGCGTCGGACGCGCCCAGGTCGGACAGTTCCCGGGTCTGCTGCGTCCACTGCTCGACCGGGATGCCGTCGAGGGTGTCGACGAACGTCACCCACAGCTGGATCTGATCGGTCGAGCGCAGTTCGGCCAGTCTGCTCTCCACCTCGGGGGTGTCGCCGCCGAGGACCCCCGCGGAGTCGGTGAGCTGCTGCTGCAGGTTCGACGGGGGCTCGGCGGAGGCGCCGGGGGCGGCCCACACCAGCGCGCAGGCCAGGAACGCGACCACCGTCGCGAGCGCTGTCACCGGGGCCTGGCTGAACCGGGAACGGGGTCGCCGGGCGGCGGCGGGCGGGAGTTGGGCGGCGATCATGGCCCCAGCGTATCGGCCCCGAACAGGGGGCACGCCGGTCCTCGCCGGAGGCGGCTACTCTGGGCGTCATGGCAGGGCGGATTCCGGAGCAGGACATCGCCGCGATCCGCGAACGCACCCGTATCGAGGAGATCGTCGGCGAGTACGTCGCGCTCAAACCAGGTGGCGCGGACTCGCTCAAGGGGCTGTCCCCGTTCAAGGACGAGAAGACCCCCTCGTTCCACGTGCGTCCGCAGCACGGCTACTTCCACTGTTTCTCCACGGGTGAGGGCGGCGACGTCTTCGCGTTCCTCATGAAGATGGAGCACATCAGCTTCGTGGAGGCGGTGGAGCAGCTGGCCGACCGGCTGGGCTACCGCATCTCCTACGAGGGTGGCGGTCAGGTCATCCAGCGCGATCGCGGCACGCGGTCCCGGCTGGCGCAGGCGAACGCGGCCGCGCAGAAGTTCTACGCCGAGCGCCTGGCGCAGGATCCGGAGGCGGAGACGGCGCGCACCTTCCTCACCGACCGCGGGTTCGACATGGCCCAGGCCCAGCACTTCGGCTGTGGGTACGCGCCCGCCGGCTGGGACACCATGAGCAAGCACCTCATGCGCCAGGGGTTCGAGCCCAAGGAGCTGGAGGCGGCCGGGCTGTCCAAGACGAGTTCGCGTGGCACCCTCATCGACCGTTTCCACCGCCGGTTGTTGTGGCCCATCCGCAACCTCGGGGGCGAGGTGATCGGGTTCGGCGCGCGCAAGCTGTTCGAGGACGACACCCTGGGCAAGTACATGAACACCCCCGAGACGATGCTCTACAAGAAGTCCCAGGTGTTGTTCGGTCTGGACCTGTCCAAGCGGGAGATCGCCTCGCAGCGTCGCGCGGTCGTGGTCGAGGGGTACACCGACGTCATGGCCATGCACGCGGCCGGCGTCACGACGGCGGTGGCCGCGTGTGGCACCGCGTTCGGCGAGGACCACCTGTCCACGCTGCGGCGCCTGATGCTGGACGACAACTACTTCCGCGGCGAGATCATCTACACCTTCGACGGCGACGAAGCCGGCAAGAAGGCCGCGCTCCGGGCGTTCTCGGGGGATCAGCAGTTCTCCGGCCGGACGTTCGTGGCGGTGGCCCCGCCGGGGACGGATCCGTGCGACCTGCGTCAGAACAAGGGCGACGCCGCGGTGCGGGATCTCGTGTCCGCGCGGGTGCCGATGTTCGAGTTCGCGATCCGCTCGATGCTCGAGGACTACGACCTCGACCACGCCGAGGGGCGCGTGGAGGCCCTGCGTCGCACGGTGCCGGTGGTGGCGGACATCCGCGATTCGACGTTGCGTGACGAGTACGCCCGCCAGCTCGCCGGCTGGGTCGGTTGGGACGATCCTGCGACGGTGGTGCGCCGCGTCCGCGAGGAGGCGCGCAAGAAGGGTCGCGCGCGGTCGGCCGGGTCGGGTCCCGGGTTGCGCAAGCGTGCCCCCGGTGGACCGGGCGGGGGAGCCCGACCGGGATGGGACGCCGCCGAGCGTGGGGGCGCCGACCGTGGCCGTGGGGGATACGACGACGACGAGGCCAGCGGCCGCGATGCTCCGCAGGCACCGGAGGCGCCGAGAGGCGTGCCCATCCCCGCCGCGGCGGACCCGGTGCTGTGGCCCCAGCGGGAGGCCGTGAAGGCGGCCCTGCAGTACCCAGGGCTGGCCGGGCCGCTCTTCGACTCCCTACCGGAGGAGTGCTACACCCACCCCGCCTATGCCACGATCGCGCAGGCGCTGTCGAAGGCCGGGGGGTGCGCGGCCGGCAAGAGCGGCGCGAACTGGGTCTCCGAGGTCTCCGAGGGGCTGGGCGACGACGGGCTGCGCCGACTGGTCGGGAGCCTCGCGGTGGAGACGCTGCGCGTGTCCGAGGAGGCGTTGCCCCGCTACATCTCCGGTGTCCTGGCGCGTCTGCAGGAGGTGTGGGTCTCGGGTCAGATCGCGGACCTCAAGTCCAAGGTGCAGCGGATGAGCCCCGCCGAGGACCCGGAGGGTTATTCCGCGTTGTTCGGTGATCTGGTGGCTCTGGAGGAGTACCGGCGCGGCCTGTTGAACCAGGCGGTCGGCGCGACTCCGGACATCGCCTGACCAGCCGATTTGGTTCGTCGGCCTGCGGCGCACTAAGGTGAGTTCTCGGTATCCGGCATCGCCGCCGGGCGCCAGCAGTGATCCCCCATAGCTCAATTGGCAGAGCATTCGACTGTTAATCGAAGGGTTATTGGTTCGAGTCCAATTGGGGGAGCTCAGCAACCAGGTCAGTGGCTTCCGAGCCACTGACCTGGTCTGCATTTCAGGGTGGTCAGCCGGGTGGGGCGTGCAGGGTGGGCCGGTAGATCAGTTCCTGGATCCGGCCGTCGAGGGTACGGCTCTCGAGCAGCTCGAGGTCACACTCCGCTCCCCCCACGGCCCGGGACACTCTCGCCCGGCTCTGCGCCGAGGTCGCGGGGGAGCACTCGGCGCGGGTGGCGGCGGTCCACCGCGTGGGTGTGCTGCCGGTGGGCGAGGTCGCGATGGTGGTGGTCGCCGTGGCACCGCATCGGGCCGAGGCGTTCGCGGCGTGCTCGGAGCTCATCGAGCGGCTCAAGCACGGGGTGCCAATCTGGAAGCGGCAGCGCTTCACCGACGGCGTCTCCGAATGGGTGGGCGTCGGCGACTGCTGAGGCGGTCAGGCCGGCCGTCTGCGGGGTCCGCGCGGGTTCTGACCCGGCGGATTGATGAGTGTGCCGTCGTCGGCGACGATGCGGTCGGCGAAGGCGTTCCACTCGCGTTCCCAGATGGCGTCACGGGCACGGGCCAAGGGGCCCTTGGGTCTGGTGCGGTGTTCGTGTCCGGTGTCGGTGATGATGACGAGTTCACCCAACGGCCCGGACCGGTAGGCGTTGGTCCCGAACGTCTTCTCCCGGTGGTGTTTCCGACACAGGCAGACGAGGTTCCACTCGGTGGTCGGCCCGCCGAGCTCGGGATCCTTCTTGTTGAACGCGATCACATGGTCCACGTCGCAGGCCTCGGCGGGAACCGAGCACCCCGGGTGACGACAGGTGCCGTCGCGCATACGGATTCGCTCGGCCATCGCGGGGGTGATCACGTAGCGCAGGGCGTGCTCGGGGGAGTCGAGCACGCCGGGGGCGGGGTCGATGAGCTCGAACCGCACGCTCGCGTCGTCGCCCTCGAGCAGTTCCGTGCAGAGCCACTCGACGCTGCTGTACGTGCCGTGGACGAACTCGACACGGTTGGGCAGGCCCCGGGCTGCGGAGGCGATCACGCTGATGCGGATCGGCTGACCGGCCCGCGCGGCGTTGCCCAGTGTGGGCCGGGGCAGGTCCGCCCCGAGTCTGACGTCGCCGAGTTCGATGCCGTCGTGCTCGGACGCAGGGGCCGGGCCGGAGCCGGGGCTGGTCGCGGACGGGCCACCAGCAGGCGGATAGACGGCGAGCGCGGCGAGGGCGTCGGCGCGGAGCTGATCCAGGGAACCGTCCAGTCCGTCCGCCGAGGCGGCCGACGCATCGGTCTCGATGCGACGCCGGAGGAGCTCGGCATCGGCGGCGGTGAGCCTGGCCCACATCGTGGCCATGCCGTTCCGGTCGCCGCGGAATCGGACCGAGCGGGTGGCGGCCGCCGCTGCGGCGGCGTCCTCCGCGGCAGCCGGGTCGTGTCGCTCCACGGCGTCATCGATCGCCGAGTCCACCGCGTTGCGGGTCGGCCGGTCGCCACCGTCGAGATCGTCCGTGAAGCGCGCGACCACCTCGTCCTCCACGACCGACACGATCGCGTCCGGCACCTCCGCCAGGCGACACGCGATATCGACCGCCAACTGCTCGGGCAGCAGCCCGCGGTCGACCGTGGACCGCAGACGAGGCAGCCGTCGGTGGATCTGCGTCCCGGCCGTCACCAACCGCGCAGCGTGCCAACACGTGAGCTGACATGCCGCCACGAGGTGATCTCGGGCCCTGGCCTGCGGATCCAGCCGGGCGTACGCGGGTCGGCGCGAACCGGCGCCGGCCTCCTCCGCCTGTGCCTGCTCGGCCCGGGCGAACTGTTCGACCAGGACATGCGCCGCCTCCAGCCGCGTGGCCCCGGCGCGGTTCTGCGCCAGCGTCGCGGCACGGGCCGCCTCGCTGACGGCCTCCCTGTCGACCATGCCGAGGGGCTCGGGTACGGCGAACAGTGCACTCGTCGTCGTCGTCACCATTCCACCCCCTCCGCCACCGGCATCGAATCTACATTCGACAGTACCCGCACCGGCTCACTAGCACAAGGGTTCGATCATCTTCGATCACTCACCCCAACCTGGAACCCACCCACTGCGCCAGGGAAACACTGTCGCCTGCATCCGATCGACCAGACCGGCGGCCATCAGCGCCCGGTTCATCGACAAGCTGCCGTGCGAGCGCAACGACACGTCGGATTGCTGCTTCAAGCGAGTGACCACCTCGACGGCGTCTCCGCTGACGATGGCCGCGTCCGGCCAGTCGAGGGGACCATCCAGCGTCGTTGACACCACCGTGGTCAGCAGCGTGGTCATCTGGGTGACCCAGGGGTCGAACACGCCGGAATCGTCAGTAGGCCGCCCCAATCACCGTTGTCGTTGTACGACCCGAAGCCGTTGAGGCTGGCGAAGACGTCAAACGTGTAGGTGGCGGTCATGGTGTTGCCTCCTAGATCGTGGACGTCTCCCATGGGAGGCGTCCGGAGGTCAGCCGGGTTGGAGTGTCCGGAAATCGCCTCGGTCGAAGCTGATGTGGAACCTCCTCGAGTCGATCCGCCAGCCCTCCGGCGTCCGGGTCCACAGATCCGAATACTCGCCGAAGCACTCGTATGACAGATCGGACTGGTCCCCGGTGCCGAGGTGGAGGACACGCGCGTACGTGAGGCTTCGTGCCCGGTCCTCGTCTCCGTGGAAGGCGAGCTGGACCCGATGGTTGCCCAACAGGTGCTGGGACGGTCCGCAGCCCCCGAGGTGCTCCCTGACCCTCTCGATGATCGCCTTCAGACCGGTCGCGCCGTACCCGGTCGCGGACTCGGTGAACAGCTCGCCCAGCCCGTCCCAGTCACGTGAGTCCAACGCTGAGGCCACGTCGGCCAGACGCTCGATGATCAGGTCCCTGTCACTCGTCATCTCCCCTTGGTCGCAGGGATCGCCGGGGGATCTCAGCTGTCCTGGCTAATCTGGCCGCCATGACCGACGTCGAGATCGCGCTGTCCACCGGCCGCGTCAAGGGCACCGACCTGGGGGATGTGGTCCGCTACTACGGCATCCCGTACGCCGAGGACCCCGTCGGCGACCTGCGGTTCGCCGCCCCGGTCCGCCGCGAACCGTGGCCGGGCGTCCGGGACGCGACCAGGCCCGCCGCCACCGCGCAGCGGCTGCGCTTCGACCCCGCTCCGGCGATCCCCGAGCCGATCGTCGCCGGAACGGACATCCTGCACGTCGACGTGTGGGCTCCCACCGAGGGCACGGGCCACCCGGTGCTGGTGTGGATCCACGGCGGCGGGTGGGAGTCCGGTTCGTCGCACCAGCCCTGGTTCGACGGGACCGCCTTCGCGCGCGCCGGGATCGTCGTGGTCTCGGTGGGCTACCGCCTGGGCGTCGAGGGGTTCACCGCGTTCCCCGACGCCCCGGACAACCGCGGGGTACGCGACTGGATCATGGCCCTGGAGTGGGTCCGCGACGAGATCGCGGCGTTCGGCGGCGACCCCGGGCAGGTCACGGTGTCGGGTCAGTCGGCGGGCGGCGGGGCGGTGCTCTGCCTGCTCGCCTCGCCGTTGGCGGCCGGCCTGTTCCACCGGGGGATCGCCTCGTCGCCCGCGGTGCTGCGATCGCCTGCCGCTCAGGCCCCCAAGGGGACGACCGCCGCGGAGCTGGCAGCAGGCGGTCGGGGCGCCGTCGACGAGTTCCACCGTCGACTGCGCAAAGACAATCCCTTCCTCATGCCGTTCCGGCCGACAGTCGGCGACGACACCGTCCCGGTCCCACCCCTGGAGGGCATCGGGAGCGGGCCCGGGCTCGACCTTCCCCTGCTCATCGGCTCCACGGCCACGGAGTTCGAGGGAGTCGTCCGGGCCCTCCCCGGGCCGGCGCTGGTGCCGGGTGCCGCGATGATCCTGCGGTCCCAGGAGCTGCCCACCACCGGACTGCGCGCGCTGGCCAGACAATCGGCGGGCAAGTCGCTGCGACGGGCGGTGGGGGCGGTGGTCGACGCCGCGACCATCCACTCGACCGTCGTGCGAGCGGCGGAGACCCGGGTGGCCGCCGGCGCACCCACCTGGGTGTACGACTTCCGCTGGGCCGAGGGCCGCGGCGCCGTGCACTGCGCGGACCTGCCGTTCTTCTGGGCGGTCCCGGAAGCCGCGAACGTGCGGGCCTACCTCGGAGCTGACGCCCCGCCGGAGCTCGTCGACGCGATGCACCGGTCGTGGGTCGACTTCGTCCGCTCCGGGGACCCGGGGTCCCCGCCCTATGCGCCCCTCGGGAGGCGGGTGCAGGTGTGGGATGACCCTCCCGCCGTCGTCGAGGACGGACTGGCCGATGTCCGCGCGGTTTGGTGGCCCGCTGGTGGCTCCTGACACCTTGCTACGATTGCGCCGCGCGTGCCGGTGACGTTCCCGGTGCGTGCGGGGGGCTATAGCTCAGTTGGTTAGAGCCGCGGACTCATAATCCGCTGGTCGCGGGTTCGAGCCCCGCTGGCCCCACCACCGCTGGCCCCACCACCACGCCGCGACCCCACCTCGGACGTGGGTCGGCCCGGTCAGGCGGGTCCGGAGCGTCCGACTAGGATCGATCTCCATGGTCGCCTCCCTGCTCGTCGCCGGTACGACCTCGGATTCGGGCAAGAGCGTCGTGACCACCGCGCTGTGCCGGGCGTTCGCCCGCCGCGGCATCGACGTGGCCCCGTTCAAGGCCCAGAACATGTCCAACAACTCGATGGTGGTCGCCGCCCCTCGCCGCACAGGTCCGCACAGCACAGGCCCGGACGGCACCGCCGAGATTGGGCGCGCGCAGTGGATCCAGGCCCTGGCCGCGGGCGTGGCCCCGGAGCCGGCGATGAACCCGGTGCTCCTCAAGCCCGGTGGCGACCGGCGTAGCCACGTGGTGGTGATGGGACAGCCGGCCGGGTCGGTGTCCTCCCGCGACTTCGTCGACGGACGGGCCCACCTGGCCGAGGCCGCGTTCGCCGCCTACGACGACCTCGCCTCCCGCCACGACCTGGTCATCTGCGAGGGCGCCGGCAGTCCCACCGAGATCAACCTGCGCTCCAGCGACTACGTCAACATGGGCCTGGCCCGGCACGCGGACATGCCCGTCGTCGTGGTGGGGGACATCGACCGCGGGGGCGTCTTCGCCGCCCTCTACGGCACGGTCGCGCTGCTCGAGCCCGCCGATCAGCGGCTGGTCGCCGGGTTCGTCATCAACAAGTTCCGCGGCGACCCCACGCTCCTGGCGCCCGGGTTGCGCCAGCTCGAGGACCTCACCGGCCGCCCGGTCCACGGGGTGCTGCCCTGGAATCCCGACCTGTGGCTGGACTCGGAGGACGCCCTCGCGGTGGGTCCCCGCGCCGCTCACGCCACCGCCACCCTGCGCGTGGCCGTGATCCGTCTGCCGCGCATCAGCAACTTCACCGACGTCGACGCCCTCGGCCTGGAAGCGGACGTGGAGCTGGAGTACGTCACGGAGCCCCGCGACCTCGCCGGGGCGGACCTCGTCGTCGTCCCCGGGACCCGCGCCACCCTCGACGACCTCGCCTGGCTCCGCGCCCGGGGCCTGGACCGTGCGCTCACCTCCCACGTCGAGCGCGGCGGCGCGGTGCTGGGGATCTGCGGCGGCTTCCAGATGCTCGGCGGGGAGATTTCCGACCCGGACGGCATCGAGGGCGAGCCCGGCACGCGCGTGACCGGCCTCGAACTGCTCCCCATCACCACGCGCTTCGGCGCGGAGAAGGTGCTGCGGCTGCCCACCGGACGCGTGCTGGGCCAGGACGTGGGCGGGTACGAGATCCACCACGGGAGGGTGAGCGTCGGCGGCGGGCGCGAGCGGGTCGACGACGACGAGGAGTTCCCCGGCGGAGCCCGGCGGGGCCGCGTGTTCGGCACCATGTGGCACGGAACCCTCGAATCGGACGGCTTCCGGTCGGCGCTGCTGGCCGAGGTCGTCGGCGGCTGTGGGGGTGATGGCTCCGGCGGCGCGGGTCGTATGCGCCCGGCGTCATCGGTGAGTTTCGCCCGGGCCCGCGAGGCGCGGCTCGACCTGCTGGCCGATCTCGCCGAGGAGCACCTCGACCTGGACGCGCTGCTCGAGTTGGCTCGCTCGGGCGCTCCGGAACTGCCGCTGCTGCCGCCGGGGGCGGACCGATGAGCGTGCTGATCCTGGGCGGGACCGCCGAGGCCCGCGACCTCGCCGTACTGCTGCAGGAGCACGGCCTGCGGTTCTGCTCGTCGCTGGCGGGCCGGGTCGCGCGGCCGCGGTTGCCGGTGGGGGAGGTGCGCGTCGGCGGGTTCGGCGGCATCGACGGGCTGCGGCGGTACCTCACGGAGGCCGGCGTGACGGCGGTGGTGGACGCCACCCACCCCTTCGCCGCCGGCATCTCGGCCAATGCCGCCGCCGCCTGCGCCGCCGCGGAGGTCCCGCTGCTCCGCCTCGAGCGGCCGGGGTGGGCCGCCGCCCCCGGCGCGGAAGGCTGGCACTGGGTGGACGACCACGACGAGGCCTCGGCGACCGCGTCCTGCGTGGGCCGGCGGCCGTTCCTCACGATCGGCCGGCAGTCGCTGGACAGGTTCGTCGGCCCGCTCGCCGGGCACCACGCGCTGGTCAGGGTGGTGGACCCGCCGGAGGTGGAGCTGCCCGCGCCGTGGCGACTGCTGCTGAACCGCGGCCCCTACTCGGTGGCGAGTGAGCGCGAGCTCTTCGCCGACCACGGCGTGGACGTGCTGGTCACCAAGGACTCGGGCGGCGGTCACACGTGGTCGAAGATGGCGGTGGCCGACGAACTCGGCGTGCCGGTCGTGGTGGTGCGGCGGCCCGGGTCCGCGCCGGGCGTGCGAGTGGTGGACGATGCGGCTGCCGCTGCGGAGTGGGCCGGCGCCGCTGACTGACCTGGCCGGAACCCCGGGAACCGCGGTTAGAGCAACTCGATGTGGATCTCCCGGATCCGGTCATCGTCCACCGTGTAGCGGCCGCGCAGATGCAATTTCACGGTCTGCCCCTCGTCCAGCGACGTTCCCATGAAGTTCTTCACGTCGGCGCGTGCGGTGAGCGTGTTGACCACCGTGACGGTGGCCGTGTCGCCGCTGACCTCGATCTCCTCGGGCGTCATGCGGTCGACGAACGTACTGGTCATCGCGCGGTAGGTGTCGAGGTAGGCGGAGAGTCCGTGCTGCGTGCCGGCGGCGGAGTGCAGGACGACATCCTCATCGAGCACGGCGGCCAGATGGTGGGGGTCCTCACTGTTGTACGCGTCGAAGTAGGCGGTGATGACGTCGCGCACGCTCATGGGGTCTCCTCGGTGGTCGTCACGACCCTGGCGGTCATTGGGACCGGACGCGGGGTCTACGCATATTCGGCCAGAACGCGCCCGCGACCGCAAGGGGCCCGGTTAGCCGAGTCGGGCGGGCCGGCGCGCGGGGGCGAAGCGCCGCGCGTGCGCCGCGAACCGGGCCGCCATCGCCGGATGCCCCGCCCAGTGCGAGTGCAGGTAGGAGGCGTGGACCGACCCGCTGACGAAGCCCTCCGGTCCGGCGCTGCTGGTCCAGGCGGGAGCCGCGCCCGGCCCGTCCGTGCTGGGCACGCCCGCGTGAGAGCCCGCCGCGCCCCCCGCCCCAGCCGGCGGGTTCACGGCCGTGCGGTGGAACTCGTGGCCGGTGACCTCGGTGCCGGCGGTCGCCAGGACGCTGTCGGCGACCGCGGTCGACCGGCGGTAGGCCAGCGTGAGCCGCGGGGCCATGGCCGCGTCGGCGTCGACCGCACCGACCATGGGGACACCGTCGAGGGTGCAACAGAGGTAGAGCAGGCCCGCGCACTCGGCGACGGTCGGCGTCCCGGCGGCCGTCGCCGCGCGCAGTGCCCGCAGCATCGGCTCGTTGGCGGCGAGGTCCGCAGCGTGGACCTCGGGGAACCCGCCCCCGAGGTAGATCCCCGCGGCGGTGTCGGGCAGTGCCTCGTCGGACAGCGGGTCGAACGGCACGACCGAGCAGCCGGTCGCCTCGAGCAACTCGACCGTCTCGGCATAGCGGAACGTGAAGGCCCGGCCACCGGCCACGGCGATGAGCCGGCGGCCCTCGTCGTCGTCGACCTCGTGGGCTCGGTCACCACCCAACGCCACGCGCGCCGACCACGCCTCGCCCGCCAGCGGCGGCGCCTCACGCGCGATCCGCATGACGGCCTCGAGGTCGATCGACGCCGCCACCTTCCCGGCCAGGTGGTCGAGCGACCGCGCGGCCTCCGGGCGTTCGGCGGCGGGGACCAGGCCGAGATGGCGGGAGGGGGCGGTGACGTCGTCGTCGCGCTGGAGGACGCCCAACACCGGGATGCCGAGTGGGGCGAGCGCGCGGCGGACCTCGTCGGAGTGGCGGACGGAGCCGGCCTTGTTGAGCACCACCCCGGCGATGCGCACGGCCGGGTCGTAGGAGGCCATCCCCAGCACCACCGCGGCGATGCTGCGCGAGGCGTGGGAGATGTCCACCACCAGCACGACGGGGGTCCCGGTGAGCGCGGCGACGTGGGCCGTGGAGGCGAACCCGTCGCCGCCGATGTGCCCGTCGTACAGGCCCATGACGCCCTCGATCACCGCGACGTCGGCGGGTCGACCCGCGCCGGCGCCGTGCAGCAGCAGCGGCACGATTCGCTCCTCGCCCACCAGGTGCGGGTCCAGATTGCGGCCCGCCCGCCCGGTGGCCAGGGCGTGGTAGCCGGGGTCGATGTAGTCGGGGCCCACCTTGTGCCCCGAGACCTCCAGCCCGGTGCGGCGCAGCGCGGCCATGAGGCCGGTCGCGACGGTGGTCTTGCCGTGCCCCGACGCCGGCGCGGCCACGACGATCCGCGGCAGCGCGGTCACCATTCGATGCCCCGCTGACCCTTCTGCCCGGCGTCCATCGGGTGTTTGACCTCGGTCATCTCGGTGACCAGGTCGGCGACCTCGAGCAGCCGGGGGTCGGCATCGCGGCCGGTGATCACCACATGCTGCCGGCCGGGGCGGTTCGCGACGGTGGCGACCACGTCGTCGACATCCACCCAGCCCCATTTCATGGGATAGGTGAACTCGTCGAGCAGGTAGAGGTCGTGCCGCTCGTCGGCGAGGCGCCGCTTGATCTCGGCCCATCCTTCGGCGGCGTCGGCGGCGTGGTCGTCCTCGGTGCCGTCCTTGCGCGACCACGACCACCCCGAGCCCATCTTGTGCCACTGGACCGGCCCGCCCTCGCCGGTCTCGTCGTGCAGGCGGGCGAGGCGTTCCATGACGGTCTGCTCGCCGATGCGCCACTTGGCGGACTTGACGAACTGGAACACCCCGATGTCCCAGCCCTGGTTCCAGGCGCGCATCGCCAGGCCGAACGCGGCGGTGGACTTCCCCTTGCCGGGCCCGGTGTGGACCATGACCAGCGGCCGGTTGCGGCGTTGGCGGGTGCTGAGCCCGTCGTCGGGCACGATCTCCGGCTGTCCCTTGGGCATCAGGCCACCTCGTTCCGGGGGTCGACGCCCCGGGGGCGCGCGGTGCGGGCGCGGGCTGTGTGAACGTCGACCGTGTCGGTGAGTCCCTCGGCGGTGACCTCGCCCAGTGGCACGTGCTCAGCGCCCAGGTGCCCGGCGAGCTCGGAGGCCAGGCCCATCCGGAAGCGGCCGGTCTCGCAGTCCACCACCACCGAGGCCACGCCGAGGGAGGCCAGCCCGGTCGCCGCGGTGCGGGACCTGGCGAGGGCGTCCGGGCCGTGGGTGGCGCGGCCGTCGGTGACGACGACGAGGAGGGCCCGCCGCCGCGGATCGCGGACGCCTTCGATGCGCAGGACCTCGGCGGCGGTGAGCAGTCCCTCGGCCAGTGGGGTCCGGCCGCCCGCCGGGAGTTCCGCGAGGCGGGTGGCCGCGATGTCGACCGACGAGGTGGGCGGCAGGGTCACGTGGGCCGCGGACCCGCGGAAGGTCACCAGTCCCACCTTGTCGCGGCGGCGGTAGGCGTCCAGCAGTAGGGAGAGGATCGCGGTCTTGACCTGCTCCATCCGGGTGCGGGCGGCCATGGAGCCGGAGGCGTCCACGCAGAACAGCACGAGGTTGGACTCGCGGCCCTCGCGCACCGCCGAGCGCAGGTCCTCGGCGGCCAGCCGGAGTCGGCCACCGTTTGGGCCGGCTCCGCGACCGCGGGCGGACTGCTGCGGCGCGGCGGACCGGATCGTGGCGGGCAGGTGCAGGTCGGACCCGGTGAACGCGCCCTCGCCGATGCGCCGGCCGCTGGTTGTGATGGCCCTCGACCGGCGGCCGGCAGCGCCCTGGCCGGTACCGGCGACGGCGAGCAGGCGGGTGCGGTACGGCGCCGCGGCCGCGGTGACCGTGCCTGGCTCGGGCGGGGTGGGCCCGTGTGCACCGGGCTCGGAGGCGTCGGCGGTCTGGCCGTGGGCATCGTCGTCCGATTGGCCGCCCGATCGGCCGCCCGCCTGGTCGGTGCCCGCGGTGCCGGAGTCGTCGCCAGCGCCGGGGCTGTCCTCGGTCTGCTCGGTCTGCTCGGGCGAGTGCTCGTGCCCGGCGTGCTCGGCCGAGGCCCGCGCCGGGGTCGACTCGGCGTCCGGGGTGTCTGCCGACGCGGACTCGTCTGCGGACTCCGACTGTTCGGCGTCGTCGGCCGGCGCGGTCTCGTCCCGGGGGTCGGGATCGGGCTCGTCGTCGTCGCCCAGGAGCCGTTCCAACAGGTCCTCGTCGAGGCCCGGCGCATCGAACGGGGCACGACGGCGGCGGTGGGGCAGTGCCATGCGCGCGGCGACGCGGATGTCCTCGCGGGTGATCCGGGTCCGGCCCTGCCATGCGGCATGGGCGGCGGCGGTGCGGGCGGTGACGATGTCGGCGCGCATGCCGTCCACGTCGAAGCCCGCACACACCCGGGCGATGGTCGACAGCGCCCAGGGGGTCAGCGTCACCCGGTCGAGCACGCGCCGCGCGGCGGCGATCCGCTCGCGCACTGCGGCCTCGTCGGCGGCGTGGGCGGCGACGAGTCCCGCCGGGTCGGCCTCGAACGCGATCCGGCGGCGCACCACCTCGGCGCGCAGCTCCGGGTCCCGGGGCGCGGCCACCTCCACGGTGAGGCCGAAGCGGTCCAGCAGCTGCGGTCGGAGCTCACCCTCCTCGGGGTTCATGGTGCCGATCAGCACGAAGCGCGCGGCGTGCTCCACCGAGATGCCGTCGCGCTCCACGGTCACCCGGCCCATCGCGGCGGCGTCGAGCAGCAGGTCCACCACGTGGTCGTGGAGCAGGTTGACCTCGTCCACGTAGAGCAGTCCGCGGTGTGCGCGGGCGAGCAGGCCAGGTTGGAACACGGTCACACCGTCGGCGAGCGCACTCTCCAGGTGTAGTGATCCGGTGATGCGGTCCTCGGACACCCCGATCGGTAGCTCGACCAGGCGGACCGGCCGCCGCTCGGTGGGCGCGTCGTGGGGGATACGCCCGTCCGGGGTCTCGGAACCGCGGTCGTCGGGTGCGGAGGAGAAGCGGTCGCCGGTGACGACCTCGACCTCCGGCAGGATCCCGGCCAGGGCGCGGACCATCGTGGACTTGGCCGTGCCCTTCTCACCGCGGATCAGCACGCCGCCGACCGCCGGGGACACCGCGGTCAGGGTCAGGGCCAGCGACATGTCGTCGGAACCGACGACAGCGCTGAAGGGGTAGTGCAGTGGCATGGGGGCTCCCGCTCTCGTCTGCCAGGCTGGTCAGCGCGAGGCCGGTCTCCGGACTTCCCGGCTCATCTCGGACGTGCGCGCGGGGCGCGATCGCCTGATAGGCCGGGTTACCGTAGCGGGCCCTGTGCCGGATTCTCACCGGCTTCCCTGATTCTCCCCTCCGCTCCGCCTGTGGCGGGTCGTGGGGCACCTCGTGCTGTGGGGTCTGTTCGGTTGTGTGGTGCTTCAGGCTAGCCCAACGGCCTGTCCCGGGGCGCCTCAGGTGTCGCGGTAGGGTTCCGCGTCATGAATGCACGGGTGGTGGTCGTCGGCATCGGCGGCGACGGGTGGGCGGGGCTCGACGAGGCCCGCCGCCGCGCCGTCCTGGGCGCCGATGTGGTGCTCGGCGGGGAGCGTCATCTGGCGATGATTCCGGGCGACGTGACGGCCGAACGAGTGCCGTGGCCGCGGCCGCTGCGGGACGGATTGCCGGAGCTCCTCGAGCGATTCCGCGGGCGCTCGATCGTGGCCCTGGCCTCGGGCGATCCGCTGGTCGCGGGGATCGGCACGACCCTGATCGATGGGCTGGGCGCGGATGCGGTGGAGGTGCTCCCGGCGGTGTCCTCGGTCGCTCTGGCCCGCGCCCGGATGCGGTGGCCGGCCGAGTCCGTGGCGGTGCTGCGCGACCACCGCGGGCTCGGTCGTGAACTGGCACCGGGGCGGCGTGTGTTGGTGCTCTCGGCCGATCGGCACACGCCGGGAGAAGTCGCCGCGACGCTCCGGGGCGCCGGCTTCGGGGGGAGCGCGATGACCGTGCTCGCCGATCTCGGGGGCCCGGCCGAAGCGCGATTCAGCTGCCCGGCGCGCGACTGGTCGCACGGTCGCGAGGTGCCCGCGCTGCACGTCCTGGCGGTTGAGTGCGTGGCCGATCCCTCCGCCCGCCCGCTCGGGCTGGCGCCGGGATTGCCCGACGACGTCTTTGAGAACGACGGCCAGCTCACCCGCCGCGACCTGCGTGCTTCGGCGCTGTCGCGGCTCGCTCCTTCGGCCGGCGAGCTCATGTGGGACGTGGGCGCCGGCGCCGGGTCGGTGGGCATCGAGTGGATGCGCGCGCACCCGTTGTGTCGGGCTGTCGCTGTGGAGGCCGATCCCGAGCGGGCGGCGCGTGTCGCGCGCAACGCCGTGCGGCTCGGGGTGCCGTCGTTGGAGGTCGTCAACGGCCGCGCCCCGCAGGTTCTGGACGGCCTGCCCCGCCCCGACGCGGTGTTCATCGGCGGGGGCGGCACTGCCTCTGGCCTGCTCCAACAGTGCTGGGACGCGCTGGCCCCGGGCGGCCGGTTGGTTGCACACGCCGTGACCCTGGAGACCGAGCGCGCACTGATCGACGCCCGCGCCGAATTCGGCGGGGAGCTCATCCGGCTGCAGGTCGAGCAGACAGATTCGATCGGCAGGTTCACCGGCTGGGCGCCGACGCGGGCCGTGGTGCAATGGTCCGCCGTGAGGCCTCGCTCGACCGCGACTGATGTCCAGGAGATAGGGAAGACCTCGTGACCGTTCACTTTGTGGGAGCCGGGCCCGGCGCCGCGGACCTGCTCACCCTGCGGGCGGCTGCGGCGCTGGCCGCGGCCGACGTGTGCCTGTACGCGGGCACCTACCTCGACGACGGGGTGCTCGATCACTGCCGCCCAGGCACCCGGTTGGTGGACACCCAGCGCCTGGACCTCGACGGGATCATCGCGGAGATCGTCGCCGCCCATGCCGAGGGTCTTGAGGTGGTCCGGCTGTGTTCGGGCGATCCGTCGCTGTACTCGGCGCTGGCCGAGCAGACTCGCCGCCTCGACGCGGCCAGCGTGCCGTGGGACGTGGTTCCTGGTGTTCCCGCCTACGCGGCGGCCGCCGCCGAGCTGGGGGTGGAGCTCACGGTTCCCGAGGTGGTGCAGTCGGTGGTGCTCACCCGCGTTCAGGCTCGGTCGACGGCGATGCCGTCGACTGAGTCGTTAGAGAGCTTTGCCGCCACCGGCGCGACGCTGGTCCTGCACCTGGCCATCACCCGGATCCGCGAGCTGGCCGAGCGTCTGGTGCCCACCCACGGCGCGGACTGCCCGGTGGCGGTGGTCGCCAACGCGAGCCGCCCGCACCGCGTGGATCTTCGCGGCACGCTCGCCGACATCGCGGACGCGGTCGAGTCCGCCGGCCTGCGCCAGGCCGCGGTGATCCTGGTCGGTCGCGCGCTGGTCAGACCGGGGGAGGCCGAGTCGTGGCTGTACGCGTCAAGCCCGGAGCGGGAGTCGAAGCGGCGGGGCTGAGCGGATTGGCCGAAGGCAGCGGGCAACAGACGGTGTCCTCCGGCCGGCAGGAAGCCCGAACCGACGCAACGGTATCGGCGAAGGGCCGCGTGGCTCGCCAGGAACGCCAGCTGCGAGACCCACGTGGATCGGAGAGGCTTAAGCTGCGCTCGCCAGCACCGAAGCGTAGCCACCTCCCCTGTGGGGTACACGGCAGCGGGGCATCACTCAGCTTGGGCTTCCTCCTGGTTCAAAAGGCCACGAACGTTCTGTGGCACGTGCATTTCTTAGGGTCTAGAGCCCAGAGGTGCTCGCTTCATCGTCAGTGGGGGAGTACCTGCCGGTTGCGAGCTGCCTGCTGGTGGCGGTAAAGCGTGGCTCGGGACCAGCCGACCAGACTGGCTGCTTCGGCGGCGGTCCGGCCCTTTCTTCGGGCGTCTTGGGCGATCTCGAGCTTCTCGGCGATCACTGTGGGATCAACAGGGGGCCGGCCGAACCGAGTGCCGCTCTGCTTCGCCGCGGCGATGCCGGCGTTGACTCGCTCGGTGATGAGCTCGCGCTCGTACTCGGCCAGCGTGGCCAGCATGCCCAGCATCAACCGCCCGGAAGTGGTCTCCGGGTCGATGCCATCTGAGAGCGATCGGATCTTCACGCCCTTGTCGCGAAGCAGGTTCACGGTGTTGAGGACATCGATCAGGGAGCGGCCGAGGCGGTCAATGCGCCACACCACGACCGTATCGCCGGGCTCGACGTAGTCCAACAGCCGCTTCATCCCCGGGCGCTCGATCGCGGCCCGGCTCCCCGAGGTGACGTCGGCGAAGACGTCGCGCTTCTGCACCCCGGAATCCACGAGTGCATCCAGCTGCAACTGCGCGTCCTGACTCGCAGTACTGACGCGAGTGTACCCCAGATGCCTCATAGCCCGATTCTGCCTCACAAATCCCTACCGAAGCCGGCTCTGAAACAAATTACGTCAAGACGACTTAGTGAGACTCCGGTGGGTGCCTGTAGCGCCAGGAAACCTGTTCAAAACTGGCCGTAGTCCTGGACGAGGTTAAGTGTCTTGACAACCTTTAGGTTTTTAAGGCGTTGTCACAACAGTTCAGCAGACGCTGTATAGTTCAGCAAGTGCTGACTATTGTTTCGCGTGTGGATGTGATGAATCGGTTAGGGCGGGCGATGGCCGACCCGACGCGGTCCCGGATACTGCTGACCTTGCTGCAGCAGCCGGCCTACCCGGCGGAGCTGGCCTGCGATTTGGAGCTGACACGGTCGAACGTGTCGAACCATCTGGCATGCCTGCGCGACTGCGGGATCGTTGTCGCAGTGCCCGAAGGCCGCCAGACCCGGTACGAGATCGCAGACCCGCACTTGGCGCGGTCGCTATCCTCCTTGGTCGAGGTCACCCTCGCGGTCAACGAAAACGCCCCCTGCTTGGAGCCCGACTGCTCAGTGCCGGGTTGTCACGCCACGGAGGTGCAGGCGTGATCCTGTCCTCGGCCCTGCAGGCGATCGGCCTGTTCATTGCCACCAATATCGACGACATCATCGTCCTGTCGCTGTTTTTCGCCCGCGGAGCAGGCCAACGCGGAACCACCGCACGCATTCTGGCCGGCCAGTATCTTGGCTTCGTCGGCATCCTCGGCGTCGCTGTGCTCGTCTCCCTGGGCGCGGGAGCCTTCCTGCCCCCGGGGGCCATCCCTTACTTCGGGCTGATCCCACTTGGCTTGGGACTGCGGGCCGCGTGGCAGGCCTGGCGCGGGGACGATGATGACGACGACGACGCAAAGATCGAGGGCAAGAACGTCGCCGTATGGACCGTGGCCGGCGTAACCTTCGCCAACGGCGGCGACAACATCGGCGTCTACGTCCCCGTCTTTCTCAACGTGGGCACGGGAGCCGTAGTTGCCTACTGCATCGTGTTCCTGGTGCTGGTGGCGGGACTGGTGGGCCTGGCCAAGTTCGTCGCCACCCGCCGACCGATCGCCGAAGTCCTAGAGCGCTGGGAACATATCCTGTTCCCGACTGTCCTGATCGGCCTGGGCGCCTTCATCCTGATCAGCGGCGGAGCATTCGGACTCTGACAGAACCGACGCAAACCCCACCACGCACCCGTGAGCCGCCGACTCGCTCTGATTCTTCCGGCCAGAACGCCCGATTGGTACGTCGCCGCCAAGAAGTAGCCACAGAAGACCGCCACAAAGCGATCAAGTCCACAACAATTCGCGAATGCAACAACTGTCCCAAAATTGATCGTTTTACGGATGTGGGAGTGATGTAGCTTTCTGAGGCGATCACAAAATGCCGCGACTGAGCGATTAATCCCGCCACGCGAGGCGGTGGTCAGACGCAGCAGGAGGTGGGCAGTTCGGTGTGGAAGGTGCCTGCGACCAGGCGCAGAGCTTCGGAGACGGTCAAATAGGGGGCCCAGGTGTCGGCAATCTGGCGGGTGGTCATCCCGGCTGTGATGGCGTAAGTCGCCGCGAGCATGACTTCTCCGGCGTGGTCTCCGATTGCGCTGAGTCCGAGGATTCTTCCGGTTTCTGTTTCGGCGACCATCTTGATCGCCCCGCGGGTGTCCTGGTCGACTAAGGCGCGCGGCAGGTCCTCGAAGCTCATCACCCGGGATTGGCAGCGGTGCCCGGCGGCCCGGGCTGCGGCCTCGGTGAGCCCGGCGGTGGCCAGGTGGGGGCGGGAGAAGATCACCGCTGGCAGTCCGGTGTAGTCGACGACCTCGCCTGGGCCCTGCGGATCGGTGCGAAGGGCGTTGGCCGCGGCGGCTTTCCCGGTGGCAGCAGCGACGTAGACGAACTGGGGTGCCGAGGTGGCGTCACCGGCGGCGAAGACGCGCCGGTTGGTGGTGCGCTGATGCTCGTCGACGAGGATGAATCCGTCCGGGTCGGTGGCGATTCCTGCGGCTGGCAGGTTGAGGCGGTCTGTGGACGGGCGACGCCCGGTGGCCACTAGTAGCCGTTCTGCGCAGTGGCTGCGGCCCGAAGCGGTACGGACTGTGACCTGTGCGTTCTGCCGGTCGACAGAGGTGGCGTGCTCCTCGATCACCGTGATCCCGTCCTGAGCCAGGGCCTGGCGAAGGATGGCGACCATCTCCGGCTCGGCAGCAGGGGTGATCCTGCCGATGATGGTCACCCGGGTGCCCAGATGGGCGAAGAGTTGGGCCTGTTCGATACCGACGTAGCCACCGCCAATGACGATCATGGAGTCGGGCAGTTCAGTTAATTCCATGGCGGTGGTCGAGGTCAGATGCTCCACCTCGTCCAGCCCGGTCACCTCCTTCGGTAGTGCCGGTTCTGCTCCGGTGGCCAGTACCACCGAACCGGCCGCCACCGGATCCCCATCCATCACCAGAGTGTCGGGATCGAGGAAGGAAGCCTCCCCACGGCGGATCTCGAAGCCATGGGCGTTCGCGACGTCGGCGTACTTGGTCTCTCGCAGTCGAGTGACCAGCTGGTCCTTCTGCTTGACCAGCGCTCCCAGATCAACGCCCCGGGCGAGGGTGGGGACCCCGGGGAAGGGATTGGTCAGTGCGACCTGGCGGGTGCCGGCAGCGGCCAGCAGCGCCTTGGACGGGACGCACCCGATGTTCACGCAGGTGCCGCCGATGGTGCCGTGCTCGATCACCAGCACCGTCCTGCCGGCCTGGCGAGCGGTGATAGCGGCCGCCATGGCTGCCCCGCCGGAGCCCACCACCGCCAAATCGAATTCGAAACCCGGTTCCATCAGATGGCCCCTCTCTTTCTTCGCTCATTAGGATGGACCTTCCAGCGCACTGGAAGGTCAACCCAGGCGGTCTCGAAGGAGCGGTAATTCCAATGAGGATCGGCGAACTGGCTGCCACGGCGGGCACCACTCCGAAAACCCTTCGCTACTACGAATCCGTGGGCCTGCTCCCGCCCCCACAACGAACCCTCAACGGCTACCGTGACTACCCCGAGCACGTGATCTCCCGGCTCGATTTCATCCGGCGGGGCCAGAGCGCGGGACTATCGCTTGCCCGCATCGGTGAGATCCTCCGGATTCGCGATGACGGACAGGCACCTTGCGCTCACGTCGACACGCTCCTGGTGACTCGACTGGACGAGATCGACCAGCAGATAGCCGATCTCTTGCAGCTGCGTCAGGCAGTCGCCCAGCTCCAGTCCGCCAGCCGCACAGTGGACCCTGCGACCTGCCAAGCCGAGACGATCTGCCGCTACCTCTGACTGGCGGTGCTGTGGTCCATGCGGGACGCACCGCCTTCCCTGCCGGCCGGTGGCCGCGACCCGGCGGGGGGTTGTTGATGCGGGGAGGGGGGTTGTCAGGTGAGTCTCATGGTGGTCAGGCAGGTGAGGTCCTGGTCTCCGGTGGCGATCGGAACAGTGGCCGACTTGTCGTCGTAGTCGATGGTGAGCGTGGCAGTGATGTCTCGCGGTAGCCAGAATCCGAGGAAGCCGTTGTCGTAGGTGGTGCGTGGTTCGTCGATGAGGATGTCTCCGGTGGCGGTATCGGTGACTGTGACGTGCACCTCTTCGGTGGCCATCTCGCCGCGGCAGGTGGTCAGGCTGTGGAACTGGCAGGGGTGGGTGCTGGTGTTGTAGGGCGCCACTGACAGATAGAACTGGTCCTCTGGAATAGGAATCGTCTCGAGGCTCTCATCGCTACTGGTCAAGACCACCTCTGTCGGCTGCACCGAGGCGATCAGATCGTCTGGCCTGTCGGCCACCGGCATGGTGTCGAGCGTGTTGATGATCTGGGGTGCCTCGAGGCCGGCGAGGTCGTAGTGCTCCAACGACGCAGGGTGAGATTCCGGCACTGAACTGTCGGAGGTGCCGATCGAGCAGCCGGTGAGGGTCAGGGCAGCGGCGGCAACGAGCGCGGTCGCGGCTCGTCTCCGAGTGGAGTGGGTGGCGTTCATCGGATTCATCCTCGTTGCATCGCTGTGGTGACGGTGTCCGGGCGCAGGTCGAGACGACGCAGCAGCTGAGCGTTGAGAGCAACGACGACCGTGGAGGCGGACATGAGGATGGCGCCGACGCCCATGGGCAGTACGAATCCGATCGGGGCGAGGACACCTGCGGCCAGGGGCACGGCGGCGAGGTTGTAGCCGGCGGCCCACCACAGGTTCTGCTTCATCTTGCGGTAGCTCGCCCGGGACAGTTCGATGACCGAGAGCACCGAGCGCGGATCCGATGAGGCCAGGATTACCCCGGCGGAGCCGATCGCCACGTCGGTCCCGGCGCCGATGGCGATGCCGACGTCGGCTTGGGCCAGTGCGGGCGCGTCGTTGACCCCGTCGCCGACCATGGCGACCTTCTTGCCTTCGGACTGCAGTTCGGCGACTTTGGCGGCCTTGTCTTCTGGCCGGACCCCGGCGAAGACCCGGTCGATGCCCAGTTCGGCGGCGACGGTGTCGGCCACGGCGCGGGCATCGCCGGTGATCATGACGACCTGCGCACCGGCAGCATGCAGGGCGTCGACGGCCGCGCGGGACTCGGGCCGGATCTCGTCGGCCAGCCGCAGCGCGCCGATCACCCGGCCCTCGGCGAGGATGTGCAGGATGATCGCGCCCTCGTCGCGCCACTGGTCGGCGACGGGCAGTTCATCGCGTGCGTGCTGATCGAGCAGGTAGGGGCCGCCGACCTCGACGACGGTGCCGTCCACCGTGGCCTTGACGCCCACGGCCGGGGAGGAGGAGAAGTCAATCGCCGTCGACACGGTCAGTTCGCGGGCCCGTGCGGCCCCGACGACGGCTCTGGCCAGCGGGTGCTCACTGTCGGACTCGGCCGCGGCAGCCAGGGCAAGCACCTCGTTGGCGGTGTGTCCGTCTATTGATTCGATTCCGGTGACGGTGGGTTCGCCCTTGGTCAGGGTGCCGGTCTTGTCGAACAGGACGGCGTCGACGGTGCGCATCGACTCGAGCGCGAGGCGGTCCTTGATCAGTACGCCGCCGCGGGCGGCGCGTTCGGTGGCGATGGAGACCACGAGCGGGATCGCCAATCCCAGCGCGTGTGGGCAGGCGATGACCAGCACGGTGATCGTGCGCACCACACCCGCGTCCGGCAACCCGAGAGCGCTCCAGATGACCGCGGTGATCACGGCCGACGCGAGGGCGAACCAGAACAACCAGCCGGCGGCGGTGTCGGCGATGCGCTGGGCACGCGAGGAGGACGCCTGTGCGTCGGCCACCAGCTTCTGGATCCCGGCCAGCGCGGTGTCGTCACCGATTGCGGAGACTTCGACGCGCAAGCCGGAGTCGGTGGCCACCGTGCCGGCGACGACCTGCTCGCCGATGCCGCGGCGGACCGCCTTGGATTCGCCCGTGACCATGGATTCGTCCATGCTGGCCGAGCCGTCGATGATCTTGCCGTCGGCGGGCACAGAAGCACCGGGGCGGACGATCACCACGTCGCCGACCACCAGGTCGGCCGGAGCGACTGTCACCACGTCGTCGCCGTCGACCTTCTCGGCCTCATCCGGCAGCAGCGCCGCCAGGGAGTCGAGTGCGGAGGTGGTCTGCGCCAGGGAGCGCATCTCGATCCAGTGGCCCAGCAGCATGATCACCACCAGCAGGGCCAGTTCCCACCAGAAGTTCAGCTCATGATCCAGGATGCGCAGGGTAGCGCCCCAGGAGGCGATGAACGCCACGGTGATGGCCAGGCCGATCAGGAGCATCATGCCGGGCTGGCGAGCGCGGAGCTCGGACAGCGCGCCGGTCAGGAACGGCCGACCGCCCCAGAGGTAGATCACTGTGCCCAGGGCGGGGGAGACCCACCGCACCCAGTCGGCCTCCGGCAGCTGGTAGCCGATGAGGTCGGCGAACATGTCATTGAAGCCGACCACCGGCACTGCCAAGACGAGCATGATCCAGAACAGCCGTCGGAACTGCCCGACGTGGTCTGCGTGGCCCGCATGACCGCCGTGGGCTTCATGACCGGTGTGGTGCTGTCCGGTGTGGCCGTGGCCGGCCGCGTCGTCAGCGGCGCCCGGGTGATGATGTTCGGCTACCGATGTGGCCATGTCGTCGGGGCGGCCGTCCGAACCGTCACCGGGTTCGCCGCGCCGATCATGGTGGTGGTGATCGTGTGGCTGACTCATTTGTCTGTCTCCGTGTGAGCGCCGGCGGCCAGGGCGGCATCATCGTCAGCTTGCGGACGGCCGGTGGCGTCGATCCGTTCTAGGTCCGTGGGCGTGGAGCAGCACGAACACGCTTCCTTGACGGCCGTGAGCGGGAGCGCAGAGCGCGTTGTGGAGAACATGGATTTTCCTCTCCGCGTGGTGTGGTGTCTCGGGTGTCGTGCCGGGCCGGGGTGGCCCATGGCGATGGGGTGGTTAGAGCGAGGTGAGCAGGTCGCGCATGGTGTCGATCTCCTGCTGTTGGGTGTCGATGATGGTCTGGGCCAACTCGACCGCGGGCTGGTAGCGGCCACTTTCGACCTCGTCCTCGGCCATGGCGATGGCGCCCTGGTGATGGGCGATCATCTGCTCCATGAACATCCGGGCGGCGTCGACTCCCTGGGCCTGGGACAGCTGCTCAAGTTCGTCGTCGGAGAGCATCCCTTCCATCATGGACATGTCGTGACCGCCGTGACCATCCTGCGCCTCGATGGGCTCTTCCCACTGCTCGAGCCAGTTGGTCAGCTGCGCGATCTCGGGGCCCTGGGCGGCTTTGATCTCCTCGGCCAGCGCCGTGACGTCGGCGGGGATGTCGTCCTTGGCCAGGATGATGTCGCTCATCTCGATCGCCTGCTGGTGGTGCGGGAGCATCATCTGCGCGAACATCACGTCGGCCTGCGAATGCTCCTCGTCCTGGCCGGAGGCAGCGGTGCCGGTCACGGACGTGGTGGCGCCGGCCGCGGTGGTGGGCGCGGCGGGCGAGGCTTCGGTGCTGTCGGTGCTGTCGGTGCTGTCGGTGCAGGCGGACAGCGTCAGGGCAACGGCGGTCAGGGCTGCGGTCAGGAGCAGAGTGGTGCGGGTCATCGTGGTCGATGTCCTTTCGGGTCGGCGTCAAGATCGGGTGGTGTGTCGATCGGGTGGTGGTCAGGCGAGGTAGGACAAGGTGGTCATCATTCCGGCTTCCTGGTGGTAGGCGTTGTGGCAGTGGAACGCCCATTGGCCGGGGTTGTTCGCCTCGAACTCGATCTCGATAGTCCGCATGGGGCGGATCGTGACGGTGTCTTTGCGCAGCCCGCTGTCGGCGAGGGCGAAGGTGTGACCGTGAAGGTGCATCGGGTGGGCCATGTCGGACATGTTGCGCAGCCGCATCCGGACCCGGTCGCCGCGGGAGACCTCCAGCGGCGTGGTGTCGGGGTGGGTTTGGCCGTTGAGTGTCCAGCGATACGGCATCATGCTGCCGCCCATGTCGACGCTGAGGTAGCGGTCGTGCCCCCGGCCGGGCAGTCGTGAGTCCGGCGCTGGGGTCAGGTCCGCGGCCAGCAGCACCGGTCCGTCGAGTTCGCCGGGGCGCGGGTCGGCGGGTAGCTCACCGGCCCCGGTGCGCACAAGGGCGTACCCGTACCCGTTCTTGCCTTCTGCTTCGACGAAGAGGGGAAACACCCCGTCTGTCAGCGTGACCACGACGTCGACCCTCTCGCCCATTCCGAGCAGGATCGCCTCCGTCTCCTGGGGCGCGGTGGGAAAGCCGTCGGTGTCGGTGACGGTCATCGTGTGTCCGCCGAGGGCGACGCGGAAGAACGTGTCCGCCCCGGCGTTGATGAACCGGATCTTCGCGCGTTGGCCCGGGCTGGCAGTCCATGAGATCGGATCGGCCGGGACTCGGCCGTTGACCAAGTAGTGCGGATAGTGGACGTCCCCGGCGACACCGAGCAACCGGGAGGTCATCATCGGGTTGCTGGACCGGGCGCCCCCCATCGGGCCGTGCCCCATTCCGGCCATCGGCCGACCCCGAGTGCCGGGGGCATCCATGCCCACTCGCCCGGCGGCGTCCTCGGGAGTGCCGTCGATGCCGTCGAGCCAGTCGTCGAGGACGACGATCCATTCGTGGTCATAGTCCCCGGGGTCGGCGGGATCGTCGATGATCAGCGGACCGTACAGGCCCCGGTCGAGCTGTAGCCCTGAGTGTGAGTGGTACCAATGTGTGCCGGCGAGCGGGACGGTGAAGTCGTAGGTGAACCGGGCGCCCGGACGGATCGGGTCCTGGGTCAGACCGGGCACTCCGTCCATATCGTTGCGCAGGGCGATGCCGTGCCAGTGCACGCTCGTCTCCTGGTCGAGCTGGTTATCCACCTCGACTTGCAGCAGATCTCCTGCCCGGGCCCGCAGGACCGGACCCGGAACAGTGTCAGCAAATGCCCAGGTCGACACCACGAGACCACCGAGATCGACCTCCACCGGGCGCGGGGACAGCCGAGCGTTCACCACCTGCTGTCCCGGTCGTTGCCGCTCGGCCTCCAGGTCCCGGATCGCCGGATCCGACGCCGATACCGGCCCCCCCGAGGGCCCCGGCTCGCTGCAGGCGGTCACCGCACCCGCGCCGGCCAGGACCGAACCGATGAGAAATGCCCGCCGCGACAACTCCTTCACCGGTCGCCCGCCGAGGGCGACGGCCCGAACAGGGCAGTGACCAGCAGCAAGGTTGACGCCCACAGTGCGGTGACGACCACAGCGCCGACCGAGAATGTCACCCATCCGAGCATGAGGTACCTCCGGTGTCCGACTCGACCGCCCATGGTGACCGGCTACCCGAGCGTTCTCGATGGAGATCGTGTGAAGATTCGGTCAAGGCGCCCACCTGGGTGAGGGACTGCCAGGAGTTGCGGCGATGATGGCCTGCATGTCCCCTTCCGTTTCTGGCGTTCGCCGTTCGCATGCCCAGCAGCCTGCCGGTCCGCGGGCGCTGGTGGTCGATGACGAGGAGCCTTTGGCGGACCTGGTCGGGTCGTATCTTGAGCGCGACGGTTTCGATGTCACGATCACCGGGGACGGACAGGAAGCGGTGGGTCTGGCTCGCCGAATCGATCCCGATGTCATCGTTCTCGACCTCGGGCTGCCCGGGCTGGACGGGATCGAGGTATGCCGGCAGGTCAGAACGCACTCCGACGCCTACATCGTCATGCTCACGGCCCGGACCGAGGAGGTCGACACGCTGATCGGCCTGTCCGTCGGCGCGGATGACTACATGACCAAACCGTTCAGCCCACGCGAGCTCTCGGCCAGGATCCAGGCGATGATGCGCAGACCTCGAATCGGCACCGAGACCCACCACGGCAGGGCGCCGGAACAGGTACGGACCGTCGGCGACCTGACGATCGACACCGCGGGCCGAGAAGTCACCGTCGGCGGCGCCGATGTCGCGCTGACCCGCACCGAGTTCGACATCCTCGCCGCGCTCGCCCGCGACCCTGGGGTCGTCTTTAGCCGAGCGCAGCTCATGGCCGCCGTGTGGGGCCCGAACTGGGTGGGCGATGACCACCTGGTGGACGTCCACATCGGTCACCTTCGCCGCAAGCTGGGCGACGATGCCTCCCGAGGCCGTTTCGTGCGCACGGTCAGAGGAGTTGGCTACCGCATGGGAACGGGCCAGTGAACGACATACCATCGCCGGACGCGGCCACAACTGGGCCCCGCACCACTCGACGCATCGCTGGATTCAGCTTCGGTACCCGCCTGCTCCTGGCCATGTCCAGCGTGGTCGTCGGGTGCGCCGTCAGCGCGTGGCTCGTCGCCTCCGCCCTGGCCCCGGGCATTTTCCACGACCACCTCGGTCAAGCCGGCATCGATCACGATTCGAACGAAGCAGCCCACGTCGAAGAAGCCTTCACGGTCGCCATAGTCCTGGCCTGGGGGCTGGCGGTGGCCATCGCGGTCCTGGTGGCCTTGCTCACCAGCTGGTACCTCACCCGCCGAGTCCAGCGCTCGGTCACCATGGTCACCACTTCGACGTCAGACATAGCTCGAGGGCACTACGAGACCCGGATGGCGAGCCCGAAACTTGGTCGGGAGTTCGACGATCTGGCGACCAGCGTCAACGAACTGGCCCGACGTCTCGATGCAACAGACGTCACCAGGCGGAGGATGCTCGCAGATCTGGGTCACGAGCTGCGCACCCCGCTGGCCACCATCGACTCCTACCTCGAGGCCGTGGACGACGGAGTCCGTACCTTCGACGACTCCACAAGGCAGGTGCTGTGGGCGGCCACCCGGCGGCTCGAACGCCTCGCGTCGGACATCGTCGACGTCTCCGATGCAGAAGAATACCTCACACGACTGCAACCAGCCCGAACCACCACTAAAGCCCTGGTGGAAACGGCAGTCAACGCAGCACGCGAACGCTACTCGGACAAAGGTGTCCAGCTGCACATGGGTGAGATCGAACCGACCGACGTCACTGTGGACGTCGAGCGAATCGGACAGGTATTGGGAAACCTTCTCGACAACGCCTTACGACACACACCAACCGGAGGGATCGTCACCCTCAGCGCTGTTCCCTCGAGAACGAACACAACCGCGATCACCGTCTCTGACACCGGGGAAGGGATCGCCGCCCAGCACCTGGATCATCTCTTCGACCGCTTCTACCGAGCCGATCCCGCCCGAGGCCGAAACGCAGGCGGCACCGGAATCGGCCTGGCGATCACCCGAGCACTGGTCGAAGCACACGAAGGGCGAATCCGAGTAAGCAGCCGCGGTCCAGGCCACGGAGCACAATTCACACTCGAACTCCCCTGTGCGCGAGAGGCGCAAGGAACCACAATGCAGTCATAAACTAGTCCGCCCTGTATATGCGCCCATCCTCGCTGATCTCTCGGCATCTACAGATTTGTCTCCCGAGTTAACATGAGGGGATCTCACGGTCTTCGGGCGACGCCATCTCGGCCCCGCACGGGCCGAGGGCAAAACCAGACAAGGGGAGACAATTGACGGAACGACGATGGACCGTGAACGGTCTAGGACATCATTCGGAAGTCTTTGACGAGCAAAAGCAGTCATGGGTGAAGGCAAGCAAGCAAGTTGTCACACCATCCGGACTGGTGAAGGTGACCGGCCGCAACAACAGCGGGGAGAAGGTCACTATTCGGATGTGTGAGGGCGAGACCTGGCTGGTCCGCTAGAAGCCACATCTGTTGCATTCTTAGGGTGCCGACCTTCGTAGCTTTACACAATCACGCTTCTCGGCCATTGTTCCAATCACCTGAGATGGATCGGGTCCGGCGACATACTCCAGCGCCACATCGCAGGTGACAGTGGCTACGGTGAGGCTTGGCGGGCTCCAAGTTCGGCGACCTTGATGAAGTAGAGAAGAACGTCCCTACAGCGATGGTTCTTGCGGGCTCTGGCTACTTGGGTTCAAGTCGGCCGCTGTCGCGCATGCCCGTAATAGTGAGGCGACGGGATTGGTCGCCGAACCTGGTCCGGAGATCCTCACCGCATGCCCGCTTTACGAAGTGGATAAGGCCTGATGGGTTGCCCGTGGCGCGGGACGTAAATACAGCCGCCCGTCTCGAGCGCGCACGCGTAATCTCAACAAGCATGACGCCTCGCGACAATGATGAACGGCTCATCGGGGCCCTTGGCCCTACCGCCTGCGTCCGCTTGAGCTCCTGCGTCCAGCAGCACCGGTTGATCTCCGGCGGCGCAGGGCCTGCAATCGAGTCGCAGCGCACCGACTGTGGGCAACGGACATGACCGTGCCCGCGTCCGGACGGCGGGTGCTGGTCACCGGCGCCACCCAGGGTATTGGCCGTGCCGTGGCACAGGCGTTTGCCCGGCTCGGGGATATCGTGGCTGTTCACTACGCATCGCGCCCCGAGGAAGCTCGACGTACGCTCGAGTCCCTTGATGGCGAGGGGCACGTCATGGTGAACGCCGACATCAGTGACCCGCACCAGTGCCGAGCCCTCGTGCAGAAGGTCCTGAGCGAGTTGGGAGGAGTGGACGTGCTGATCAACAACGCAGGTATCGCTACGAGCCCGTTCAACGCTCATCCGATCGTAGACGCAACGTTCGAGGACTGGACGGATCGTTGGGAGCAGATGTTGTCGGTCAATCTCCTGGGAGCCGCCCACGTCACCTGGGCGTTCGCGCAGCAGCTCCGTGAAGGCGGCGGTTCTGGCGCCGTGGTGAACATCGGGTCGCGCGGCGCGTTCAAGGGCGAGCCCGAGCACCCGGCCTATGCGGCCAGTAAAGCCGCACTCCACGCGTTCGGGCAGTCAATCGCCGCGACGCTTGCCCCGTACGGAATCTCGGTCTCGTCGGTGGCGCCGGGCGTCGTAGCCACCGAACGCCAGGCGACAACACTGGCTGGCCCGGACGGCGATGGGCTGCGCGCACAGAGCCCCTTCGGTCGCGTTGCCACCCCGGAGGAGGTCGCACACGCCGTGCTCTACCTTGCCTCCCCCGAGGCGGTCTGGTCCTCGGGCGCCGTACTCGACCTCAACGGAGCCTCGTACTTCCATCCGTAGAGGGCTGACGGCTGACCCGTATGCCGGGCGCATCTCAACAGCAATGCTGGTCGTGGGTCTCCGCCGGGCCGTCAATTCCCGCCGGCCACTAGACCCAGTCGACGGTCTGCAGCAGCGGCTCCTCGAGCTCCAGAGCGGGGTGCCCCAAACAGTGGTATGCCAGGGGACGGGCGTCCTCCGGCAGCGGAACGCTCCCGGAGAAGTGGTCGGGATCGACGAAGCTCGTGACGTGCCATGGTTGGCTCAGCCCGACGCTCGGCGCCACGGCGAAGACGCGGGGAGCCGCTCGACGGTCTGGCGCGAAAGGGGTGTGGTGGAAGTGCCGATGGTCCCGGCGCGCGTTGCCAGAACGCGCCACAATGCTTCGACATTGTCCGCGCGATCGTCGCCCGGGCCGGGACCGGTGCTCATGCCCGCACGAATCGGGGGCTCCACACCCGCCCGGAGTCCGTGATCCGCGTCCCGGAGGCGCCCACGATGAGCAGGCACTTCATGTCGATCGACCCACAGTCGAGTTCGCCGAGGGTGGTGACGGTCAGCGATTCCTCGGCCCGGCCCACGTCACGGCCCACGATCACGGGCGTAGTCGGGCAGCGGTGGCGGAGCAGGACCTCGCGGGCGTCGGCGACCTGACGGGTGCGCGAGCGCGAGGCCGGGTTGTAGACGGCCAGCACCAGGTCGGCCGCCGCGATCGCGTCGAGGCGGCGCTCGATGACCTCCCACGGCTTGAGCCGGTCGGACAGGCTCATGACGGCGAAGTCCGCGCCGATGGGGGCCCCGGCCCGCGCAGCGACCGCCTGCACGGCCGAGACGCCGGGCGCGACGCGGATGTCGATGTCGGCGAAGCGGGGATCGTCCGCGGCCTCGAAGACCGCCGAGGCCATACCGAACACCCCGGCGTCGCCGCCCGAGACCACGGCCACTTGCTCACCCGCGCGGGCCACCTCCAGTGCCAATGCAGCCCGGTCGACTTCCACGGTGTTGCCCGAGCAATGGCGACGCAGCCCGGGCCGCTGCGGAACCCTGGCGACGTACGGCGCGTAGCCGACCACGTGGTCGACCTCGGACAGGATCTGCGAAGCCTCCGGGGTCAGCCACTCTGTCGGGCCCGGGCCCAGGCCGACGACGTGCACGACGCCGCGCGATGCTGGGGACTGCTCGTCGGCAGAGTTGGCCGAGCCGGCGGTAAGCGCCGGGGAGGGCTCCCCGGGTGCAGAGAGCTGCGCGGGCCGGCGGCCGGTGGGGTCGGAGTGCTGAGAGTCGCCGGGGACGACGATGAGCGAGAAGTACGGCACGGAGTCCGGGTCGACCTCGCTGACCGGGTGATGTGCCTCCGCGTCGGTCGACGCCCGCTCCACATAGACCGCGCCGTCGAGCCGACCAGCCGCCTCGAGGGCCCGCCGGACGGCGGGGAAGTTGCGGCCGAGCTTCATAATGATTGCGCCGTCGGTGTCTGCAAGCCGCCGCGCGAGCTCGGGCTCGGGCAGAGTGCCCGGCAGGACGGTGAGGACGTCGGTTTGCCGGACCAGGGGAGTGGCGGCCGCCGCGGTTGCGGCGGCGAACGCGGGAATGCCCGGCACGATCTCGGTGTCGAACCGAGGGGCGAGCTTGTCGTGCATGTACATGAAGGAGCCGTAGAACAGCGGGTCCCCCTCGGACAGCAGCACCACGTCGCGGCCGGCGGCGAGGTGTGCGGCCAGCCGCTGCGCGCTGCGCTCGTAGAAGTCCGTGATCGCGCCCGCGTATCCGCCCGGGTGGTCGGTGACGCCCGTGGTCACGGGGTACTCCAGTCGCTCCTCGATCGCGCCAGAAGGGATGAGGTCGGCGGCAATGCGGCGGGCGTTGGACTCCTTGCCGCGCCCGGCGTGAAAGGCCACGACGTCGGCCGCGCCGATGAGCCGGGCGGCCTTGAGGGTGAGCAGCTCGGGATCGCCGGGTCCCACGCCGACGCCGTACAGCCGGCCGGTCACTCCGCCTCCTGCGCCAGGGCGTTGACGGCAGAGGCGGTCATCGCGGACCCGCCGCGCCGCCCGTGCACTGTGACAAAGGGGATGTCGATGCCGTGGTCGTCGGCGAACTCGGCGAGCGCTGCCTTAGACTCGGCGGCTCCGATGAAACCCACGGGGCAGCCGACGATCGCGGCGGGTCGGGGAGCGCCGTCGAGGATCATCTCCAGCAGGTGGAACAGGGCGGTGGGGGCGTTGCCGATCGCGACGACGGCGCCGTCGAGGCGATCGTCCCACAACGCCAGCGCGGCGGCGGAGCGGGTGGTGCCCATCCGCGCGGCCAGGTCGCGAACGCCGGGATCGGACAGGGTGCACACCACGTCGTTGTCGCGGGGGAGCCGAGCCCGGGTGATCCCGGAGGCGACCATGTGGGCGTCGCAGAGGATCGGCGCGCCGGCGTCGAGCGCCGACCTCGCCGCACTGACCAGGCCGGGGTGCACCTGCAGGTCACGGGTCAGGTCCGTCTGGCCGGTGCCGTGGACCATCCGCACGGCCAGTCGCTCGGCGTCGGCCGGAACGCGGGACAGGTCGGTCTCGCCGCGGATGGTCGCGAAGGAGTCGACGTAGATGGCGGGCCCGTCGTCGAGGTAGTCGTAGCGACGCGGCGGCCTCAGGGCAGCACTCATGGGGTCCTCCTCGGGGTTCTCGCCCCGGTGTGAGAAGTCGCAGCGACGCGGTGGGAGCGCGCTGATCCCCGGTGAGTATCTGGCTGGGCCCATCGGCTCGACGGGCCTCACAGTGGCGGAACCGCCCCGGACTTGCACCGGGTTCCTCGCCGTGGGACAGCCCGCAGCCTACTCGCGGACGGCCAGCACCCCGCGCCACGGGGTCACGATGAGCTCGGCGACGTCGCCGCCGGTGAGCCGGGCGATGAGGTCGCGGTCGAGGATCCCGTCCGGCGCCTCGACGTGCTCGATCGGCTCCGCCGAACCCGCGACCGGCCCGTACGGCAGCGCCGGGGCCGGGCTCGGCAGTCGGCCGTCCGCAGTGCGGGCCGCGACGAGGGGGGCGGGCAGTTCCCGCACGTGCCACGGCGCGTCCGGGCCGGTGCCGCGGGCCCGGACGAACTCGCGGGCCAGCCCGACCAGCCGGTCGGAGGCGTAGGCCAGCGGCACCACCTCGGACCAGCGGTCGCCCACCCGCAACTGTGCGGTGTCGGCATCCAGGGCGACCAGGCCCAGGTCGCAGGAGCGGTCGAGCAGGTCCCCGCGGCCGTCGTCCAGGACGAACAGGAATCGGCCCGGCAGACCGCCGAGCGCAGGGTCGGCCAGCAGTCCGGCGTCCAGCGCGTCAGTCACCGGTCGCAGGTCCGCGCGGCCTCGGGCCTGCCCGCCGAACGACTCGCCCAGGCCTGTCATCGGCGAGACGAGGACGTTGCGCACCAGCTCGTGCCCGGGCGCGGGGAGCAGGCCCGTCTCCGCGATCGCCGCCACCACCTCGCCGGGCAGCTGCCCGTCCGGACCGATCGGCAGGGCCCGAAGCTGCAGGTTCGCGCGTGTCGTGACGTGCACGTTGTCGTCGTCGCCATATCTCACGGCGACCCCGTGCAGGGCGGACAGGGCCGCCGGTGACACGCGGCCACCCGGCACGCGCAGTCGGACCAGGGCGCCGTCGGAGGCCGGCCACGGCCGCAGGACGCCCGGGCACAGGTCGCCACGGGTCCGGCGGGTGGGTTCGGCGATGCTCACGGGGGCCATTGTGGCAGCCCGACGCGCGCGTTCAATTTCCCGATCCCCGGCGGTAAGTTTTTTCTTCACAACTGAAGAAACGGAGCTCCACCGTGACACCTCGCCGCGTACCCACCCTTCTCGGCTCCGCCCTCACCGCAGTCGCACTGGTCGCGGCCGGGTGCTCGTCGGACGCCGCCACCGAACCCGCCGCCGCCGAAGCGGCCGCCACCACCACGGCATCACCGGCCGCCGGGTCCGTCGCCGGGGTGACCGTCCCGGACGCGTTCACCGCGCTGACGATGATTCCCATCGGCAACCCGCCGCTGCCGTTCAAGGGCACCGACGGCAAGTACCACGTGGCCTACGACCTGCAGCTCACCAACGCCACCAAGGTGCCGGCGAGCGTGGACAAGATCGACGTGGTGGACGGCACTGATCCCACCAAGGTCATCGCCAGCTTCTCCGCCGCCGCTCTCGTGGACCCGGACTGCGTCTTCGGTGACTGCAACCGCCTGCGCGACCTGCCCGCCGGGTACGTCGACACCGCGCAGATCCCGCCGCAGGAGAGCCGGGTCATGTTCATCGACTTCACCCTCGACTCGCTCGACCAGGCCCCGGACGCGGTGCTGCACCAGCTCTACGGGACCGGCGCCGCCTCGCCGGCGTTCGGTGAGCCCGGACCCATCGACTACCTCACGACGCCGGTCGCCTTCTCCACCCGCACCGTGCCGGTCATCGCGCCGCCCGTGCGGGGCGAGAACTGGGTGGCCCTCAACGGGTGTTGCGAACCGGGCTTCCCGCACCGCAGCTCGGTGATGTCGGTCAACGGCAAACTCAACAACAGCCAGCGCTTCGCGATCGACTGGAAGCGCACCAACGACCAGGGCGAGTTTTACACCGGCGACAGGAACCACAACGAGAGCTACGTGGACTACGGCGCCGAGATCCTCGCCGTCGCCGACGCCACCGTCGTCTCGGTCCTCGACGGTATGGAGGCCAACGCGCCGGGGGTCCTGCCCGCCAGCAACCCGGAACTGGCCTCCAAGCTCACCGTCGAGAACGTGGACGGCAACCACGTGGTGCTCGACCTCGGCGACGGCGTGTTCGCGATGTACGCACACATGATCTCCGGCTCGGTCACGGTGAAACCCGGCGACACGGTCACCGAGGGCCAGGTGCTGGGCAAGCTCGGCAACACCGGCAACGCCAACGCCTCGCACCTGCACTTCCAGCTCATGGACGGGCCGAGCCTGCTCGAGGCCGACTCGCTGCCGTAGGAGCTGAAGGGGTTCGACTACGCCGGGCAGGTCCCGCCGCAGCGGACCGCCGACGCCGACGACTACCTGTCCGGCACCTTCGTCGACACCGCGGACCTCTCGCCGGAGCCGCGGATGAACGAGCTGCCCCTCAACCTCGCGGTGGTGGACTTCCCCTGACCGGGATGGCCGTCCCCGGCTGACGCGCGGCAGCCGGTCGGCCACGGGCGGGGTGCGCCGGATAGGCTCGCCCGTGCCGTGGTGTTCGGGAAGCCGGAGGAAAAGCCGGCGCGGCCCTCGCCACTGTAGTCGCGGAGTCATGCGACCCTCGTCCGTCCCTCAGGGGGCGGAGGCCACTGGATCCTCCAGGATCCGGGAAGGTCGGTCGCACGGCGTTGATGCGGAAGCCAGGAGACCGGCCACGGCGACATGTTCCACGAGGGTTTGGAGAAGAACATGCGCCCCACCCGGCGTTTGGCGTCCCCTGATGACGCCGCGGCACAGCACGACGTGCCCCGCATCACCCTGTTGTCCACCTCCGACACGGACCTGCTCTCCGCGCGCGAATCCGGCGCGGCGTTCACGCTCGGCAACCCGTCCCGACTCGACGTCGAGGCGAATCTGCCCGCACTGCTCGTCGGCGCCGACCTGGTGGTGGTCCGCATCCTCGGCTCCCGACGATCCTGGGAGGCCGGGTTCGCCGCCGTGCTCGGCGCGGGCGTCCCGGTGGTGGTCCTGGGTGGGGAGCAGACCCCCGACGCCGACCTGATGGAGCTGTCCACGGTCCCGATCGGCATCGCGGCCGAGGCGCACCGCTATCTCGCCGAGGGCGGCCCGGGCAATCTCGCGCAGCTGCACGCGTTCCTGGCCGACACCGTGCTGCTCACCGGCGCCGGGTTCGAGCCGCCGGAGAACGTGCCGGTGTGGGGTATGCCGCCGCGGCCGGACACGACGGAAGCCCCCGGCCTGCCCCGCGTGGGCGTGCTCTACTACCGCGCCCACGAGGTGAGCGGGAACTCCGGATTCGCCCACTCGCTGGCCGACGCGATCGACGCCGCTGGCGCGGTGGGAGTGCCGGTCTTCGCCGGCTCCCTGCGCTCGGCCCCCGACGAGCTGTTCGACGCGCTCGGCTCACTGGACGCGCTGGTCGTCACGGTCCTCGCCGCCGGCGGCACCACGCCCGGTGCGGTGCGTGCGGGCGGCGAGGACGAGACGTGGGACGTCGAGCGCATCGCCGCGCTGGACATTCCCGTCCTGCAGGGCCTGTGCCTGACGTGGAGCCGCGAGGACTGGGCGGCCTCAGACGACGGCGTCAACCCGCTGGACTCCGCCAACCAGATCGCGATCCCCGAGTTCGACGGCCGGATCATCACCGCGCCGTTCTCGTTCAAGGAGATCGACGCCGACGGCCTGCCCCGCTACGTGGCCGATCCGGAGCGGTGCGCTCGCGTCGCCGGGATCGCCGTGGCCCACGCGCGGCTGCGCCATGTGGCGCCCGCCGACCGCAAGGTCGCGCTGGTCCTGTCGGCCTATCCGACCAAGCACTCCCGCATCGGCAACGCCGTCGGCCTGGACACCCCGGTCTCGACCATCCGCCTGCTGCGCCGGATGCGCGACGAGGGCTACGACCTGGGCCCGGACGACGGCCCCATCGCCCGGTTCCTGGACACCGCCGGGGACTACGCCGACGACACCGCCGCCGGCGACGCCCTCATCCACGCGCTCATCGCCGCGGGCGGGCAGGACGAGGAGTGGCTCACCAGCGCCCAGCTCACCGACAGCCACGTGCGGATCAGCACCGAGGACTACCTGCGCTGGACCGCGGACCTGCCCGAGACGCTGCGCACGGAGATGGTCGAGGCGTGGGGCGAGGCGCCGGGAAGCCTGTTCGTCAACGACGCCGGGGAGATCGTCCTGGCCACCATCCAGGCCGGCAACGTGGTGCTGCTGATCCAGCCGCCCCGCGGGTTCGGCGAGAACCCGGTGGCGATCTACCACGACCCGGAGCTCGCGCCGTCCCACCACTACCTGGCCGCCTACCGCTGGCTCGCCCACGGCTTCGGGGCGCATGCGCTGGTGCACATCGGCAAGCACGGCTCGCTCGAATGGCTGCCGGGCAAGAACGCCGCGCTCTCGGCCGGCTGCGCCACCGACGCGGCGATCGCCGACCTGCCGCTGATCTACCCCTTCCTCGTCAACGACCCCGGCGAGGGCGCGCAGGCCAAGCGCCGTGCGCACGCGACGATCGTCGACCACCTGGTCCCGCCGATGGCCCGCGCGGAGTCGTACGGGGACATCGCCCGCCTGGAGCAGCTGCTCGACGAGTACGGGAACATCGCATCGATGGACCCGGCCAAGCTCCCGGCCATCCGCGCGCAGATCTGGACGCTCATGCAGTCCGCGCACATGCACGAGGACCTGGGCCTCGAGCAACGGCCCGGGGACGAGGAGTTCGACGACTTCCTGCTCCACGTCGACGGCTGGCTCTGCGAGATCAAGGACGTCCAGATCCGCGACGGCCTGCACGTCCTGGGCCAGGCGCCCGCGGGCGAGGCGCGCGTCAACCTGGTGCTGGCGATCCTGCGGGCCTCGCAGGTGTGGGGCGGCGAGTCCGGGGCGGTTCCGGGCCTGCGTCGCGCACTCGGGCTGGCCGAGGGCGCGCCGACCGAGGAGGTCGACCGGGTCGAGGCGCTCGCCAAGGCGCTGGTCGAGGGGATGGACGCGCGGGAGTGGGACGTCGCCGCGGTGCCCGACGTCCTCGCCGCCGCGGGCCTCACCGCGGGTGAGGCGGGCGACGGCGCGTCCGAGGGCGATGACGACAACGACGACGACAACGACGACGAGGTCGCGCAGGTGCTCGAGTTCGCCGCCCGTGAGGTGGTGCCGCGACTGGCCGCCACTGTCGATGAGCTGGACGCCGTCATGCACGCCCTGGACGGCGGGTTCATCCCGGCCGGGCCCTCGGGATCCCCCCTTCGGGGCCTGGTCAATGTGCTGCCCACGGGCCGGAACTTCTACACGGTGGACCCGCGCGCCGTCCCGTCGCGGCTGGCGTGGGAGACCGGTCAGGCCATGGCGGACTCGCTGCTGGACCGGCACGTCGCCGAGACCGGGGAGTACCCGAGCTCGGTGGGGCTGTCGATCTGGGGCACCTCGGCCATGCGCACCTCGGGCGACGACATCGCCGAGGTCCTGGCCCTGCTGGGCGTCCGCCCCGAGTGGGATGAGGCCTCCCGCCGGGTCACGGGTCTGGAGGTGGTCCCGTCCGAGGAGCTGGGCCGCCCGCGCGTCGACGTGACCGTGCGCATCTCGGGCTTCTTCCGCGATGCGTTCCCGCACGTCATCGGGATGCTCGACGACGCCGTGCGGATGGTCGCCGAGCTGGACGAGCCCGACGAACACAACTTCGTCGCCGCCCACACGCGGGCCGACCTGGCCGAGCACTCCGACCACCGCCGGGCCACCACCCGCATCTTCGGCTCCGCACCGGGCTCCTACGGCGCCGGGATCCTGCAGACCATAGAGGCGGGCAACTGGCGTGACGACCGAGACCTGGCCGAGGTCTACACCCGTTGGGGCGGGTACGCCTACGGCCGCGGCCTCGACGGAGTCCCCGCGGCCGACGACATGCGCACCAACTACCGGCGCATCGCGGTCGCCGCGAAGAACATCGACACGCGAGAGCACGACATCGCCGACTCGGACGACTACTTCCAGTACCACGGCGGGATGATCGCCACCGTCCGCGCGCTCACCGGCGCCGAGCCGCGCGCCTATGTGGGCGACTCCACCACGCCTGACGCCGTGCGCACCCGGTCGCTGGCGGAGGAGACCACGCGGGTGTTCCGCGCCCGCGTGGTGAACCCGCGGTGGATCGCGGCTATGCAACGCCACGGCTACAAGGGCGCGTTCGAGCTGGCGGCCACGGTGGACTACCTCTTCGGGTTCGACGCGACCGCCGGCGTGGTCCACGACTGGATGTACGACTCGCTCGCCCGCGAGTACGTCCTGGACGAGACCAACCAGGAGTTCCTGCGCCGGTCCAACCCGTGGGCGCTGCGCGGGATGATCGAGCGGCTCTCCGAGGCCGCCGACCGCGGGATGTGGGCCGAGCCCGACGCGGACATCATGGATCGGATGCGGCAGGTCTACCTCGACGTGGAGGGCGATCTCGAGGAGTCCCACGGTGACTGAGTTCCCCACCGGCCGGCGGCGCGTGCGCGTGGTGGGCATCGGCTCGGGCGGGCTCGACCAGATCACGGTCGAGGCCGCCCGGGCCCTGCAAGCCAGCGACTACGCCCTCGCGGCCGTGAAAGGCCCGGCCGACCCGTTGATCGATCTCCGCGCGCGGCTGCTCGCCCGCCACGCGCCGGGCGTCGAGCTGGTGGGTGTGCCCGATCCGGAGCGGGACCGCTCGTCGTCGTCGACCTCCTCCGACGCCGGGTATCGCGGCGTGGTGACGGACTGGCACGAGGCCCGCTCCCTGGCCTGGGAACGCGTCGTGGCCTCCCGGCCCGGCGATGTGGCGATCCCCGTGTGGGGCGACCCGGCGTTCTACGACTCCACGCTGAGGATCCTCGACCGGATCGCCGAGCGCGGTGCGCTGGACCTGGAGGTGGAAGTCGTGCCCGGGATCTCCGCGCTCCAGGTTCTGGCCGCGCGCCACCGTCTGGTCCTGCACGAGATCGGCGGCACGGTCACCGTGACCACCGGTCGCCGGCTGCGCGAGGTCGTGGCCGCCGGCGCCGACAACGTGGTGGTGATGCTCAACGGCGACCTGCCGCTCGATGACCTGGCCGACTGGAACATCTGGTGGGGCGGGAACCTCGGCGACGCCGGCGAGACGCTCGTCGCGGGCCGCGTGGGCGACGTCCTGCCGGACCTGCGCGCGCACCGCGAGCGGCTGCGCGACGAGCACGGCTGGGTGATGGACGTGTATCTACTGCGACGCGGAGAAGGGACGACGGCCCGATGACGGCTGAGAAGGACACCGCCGGGGCGACGGCCGGGACGACCGGCGGGAAGGACAGCGCCGGCGCCACGGCCGCGCGGGACTGCGCGGGCCGGGTCGTGCTGGTCGGCGGCGGGCCGGGGGACCCGGGGCTGATGACCGTGGCCGGCCTCGACGCCGTCCGCACCGCCGATGTGGTGGTGACCGACCGCCTGGGACCGGTGTCGATCCTCGACGAGCTCGACCCGGGCATCGAGGTGATCGACGTGGGCAAGGTGCCCTTCGGTCCGGCGACCCCGCAGGAGGAGATCAACCGGATCCTCGTCGAGCACGCGCGGCGCGGGCGCACCGTCGTCCGACTCAAGGGCGGCGACAGCTTCCTGTTCGGCCGCGGCGCCGAGGAGCACCTCGCGTGCACCGCGGCCGGGGTGCCCGTCACCGTGATCCCGGGCGTCACCTCGGCGCTGTCGGTTCCGGCCCTCGCCGGCGTCCCGGCCACCCACCGCGGGCTCTCGCAGGGCGTGTCGGTGATCTCCGGCCACGTCCCGCCGGGCGACCCGCAGTCTACCCTTGACTATGGGGCGCTCGCCCGGTCCGGAACCACGCTCGTGCTGCTCATGGCGGTGACGAACCTCGCCGCCATCGCCGCTGAGCTTCTCGCCGAAGGGCTTGCAGGGGATACTCCCGCGGTCATGATCGAGAACGGCTCCACCCCGGCGGAGCGGGTCCTGCGCGGGACGCTGGCGACGATCGCGCGGCAGGCGGCCGAAGCGGAGGTCGAGCCTCCCACGATCACCGTGATCGGGGCGGTCGCCGGGCTGGCAGGGCAGATGATGGCCCACCCCTGAGCGGTGTGGGCGGCGACGGATCAGGCCCCGCCGCCGCCGTCGGTGAGTTCCCGCCCGCGCCGATGCGCACGCGTGAGTTCATCGGCAGGAGCGTGCGACCACACCCAGCACGGCCAGCGCGGCGGTGACCACCTGGACGCGGTTGTGCAGGAGAATCGCGCGGCGGATGTCGTCGGCCCGGACCGACCGGCCGTCGCCGAGGACCGCCCGGTCCTCCATCCCGTACGGGTAGGGCGTGGGCCCGCCGAGCCGGACCCCCAGTGCGCCCGCGCACACGGCTTCGACGACCCCGGCGTTCGGGCTCGGGTGCGCCGGTGCGTCACGGACCCACGCCCGCAGGGTCCCGGCGGGACTCCCGCTCACGGTCGGGGCGCAGACCACCCCGAGCACGCCGGCCACCCGGGCCGGCAGGAACCCCAGCACGTCGTCGAGCCGAGCGGCGGCGGTGCCGAAGTGGCGGTACCGCTCCGAACGGTGACCCACCATCGCGTCGAGCGTGTTGGCCGCGCGGTGGACGGCGGCGCCGGGCGAACCCGCCACCGCGGCCCAGAACAGCGTGGCCACCGCCGCATCGGAGGTGTTCTCCGCGACCGACTCGACGACCGCCCGCGCGAGATCCTCCGGGCCGAGCGCGGCCGGATTCCGTCCGCACAACCACGGCAACAGGTCCCGGGAACCCGCGTGATCGCCCCGGATGAGAAGGTCACCCTGCCGCCGCGCGACCTCGAGCAGCGAGGACCCGCCCAGGCATGACCACACCACGGCCGCGTCCCACACCACGGCAGCCGCGAGGTTCCTCCCGGCCAGACGGCGGACGACCGTCACCGTCGCAGCCGTGCCCCCCACGAGGACGCCGGTGAACAGCAGGCCCGCCGCCCTCTGGGCGTTGGCCGTCCGGCCGGGCCGCAGGAGTCGCGACTCCACGACGAGCGCGACCCGGCCGAAGCCCGCGACGGGGTGGAACCGTCGCGGGTCGCCGACGAGGCGATCGAGGGCGAACCCGGCCGCGATGCCCGCCGCGCGGGCGGCAAGCGCGTACCCGTCACCGCGGCGGCGCGTGCACGACGCGCGGTGCGGGTGGGGGTCAGCGCGCGAGATAGCGGACATGCGCCCCCCGCCCGTCGTGGGTCACCTCGGCCTCCACTCCGTACACCTCCCGGATCAGGTCGGCGGTGAGCACCTCGTGGGGCGCGCCGCCGGTCACGAGTCGCCCACCGGACAATACGATCAGATGGTCGCAGAACGTGGCCGCCAGGGTGAGATCGTGCAGGGCGGCGATCACCGTGGTGTCGGTGGCGCGGACCAGGGCCAGCAGGTCGAGCTGGTGGCGGATGTCGAGGTGGTTGGTCGGTTCGTCGAGGACCAGCACACCGGGCTCCTGGGCCAGCGCCCGCGCGATCTGCACCCGCTGCCGCTCGCCGCCGGACAGGGTCGCGTACCGCTGGTCCAGGCGGTCGCCGAGGCCGGTCGTGGCCGCCGCGCGCCGCACCACCCCGTCGTCCCCGGGACCCGGACCCGACCAGGCCGCGCGATGGGGGATGCGGCCGAGTTCGATGACCTCCCGGACCGTGGGGTTCTGGTCGGTGGTCGCCTCCTGCGCCACCAGGGCCACGCGCCGGGACAGGCGTTTGCGGGGGATCGACCGGATGTCCGTGCCGTCGAGGTGCACCGATCCGGTGTCGGGCCGGAGCAGGCCCGTCAGGATGCGCAGGAGCGTCGACTTGCCGGATCCGTTCGGCCCCAGCACCCCGACCATCGTGCCGGGGGCGGGAGCTACGGTGACGTCGTCGAGGATGGTCCGTCCGCGCACGGACCACGAGACGCCTCGAGCCTCGAGGGTCGACGGGGCGGCGGTCATCGGCCGTGTCCCCGTCGCAGGAGGAGCCCGACGAAGGCCGGGACGCCGATGAGTGCGGTGGCCACCCCGATCGGCAACTCCTGGGGCGCGATCACGGTGCGGGAGACGGCGTCGATCCACACGACGAACACGGCGCCCATCAGCGCCGCGGTCGGGACGAGGACCCGGTGTCGACCCCCGACCAGGGCCCGCGCGGCGTGCGGGAGTACCAGCCCCACGAAACCGATCGCGCCGCAGGTGCTCACGATGACGGCCGTGACGAGCGCCGTCACCACCATGAGCACCAGCCGCGTGCGGGCCACGTTGACGCCGAGGGCGGCCGCGGCGTCCTGGCCGAAGGTGAACGCGTCGAGGCTGGAGGTGTGCAGCAGGCACGCCACCAGCCCGAGCAGGACCACGACGCCGCACACCGCCACGTCCGACCAGCGGACGGAGGCCAGCGAGCCGAGCAGCCAGAACAGTACGCCGCGGGTCTGTTCCGCGTCGGCGGCGATGTAGACGACGAACGAGGTCACCGCGGAGAACAGCTGGGTCGCCGCGACCCCGGCCAGCACCACCCGGTCGGTGGTGCCGCCGGACGCGAAGGCCAGGACCAGGACGAAGCCGAACGCGGCGAGCGCTCCGACGAACGCCCCCGTGGTGAGCCCGACCGCGCCCGCGCCGACCCCGAGCACCACCACGAGGACCGCCCCGGTCGAGGCGCCGGAGGAGATGCCGAGGATGTACGGGTCTGCCAGCGGGTTGCGAAGCAGCGACTGCAGGATGACGCCGCACAGTGCGAGCCCCGCCCCGGCCAGGGCCGCCATGAGGGTGCGCGGCAGCCGCAGGTTCCAGATGATCCCCTCCTGGATCCGCGTGAGCCCGGAGTCGGCTCCCGTGAGGCGGGCCAGGGCGGACTGGACGACGTCGGCGGCGGTGAGTCCGGACGGGCCGATGGTGATGACGAGCGCCGTCGACACCGCCAGCAGCCCCAGGCCGCCGAGCCATAGGGTGACCAGCGCGGACGGCCGCCGCAGGGGCGGCCGCCGACGCGGTGGCGCCGGGACCACCGGGGCGGTGGTCCTCTCGGGTGCGAGGGTCATCGGGTCAGTTGGCCGGGTCCGGCTCGGCGAGACCCGGTGTGGTGAGTCCAAGCTCGGTGAGTCCCGCCGCGACGGTCTCCACCCCGTAGATCGTGCGCAGCGACGGGTTCATCTCGGCGCCGGTGATGTCGATGAATCGCTTCTCCCGGACCGCGGCCATCTCCCGGGTGACGGGGTTGGACTCGAGGTAGGCGATCTTGGCCTCCGCGGTCTCGGCGGTCTGGCTCTTGCGGGTCAGGTCGCCCACGACGATCACGTCCGGGTCGCGCTCGGCCACGACCTCCCAGCTGATCTGCGGCCACTCCTGGGTGGTGTCGTCGAAGACGTTCTCCAGGCCCAGGGTGGTCGAGATGAGGCCGGGGGCACCGCAGCAGCCGGCCAGGTACGGGGACTCGGAGTTGGCGAACCAGTACATCGCGGAGACACCGCGGGCATCGACGCTCTCGGCGGCCTCGTCGAGCCGGCGTTGCAGGTCCGCCACCAGCTCGTCACCGGCTTGCGCCACGTCGAAGATCCGGGCGAGCTCGGTGATCTCGCGGTAGAGCAGGTCCGGGGTGAGGGGGGTCTCCCGGACGCCGTCCCCGGAGTCGGCGACCTTGCCCACGCAGTCGGTGGGGGAGAGGTACGTACCCACGCCGAGTTCGTGGAACTGCTCGCGGGCGGCGACCCCGCCCTGGCCGAGGGTGCTGCCGAAGGAGGCGGTGACGAAGTCCGGTTCCACGTCGAGGACGGCCTCCATCGACGGCGCGTTGTCGGCCAGGCGGGGGACCGACCTGTTCACCTCGGCGAACTCGGGCAGGACCGGGTCTGTCCAGGTGGCGGTGCCGACCATCCGGTCGCCGAGGCCGAGGGCGTACAGGATCTCGGTGGAGCCCTGGTTGAGCGAGACGACCCGTTCGGGCGGGGCGTCGAGCTGGACCTGCTCCCCGCAGTTCTCGATCGGATCGGTGCCCGGGCCGGCGATCGCAGCCGGGTCGTGGGCGGTGCAGGAGGTCAGGGTGAGAAGGGTGACGCCGGCGAGGGCGACCAGGGTGGAAGAACGCATGGGTGTGCTCCGAGGTCGCGGGCCTGGAACGCGAAGCCCGGTGATGACCTGGCGGTTGTCACCGCGAGGGCCAGCCGGTATTCGGACTCGGGATCACCTGGACGGAGCGCCTTCCCAGACCGTGCGGCCCAGTGGCATAGTGCCCCGCCATCACCCTCACCGCTGCGCGTCAGTTCCGGATTCGCACCGGATTCCCGCGACCGATCGGTCTCGCTGGCGATCACAAGGTAACACGGGCTCCAGGGTCAGTACGCCAGCCCCATCCGCATCGCGCCCACCGCCTCGGACAGTGCCGAGCGCGCGAGCGGGGTGGCCCCGACGGCGTTGACGAACGGGTGGACCAGCGAATCGTGGCGGCGCAGCGAGACCGGGACACCGGCGTCGGCCATCTTCCGGGCGTACGCCTCGCCCTCGTCGCGCAGCGGGTCGAATCCGCCCGTGGCCACGTGGGCGGGCGGCAGTCCCGAGAAGTCCTCCGCCAGCAGGGGGGAGGCGCGGGGGTCGAGCCGGTCCTCGTCGGACCGGATGTAGGTCTCCTCGTACCAGTCCATGTTGGCCCGGGTGAGGAAGAAGCCGTCGCCGAACAGCTCGTACGAGCGGGTCCGCGCGGACATGTTGGTGGCGGGGACGAACAGCAGTTGGAAGTCCGGCATCTTCTCCCCGGCGTCGCGCGTCTGCTGACAGACCACCGCCGCCAGGTTGCCGCCGGCGCTGTCACCGCCCACCGCGATGCGCGTCGGGTCCACGCCGAGTTCGTCGGCGTGGTCGCGGACGTACCGGAACGCGGCGATCGCGTCCTCGACCGCGGTGGGGAACCGGAACTCGGGTGCCAGCCGGTAGTCCACGCTGATCACCTTGAGCCGGCCCGTCTTGGCGATGTAGCGGCAGGTCGCGTCGTGCGAGTCGACGCTGCCGAGCACCCAGCCGCCGCCGTGGAAGAACACCAGTGCGGGCAGCGTCTCGTCACCGTGGACCGGCGAGTACAGGCGCGCGGGCAGGTCGGCCCGGTCCGGGTCGGTGCCGCCGAGCGGGAGGACGATGTCGGTGACGACGGCGAGGTCGATCTTCTTCCCCGAGACGGTGAACGCCGACCGCTCGACGGCCGAACGTGCCTTCTCGACGGTCAGATCCTCATATTCGCCCTCGGATGTCATCGAGATGACCCGGAGCCCGGCCTGGAAGTGCGGGTCGAGGACCTGGCCGTCCATCCGTCGCGGGGTCCCGCCGACGAGTCGGAGGAGCGGGCCGGGCAGGAACCCGGCAGCGGTCATGACGGCCTTGGTCAGGCGATCCGGGATCGACGGGGAAAAGTCACGGTGGCCGGACATGGGAGAGCGCATGGGCACATTGTGACGCGGATCCCTGGGATGATCGGGGTAATCGGACGAAGGAGCTGATCATGCGTTCAGAACACGACAGCGTGGTGCGGGTCGAGGGCCTGGTCAAGACCTTCGGCCGCGCCCGGGCCCTGGACGAGCTGGACCTGGAGGTGCGCCGCGGGGAGGTCCACGGGTTCCTCGGACCCAACGGGTCGGGTAAATCCACCACCATCCGGATCCTGCTCGGGCTCATGCGCGCCGACTCCGGGCGGGCGACGGTGTTCGGCGGGGACCCGTGGCGCGACGCGGTCGAGCTCCACGCCCGGCTGGCCTACGTCCCCGGCGAGGTGACCCTGTGGCCGCGGCTGACGGGCGGCCAGTGCATCGACCTGCTCGGCCGGGCGCTCGGGGGACTGGACCCGGGCCGGCGGGACGAGCTGATCGAGCGTTTCCGGTTGGACCCGACCAAACGCACACGTGACTACTCCAAGGGCAACCGGCAGAAGGTGTCGCTGATCGCCGCGCTGGCCTCCGACGCCGAACTGCTCGTACTGGACGAGCCCACGTCCGGCCTGGACCCGCTCATGGAGCAGACGTTCCAGGAGTGCGTCCGCGAGGCCGTCGACGGCGGCGCCACCGTGCTGCTGTCCAGCCACATCATGGGCGAGGTCGAGACCCTCGCCGACCGCGTGAGCATCATCCGCGACGGCCGCACCGTCACCTCGGGGACGCTGGCCGACCTGCGGCGTCACACCACGACCGAGGTCCACGCCGTCACCGACGCCGATCCGGGTTCACTCGGGCGCGTGACGGGGGTCGACGGCCTGCGGATCGAGGAGGCCGCCGACGGTCGGTTCGAGGTCCGCTGCCACGTGCCGGCCCCGCAGCTGGGGGAGGTCACCGGCCTCCTTCACGCGGCCGGCATCCACACGCTCACCGCGACCCCGCCCAGCCTGGACGACCTGTTCCGCAACGCCTACTCCGGGGCGGGTGCGGCCACCGGAGACGATGACCGAACGGGGGACCGGCGATGACCTCGCCGTTCGCCGGCACCGGCCTGCTGGCACGCATCGCCCTGCGCACCGGGTGGCGGGCCGCGGCCGCCTGGGTCCTCGGCCTGGCCGCGCTGTACCTCGTCACCGGGCTGTCGATCGCAGCCCTGTACGACACCCCGCAGGAACTCGCCACGTACGGCGCCTCGGTCGGCGAGTCGATGATCATGCTCACCGGCCGGGTGGCCGGGCTCGACACCCTCGGCGGCGTGATGATGAACGAGTACTCGTTCATGGTCGCCTTCGGTATCCCCGTCATGGCGATCGCCCTGACCGCGCGTGCCACCCGCAAGGAGGAGGAGTCCGGACGGTCCGAACTGCTCCTGGCGGGCCGGGTCGGACGGCTCGCCCCGACGGCGGCTGCCCTCGTCGTCGTCGCCGGGGTCTTCACCGTCCTCGGTCTGGCGCTGTGGGCGGCGACCCTCACCGTCGACCTCGACCGCGCGGGCGCGGCGCTGTACGTGGCCTCGATCGTCGCCGCCGGCTGGGTGTACGCGGCCGGCACCGCCGTGCTCGCGCAGGTGTTCGCGCACAGCCGGACCGTGTGGGCGGCGGCGATGACCGTGGCCGGACTGACCCTGATCACACGCGGGATCGGCGACGTCAACCGCAACTGGCTGAGCTGGACCTCGCCGCTGGGCTGGCACGGCCTGACCCGGCCGTTCGGCGAGTCCTCCGTGGTGCCCCTGATCGTCGCCGTCGTCGCCGCGGCCGGGCTCGCCGCGGCCGCGCTGTGGCTCGCCGCGCGCCGCGACGTGGGTCAGGGGATGGTCCCCGCCCGGACCGGCCCCGCCACCGCGTCCCGGTGGCGGGCGTCCCGGACCGGGACCGCCGTACACCAGCACCTGGGCGCGCTGACGGGCTGGACGATCGGCGTGGTGGCACTGATGGCCATGTACGGCGCGCTGATGAACGTGGTGGTCGAGACGATGATGTCCAACCCCGACCTCGCCGTGTTCCTCGGCGACTCGGGCACCGTGGTCGATTCCATCGTGCAGATGCTGGTGGCGTTCACCGGATTCCTCGGGGCCGGGTTCGCGTTGCAGACCCTCACCGGGTTGCGCGGCGAGGAGACCGCGGGGCGACTCGAGATGGAACTGTCCACGGGGCGCTCGCGGTGGTCGTGGCTCGCCGCCCACACCGCGGTCGTCACCGTCGGCACCGTCGTCGTGGTCCTCGCCGGCGCCGCCGCTTTCGGGATCTCCGCTGCCGCCGTGCTCGACGACCCGGACCTGGCGGGACGCATCATCGGCGCCGGGGCGTGGTACGTCCCCGCCGCGTTGGTGTTCGTCGCGATCTCGATCGGCCTGTTCGGCGCATCCCCGAGACTGCAGGTCCTGGCCTGGGCGCCGTTCGCCCTCGCCGTCGTCGTCACCCTCATGGGACCCACGCTCCGGCTCGACGAGGACCAGATGCGCCTGTCCCCGTTCGGCGCGGTGGGCACCGCGCCCGTCGGCCCCGTCAACGCGATCGGCGTGGCCGTGCTCCTCACGGTGACGGTCGTGCTGGTCGCCGTGGGGCTGGCCGGCTTCCGGCGTCGCGACGTGCCGCGGACCTGACCGCGGCGCCCGACCCGACCTGACAGACTGGCTCGCACGGACGCCACGCCTCACCGGCGCGGCCGTCACGGACACCGGCGCCGCCGGTCGCACGCGAACCAGGGAGGAACCGATGTCGGACGAGTTCGATCGAGACAGGCTCTCCACCGCACTGTCGGTGGTGGCGGACTGGCCGGTGGACACCGTCTCGGCCGCGGTGGTCGGCCCCGACGGCGCCCTCGCGGTCCACGGGGACGACACCCGCGTGTACCGCCTGGCCTCGGTGACCAAGCCCCTCGTCGCGATGGCCGCGCTCCTGGCCGTCGAGGAGGAGGCCATCGGCCTCGATGAGCCCGCGGGGCCCGAGGGGTCCACGGTGCGTCACCTGCTCGCCCACGCCTCGGGGCTGGACTTCGCCGACCGCGACAAGGTCCGCGCCGAGCCGGGGGAACGGCGGATCTACTCCTCGGCCGGGTTCGAGGTGCTGGCCGACCACATCGCCGACGCCACCGGGATCGCGTTCGGCGACTACCTCCACGAGGCGGTGTGTCAGCCGCTGGGCATGGAGGCCACCACGCTCGAGGGCTCCGCCGGGCACGGGGCCTCCGCCAGCCTGGCCGACCTCATCGCGTTCGCCCGTGAACTCGTGGCCCCGCGGCTGCTCGCGCCCGAGACCCTCGAGGAGGCCGTGACCGAACAGTTCCGCGGCCTCGACGGGATCGTGCCCGGGTACGGCATGCACAAGCCGTGCCCCTGGGGCCTGGGCTTCGAACTCCGCGACGCCAAGCACCCCCACTGGACCGGGCAGCACAATTCGCCCGCGACCTTCGGGCACTTCGGGCAGTCCGGGACCCTGCTGTGGGTCGAACCGGAGATCTCCACGGCGCTCATCGTGCTCACCGACCGCGACTTCGGCGACTGGGCCAAGCCGCTGTGGCCGGAACTGTCCGACAGGGTGGTCGATGCGGAAACCCGGCGTTCGCGCGAAGAGGACTCGCTCGGCGGGTGAATCCGCCACCCGCGACACGCCCGCACTCGTGCCGGGCGCGGGAATCACCGTGCTGTAACTTTGCTGAGAGTCGAGAAGTGTCGCTGGTGTAATTCGATCACTTCAGGCACAGTGTTAACTACAAGCAACAGAAGCAACATCATTCACACGATTTCGTGAGGTCGTTGGGGAAGACGTCCCTCAGTGAGTCGGGAGTGAAGTGATGTCTGACCATAACTATCTCGCGGATACGACGACCGGCGTGGTGTTCATCCATGCCGCGCCTACCGCGTTATGCCCTCACGTCGAGTGGGCTCTCGCAGCCACGCTCGACGCCAACTCAGCCATGCGCTGGGAAGACCAGCCGGCCCAGCCGGGCGCTCGCAAAGCGATCGTCGACTGGATCGGCCCGGTCGGCACCGGCGCGCGTCTGGCCGATTCGCTGGCCAAGTGGTCGATGCTGTCTTTCGAGGTCACCGAGGACCCGAGCGACCTCGTCGACGGCGAACGCTTCTCCCACACACCCGAACTCGGGATGTGGCGGGGGCAGACGGGCGCCAGTGGCGACGTGGTGCTCAGCGAGAACCGGCTCCGGCATCTCATGAAGGCCGGTCCCGCCGCCTTCCATGCCGCGGTGGAGGACGAGCTCGGCACCGCCTGGGACCGCGCCCTCGAACCGCTGCGCGGCCACCCGGCCGCCGCCGAGGTCACCTGGCTCTCCCGGGTCGGCTGACCCGCCGGACCTCCGCACTCCCGCGCTCACTCCGGACAGCGCCCGCCCAGCTCTCGGGGCGGGCGCTGATTCGTGTATCCGGCACGATGGCGGCGGGCGGCCCCCGCGCCCTTCCGGGACACGACTGCGCCCCCTCCCGTCAGATCGGGGAGGGGGCGCAGTCGTCGGGTGCGGATCCTGCCGGAGGTATTCCGGCCGGATTCAGGTCACAGCGGGATGTTCTTGTGCTGGCCGCGGGTGTGCGCGGCCGCGTCCAGCGCCTCGGCGATCCGTCGGCGGGTGTCGGTGGGCTCGATGACCTCGTCGACCACACCGATGGAGACCGCGCGACCCACGCCACCGGCGATGGCCGCGTGCTCATCGGCCAGACGGTCGTGCAGGGCCTCCCGCTCGTCCTCGGGAGCCGCCGCGAGGGTGCGCTTGTGGAGGATGCCGACGGCGGCCTTGGCGCCCATCACCGCGACCTCGGCGTCGGGCCAGGCGAACACGGCGGAGGCTCCGAGAGCGCGCGAGTTCATCGCGATGTAGGCACCGCCGTAGATCTTGCGGGTGACGAGCGTGACCCGGGCGACCGAGGCCTCGGCGAACGCGTGCAGCAGCTTGGCGCCGCGGCGCACCACGCCGTCCCACTCCTGCGAGACGCCGGGCAGGTAACCGGGGACGTCCACGATCACGACCAGCGGCACGCCGAAGGCGTTGCAGAGCCGGACGAACCGCGAGGCCTTCTCCGCGGACTCCGAGTTGAGGCAACCGCCCAACCGCAGCGGATTGTTGGCGATGACACCCACGGTGCGGCCGGACATCCGGCCGAAGCCCACCACGATGCTGGGCGCCCACTTGGCCTGCAGCTCCTCGAAGGTGGTGCTGCCATCGAGCTCCGAGGAGTCGAGCAGCCCGTGGACGAGAGGACGGACGTCATACGCGCGCTTCGGTGAGTCGGGGAGCAGGCCCGCAAGATCGGTGTGATCGCCCTCGAGGGCACGCGGGTCGAACTCGCCCTGCGCGGACAGCAGGGTCACCAGACGACGCGCCCGGTGCAGGGCATCACGCTCGTCGGTCGCGGCGATGTGACACACCCCCGACTTGCGGTGGTGCACGTCCTGGCCGCCCAGGCCCTCCATGTCGACCTGCTCGCCGGTGACGGAGCGGACCACGTCGGGACCGGTGACGAAGATCTTGCCGGCCGGCGCCATGATGACGACGTCGGTCAGCGCGGGGCCGTAGGCGGCGCCGCCGGCGGCGGGCCCGAGCACGACGGAGATCTGGGGCACGTGGCCCGACGCGCGGACCATGGCCTCGAATACGAGGCCGACCGCGTGCAGCGCCTCGACGCCCTCCGCGAGTCGCGCCCCACCCGAGTGCCAGACGCCGACGACGGGCAGATGCTCGTCGATCGCCACGTCGATGGCACGCACGATGTGCCGGCACCCGTCCAGGCCCATGGCACCACCCATGACGGTGGCGTCCGTCGCGTACGCGATGGTGGGTTCGCCGTCGATCAGGCCGCGCGCGGCCATGGCGCCGGAGGCGTCGGGCTCGGTGATGAACTCGAGCGAAGCCGGGTCGAAGAGGTTCTCGAGCCGGACGACGGGATCTCGAGGGTCGATCTGGGTGTTCTGGTCAACAGGGCTGGTGATGGTCATATGTGCAGTCCTTTCCTCGGCGCGTGTCCCTGGAAGGGAGAGCGCGCCTGCGATGGACCCCCGGACTGGCTTGTGGGCGATCGGCGTTCGGATCGGGACCCCCGTCCCGGTCCGGACCTCTCGCCCGGCACCCCGCCGTGAGCGGGGTGATCATTGTTGGGCCCTGTGTGGGGGAGGGGACGCGGGCTCGACGTGGTGCACCGACCGCACCTTCGGCCCTGACTGCGTCCCCGCCCCGGCACACGGGGCCGGATGTCAGCTCTGGTCGAGCTTCTGGATGTAGTCGACCGCATCCTGAACAGTACGCAACTTGGCGAGGTCCTCGTCGGGGATCTCAACCCCGTAGCGGTCCTCGGTCTGCACGGCGATCTCCACCATGGAGAGCGAATCGATGTCGAGATCGTCGACGAAGGACTTCTCCGGGGTCACCTCGGAGGGTTCGATCCCGGTGACCTCCTCGACGATCTCCGCCAGTCCTGCGATGATCTCGGCCTCGGTGCGTGCCATGTGGTGTCCCTTTCTGATGGGTGGTGCCGTGCCCGGCGGGCGCGACGGATGGTCTGGTCGCGATCGCCGGCCGGGGCCGACGATCGGGGGTGGGAGGAGCGGTCACGCGCCGCTGAGTGCGGGGACCGACTCGAGGGCGAGTTCGAGGTCCTCGGGGGTGGTCACGCCGTACCGGGGAACGTCACGCATCATGCGCTTGGCCAACCCGACGAGTGAGCCGGAGGGCGGCAGCTCGATGAACGCATCGACGCCCAACTTGAGCATCGTCTGCGTACAGAGGTCCCACCGGACGGGATGGGTGATCTGGGAGACGACCCTGTCGAGGGCGTCGCGACCGGAGGTGACGACCATGCCGTCGGCGTTGGAGACCAGCGTCAGCTCCGGGTCGTTGACCTCTATCGTGTCGGCCAGGTCGCGGACCTCGTCGACGGCGGAGGCCATGTGGTGGGTGTGGAACGCCCCGGCGACCTCCAGTCGACGCAGGCGGGCCCGGCTCGGTGGATTCTGCTCCAGGGCGTCGCAGGCCTCGAGCGGGCCGGCGGCCACGATCTGGCCCGCGCCGTTACGGTTGGCCGGCTGCAGCCCGGCGGTGTCCAGCGACAGCAGGACATCGGCCTCGACCCCGCCCAGCACCGCGATCATGCCGGTGGGGCGCTCGGCACACGCCCGGGACATCGCGGCACCGCGGACGGACGCCAGATGCAGGGCGTCGGCTTCCGACACCACCCCGGCGATCGCCAGCGCGGCGATCTCGCCGATCGAATGGCCGGCCACCATCGTGTCGCAGGGCACCTGGCCGCGACGGCGCAACTCGGCGGCACCGAGCAGGGCCGAGGCGACGACGAGTGGCTGGGTCACCGCGGTGTCGGTGATCTCCTGCAGGGTCGCGGTCGTGCCGAGACGCTCGAGGTCGAGTCCGCTCGATGCGGACCACTCGTCGAGACGGTCCGAGGCACCGGGCAACTCGAGCCAGGGCGCGAGCATCCCGGCTTTCTGAGACCCTTGTCCAGGGGCAGTAAGGCAAAGCACGGGTATCAGAGAACACGCCCCGCCCCTCTTAGGATGATGTTCCCCAAGCCAGAAACACAGCCGGGATTTTGTGCGCTTCCCACAAATGGCGAGCTGGCTGGTCGTCCATCTCCGGACGGTTCGGTTTCGTTACACCCTGTTACGGGAGTGATTTATCACGACTCCTGAGTGCTTCGGTCGGCGAACTTCCCGAGGACGAGGGCGATTCTCAGGACAAAAGCGTCCCTCGCGTTAAGCGGGTCGAATTTGGTGATTTGACTCACTCTCTTGAGGCGGTACCGCACGGTGTTGGGATGGACGTACAACTCGCGGGCACACGCCTCGACGTGCCCACCGGAGTCCAGATAGGCCCGGAGGGTGTTCTCGACCGAGGTGTCTGCGCCCCTCAGCGGTGTGACGACCCGGTCGACCAACATCGTCGCCGCGCCCCGGTCGCCGGCGAGGACCCGCTCGGGCAGGAGGTCGATCGCCGCGACCGGTCGGGGGGCGCCGGGCCAGCCACAGACCGCCGCCACGCCGGAGAGCGCCTCGGTCGCGCTGTCCGGGGCCTCGGCGAGGGAGCTCACCGTGTGCCCGACGACGACCGGCGCGTCGGGTGAGAAGGAGTCGAGGACCTCGGCCGGGACGGCGGAGGAGGACTCGAGCTCCCCGGAGAGGATGACGACGAGGCGCGCGCCCTGCACCACGGCCAGTGCGTGGCGGCCGGCCGCGACCGCGGCTTTGTGCGCGGCGGGCACCGACGCCAGTCCGAGTTCCTCACGGGGCCTGCCGACGATCACCGTCGCCGCGGTGGTCGGGTCCCAGTTCAGGGCCGAGGCACCGGAGGCGAGGTCGGCATGACGATCACCGCGGACCACGGCGTCGACCAGCATCGCCTCCATTCGGGTGTCCCAGGCTCCCCGGTTCTCCGCGGCGGCGGCGTAGACCGCCGCCGCGGTGAAGCCGAGTTCACGGCCGAACTTGAGCACCGCGGTGATCATGAGTCCGCGTTGGCGCTCGTTGTGGGTGATCCGTGGCATCACCAGCTCGAAGTACTCACACGTCGACCGGACGAGCTGGACCGTCTGCTGCAGGGTCAGCCCCTGGCCGAGCCCCTTGGGGAGCAACTTGAACCCCGCGATGGTGTCCGTGTGCGGGGCCTCGGGGTTGCGCATCCAGGTGACGAAGTCGCGCACCGCGCTCTGGATGATCAGCTGGATCTCGGCCCTCTGGTCGGCGGACAACTCGGCGAAGAACGCCAGATCCTGTTCCAACGCGCGGACCGCCTCGGTCGACAGGGTCCCCGAGTACCGGGTGATGCGCTTGAGCAGGGCATCGGAGACGGGACGATCGTCCGGCGGCGTCGCGGAGCGCCGCCGGACGGGATGTGCGTCCCTCTCCCCGGTCCCGGGGTCGGCCATGTCTGTCACGCCACTCCGGGGTCCGTCGTCGGCTCGGGGGCGGCCATGACGTCGTCTATCCGGTACAGACGCGCCGCCTCGAGCAGGGTGGTCTTGTCGATGGTCCCCTCGCGGGCCAGGCCCGCGAGGACGGCCACGACGATCGACTCGGCGTCCGTGTTGAAGAAGCGGCGGGCCGCGGGCCGGGTGTCGGAGAACCCGAAGCCGTCACATCCGAGGACGGTGAAGTCCCCGGGGACCCAGGCGCGGATCTGGTCCGGAACCGCCTTCTGGAAGTCGCTCACCGCGACCTTCGGCCCCTCGGCCGACGCCAGTGCCGCGGTGACGAACGGGATGCGCGGCTGCTGATCGGGGTGGCGGAGCTCGTGGCGTTCGCACTCGAAGCCGTCACGGGCGAGCTCCGTCCACGAGGTCGCCGACCACAGGTCGGCCGCGACGTCCCACTTGTCGGCGAGCATCTTCTGCGCCTCGACCGCCGCATACATCGCCACGCCGGACGCGAGGATGGAGGCCTTGTGGCTCCCGGCCTCCGCCGCGCGGAAGCGGTACAGACCGCGCAGGAGGGCGTCGACGTCCAGGTCCTCGGGCTCCGCGGGCTGCGGGACGGGCTCGTTGTACAGGGTGATGTAGTACGACACGTTGCGGTCGATGCCGTCGGTCTCGGTCTCGTGGGCCGCGCCGGGGCCGTACATGCGCTCGATGCCCGCGCGCATGATGTGGGCGACCTCGTACGCCCATGCCGGGTCGTAGGAGATGATCCCCGGGTTGGTCGCGGCCAACAGCGGGGAGTGGCCGTCCATGTGCTGAAGGCCCTCGCCGGTGAGCGTGGTGCGGCCGGCGGTGGCGCCCAGCAGGAAGCCCCGGGCGAGCTGGTCGGCGGCGGCCCAGATGCCGTCGCCGGTGCGCTGGAACCCGAACATGGAATAGAAGATGTACAGAGGGATCATCGGCTGGCCGTGGGTCGCGTACGCGGTCCCGGCGGCGGTGAACTCGGCGACGGACCCCGCCTCGCTGATGCCCTCGTGCATGATCTGGCCGTCCTTGGCCTCCTTGTAGCTCAGCATGAGGTCGTGGTCCACCGAGGTGTAGTTCTGCCCGTGCGGGTTGTAGATCTTCAGGGTGGGGAACCACGAGTCCATGCCGAAGGTGCGGGCCTCGTCGGGGATGATCGGCACGAAACGGTCGCGCAGGGACTCGTCGCGCATGAGCTCCTTGGCCGTCCGCACGAGCGCCATGGTGGTGGCGACGGCCTGCTTACCCGACCCCTTGCGGAGTGACTTCAGGGCGTCGATGCCCGGCACGGCCAGGGGGGTGAAGGTCTGGCGCCGCTCGGGGACGTGCCCGCCGAGGGCGGACCTGCGGTCCAGCATGTAGCGGATCTCCGGCGAGTTCGGCCCCGGGTTGTAGTAGGGCGGCTGGGTCGGATCGGCCTCCAGCTCCTCGTCGGTGATGGGGATCTGCTGCTTGTCGCGGAACAGTTTGAGGTCGTCGAGCGTCAGCTTCTTCATCTGGTGGGTCGCGTTGCGGCCCTCGAAGTTCTGGCCCAGTCCGAAGCCCTTGATGGTGTGGGCCAGGATGACCGTCGGCCGGCCGGTGTGCTCGAGCGATGCCTTGTACGCGGCGTGGATCTTGCGGTAGTCGTGACCGCCGCGGCGCAGCGCCCAGATCTCGTCGTCCGTCATGTCCTCGACGAGCTTGGCGGTGCGGGGGTCGCGGCCGAAGAAGTGCTCGCGGATCCAGGCGCCGTCGTTGGCGCGGAAGGTCTGGTAGTCGCCGTCGGAGACCGAGTTCATCAGCGAGACGAGCGCGCCCTCGGTGTCCTTGTCGAACAGGGCGTCCCATTCGCGACCCCAGACCACCTTGATGACGTTCCAGCCGGCGCCGCTGAAGTACGACTCCAGCTCCTGGACGATCTGCCCGTTCCCTCGGACCGGCCCGTCGAGACGCTGGAGGTTGCAGTTGATGACGAAGGTGAGGTTGTCGAGGGCGTCGTTCGCGGCGATCTGGAGCGCGCCGCGCGACTCGACCTCGTCCATCTCACCGTCACCGAGGAACGCCCACACGTGCTGCTGCGACGTGTCCTTGATGCCGCGGTTGTGGAGGTACCGGTTGAACCGCGCCTGGTAGATCGCGTTGATCGGCCCCAGGCCCATCGAGACCGTGGGGAACTCCCAGAACTCGGGCAGCGAACGGGGGTGGGGGTAGGAGGGGAGTGAACGCCCCGGATGGCTCTTCTCCTGCCGGAACCCGTCGAGGTCCTGCTCCCGCAACCGGCCCTCGAGGTAGGCGCGGGCGTACATGCCGGGGGAGGCGTGGCCCTGGAAGTAGATGTGGTCGCCGCCGCCGGGATGGTCCTTGCCGCGGAAGAAATGGTTGTACCCCACCTCGTAGAGCGGGGCCGCCCCGGCGTAGGTGGAGATGTGACCACCCACGCCGATCCCGGGCCGTTGGGCGCGGTGGACCATGATGGCGGCGTTCCAGCGGATCCACCGACGGTAGGTCCGCTCCACCGCCTCGTCGCCGGGGAACTCCGGCTCGAGGCTCGTGGGGATGGTGTTGACGTAGTCGGTGGACGTGAGGGCGGGCAGCGGAACACGCTGCTTGGAGGCCCGCTCGAGCAGACGGAGCATGAGGTAACGGGCGCGCTCGGGGCCGGCCTCGGCGAGCAGGCCGTCGAGCGAGTCCATCCACTCCTGGGTCTCCTCGGGGTCGGAGTCCGCCAGGTAGGAGGCGACCCCTTCCCGGAGAATCGGAACGTTGGTGGGGGCGGTCCCGTCCCGTGGGCCTTCGTTTCCGCTCATGCGTATCGTCCTCACTTCTGTGATTCGTACCGTGGACGCCCGGTGGGGCCACCACATGTCGTGGTACATCGTCGGGCCCGGGCCGCGGTGCGCAGGTGTGGGGCGGATCGCGTCGGGCTCGGGGCGGGCCACCGTAGGCCCACCGGTTCCGATTGTGCCCCAAAGCGTGACGCGCGACACCGTCGCGTGAGCCGACACACCGACAAATGGGCGGTAGTCGTTTCCCCGGCGGGTGTGCGCGGGTAGTGTTCCTGGTCAGCGAAAGACCAGAGAAGTAGTACGACGGAGTAGAGGGAGGAACACCACGGTGGTCGCCGCGGCGAACCAGCAGGACGGAGCGGACCAGGTAGCTGGTCAGCTCGAACTGACGGAGGGCATGCTCGTTCAGGAGGTCGGATGGGATTCCGACTGTGACGAGTCGATCAGCGAGGCCGTCGAGGACGCCGTCGGATCGGAGCTGCTGGAGGAGGACACCGATGAGGTGGTCGACGCGGTGCTGCTCTGGTGGAGGGACGGTGACGGCGACCTGGTCGACCGACTCATGGACGTCATGACGCCCCTGGCGGACGAAGGTTCGGTGTGGGTCCTCACCCCCAAGACGGGGCTCGACGGGCATGTGGTGCCCGCTGTGATCGCGGAGTCCGCGCAGACCGCGGGGATGTTGCAGACGCGCACCGCCGCGCTCGGGGACTGGGCCGGCAGCCGGCTCGCACTGCGGAAGAACAGCATGCCCCGCAAGTGATCGCGGCACCCCGGACCCCTCGTGCGCCCCGGGGTGGGGCGCTGTCCCGGGTGGGATAATCTGACCGCACCGGCGCGATCGACGCGTCGGTGCGCACGCGCGCGTAGCTCAGCGGTTAGAGCTCTGGTCTTACACACCAGCGGTCGGGGGTTCGATTCCCTCCGCGCGCACCGATGACGAAGACCGACCGATGACAACCGGCCGATGACAACCGGCCGCACCCGGTGCCGAGGGCTCGGCGCGGGTCAGGTCCGGAGGCGGTCCGCTCGGCGGAAGGCCCTGCGCTGCTCGGCGTCGTTGCGGTCGCCGTAACGGGCCCGCATCGCGCGTTCACGGGCGGACGCCTCGTCGAGCTCTGTGGCTCCCCGGCCGCCGCCGTCCGAGCCGCCGCCGTCCGAGCCGCCGCCCGACGAGTCACCGTTCGCGGGATCGTCGCCGCCGTCGCGGCCGAGGTCGTCGGTGTCGCCTCCCCGGGCGTCGGTCCCCGCGGTGGGCGTGGTGCCGTCATCCGGTGTCCCCGCCCCCTGATCGGCGTCGGCGTCGGCGTCGGCGGCCGCGACCTCGGCGTCGCGACGCCGGGCGCGGATCTCCGCCCAGGCGAAGTAGATGAGCGCGGCCGGGGCGAGCACGCCGAACGCCAGCCACTGCAGTCCGTAGGACAGGTACGGGCCGTTCTCGATGCCGGGGATCGGGGCGGGGGAGAGCGATCCTGGCTGGCCCCCGGCCAGCTGCAGGTAACCCTCCGACACGAGGTCGTGTTCGAGGGCGTCACCGATGACGACCGGGTCCACCACGCGCACGGCGGGCAGTCCGGCCATCGGGACGGGCTCGGCCTCGCCGGGCTCGGTGACCCGCAGCCGGGCGGTGATCTCGACCTCGCCGGCGGGGGCGGCGGGATAGTCCGGTACCGCGTTGTTCTCCCCGACGAGCACGTATCCGCGGTTGACCAGCATGTCCGCGCCGTCCACGGGGTCGAACACCGTGAGAACCTGGTAGACCAGCTCGCCGTCCACCGACCGGAGTCGCAGCAGTGCCTCGGAGTCCGGTCGCCACTCCCCGGTGAGGGTGACCAGGCGCCATTCGCGCTCGGCGTAGGCCTGCGGGCCGTCCACCACCTGCGCCAGCGGCGCGGGTTCGGCCTCGACGGATTCGGCCAGGCGGGCGTTGCGGGCGTCGAGATCGTCGCTCTTGCCCAGCTGCCACGGGGCGAGCAGCGCGAAGCACGCCCAGGCGAACAGGGCCGCGGCGAGGACGCCGATCACCCATCCCGGGGTCAGGAAACGCCGCAGTATCCGCATGCTCCCAGGGTATCCGTCCCGGCGCGGCGGGTCCCGGGGCAGGTGTGCCCGCTACCCCGTGAGCTCGCGCACCTCGGCGACCAGCCCGGGCAGGGCCGCGGTGATCTGCAGGCGGGTGCGGGTGAAGCCGCTGTCGTCTCCGTAGTAGGGGTCGGCCACGTCCGCGCCGTCGGCGCCGTGCTCGTGTGCGCGGGGGTCGTACGACCGCAGCAGCCGGATCCGGGCCGGGTCGACCCCTGCCCGGTGCAGGTGGTCGCGGTGGCCGGTGTCGAGGGCCACCACCAGGTCGGCGTCGTGGTCGCCGGGGGACAGCTGCGAGGCCACGTGCCGGGTGTCGTAGCCGTGGGCTGCGAGCTCTGCCGCGGCGCGCGCGTCCATGCCGTTGCCGACGTGCCAGTCGCCGGTGCCGACGCTGGAGACGGTCACCCGGTCGCCGAGCCCGGCGTCGTGGAACGCCCGGCGGGCCATGACCTCGGCCATGGGGGAGCGGCAGATGTTCCCGGTGCAGACGAACACCACCCGCACCCGCGACTCACCACCCACGGATGATCTCCTCGAGCGCCGCGGTGTCGACGGCCGACCAGTGGGCGCGGTCCCACTCCTCGGGCCGCCCGTAGCCCCAGCGCACGATCGCGGTCGGGACGCCGTAGCGGGCGGCGCCCTCGATGTCGTGTTCGCGGTCGCCGATCATGAGTACCTGCCCGGTCCCGCCGCCGTCGACGGGCGTCGGGTCGATCCCCATCGCCGAGAGGGAGTGCGCGATGACGTCGGCCTTGGCCATCCGGCCGACGGAGATGTCCGCCCCACCGATGAACTCGAAGGGGGCGGCCAGGTCGAAGTGCCCGAGGATCCGGCGCGCGGCGACCTCGTCCTTGCTCGTGGCGACCGCCATCCGGTAGCCGTCCACGGCGAGCCGGTCGAGCAGCGCGTCCATCCCCGTGAAGACGGCGTTCTCCAGCCACCCCACCTCGTCGTAGCGCTCGCGGTAGGCCGCCACCGCCCGGTCCAGGTCGGGCCCGGCGAGGCCGAGCGAGGTCAACGTGTCGACCATGGGCGGGCCGGCGATGGAACGGATGTCGCGGTCGGAGTCCCAGCGCGCGCCCACCACGCCGAGCGCGTGGTGGAGGGACTTGGCGATGCCGTCGAGGGAGTCGGTGATGGTGCCGTCGAGGTCCACGAGGAGGATCGGGCGGTCGGTCATGCCGCCATCCTCCCAGAGTCCGCCGGGCGGGTTCCCCCGCCGGTCCGGGGCCGCGCGCCGTTCGTGGTCGTCCTACGCTTCCGGGAATGAGCGAGAAACCCGGAGAGCGTCCCGACCAGGCGTCGTGGGCGGCGCTGCGACACCACGGTGACGCCGAGCTGGTCCCCGGCGCCCTGGACTTCGCCGTCAACGTGCGCGGATCGGGGCCGCCGGGGTGGCTCCGCGACAGGTTGGCGGCCCGCCTCGCCGACCTGGGGGGATACCCCGGGGGCGACGACGACGAGGCCGCCGTCTCCGCCGTGGCCGCCCGTCACGGGGTCGGACGTGACCGCGTCCTGCTGCTGGGTGGCGCCTCGGAGGGGTTCCACCTACTCGCCGCCCACGCGGCCCGGAACCTGCTGCGAGCGGCGGTGGTGCACCCGTCCTTCACCGAACCGGAGCTCGAGCTGCGACGGGCCGGCGTGCCGGTGGAGCGGGTCCTCCTGCCGGTTCCGTTCGACCTCGACCCCGGCCTCGTCCCCGAGGAGGCGGACCTCGTCGTCGTCGGCAATCCCACCAACCCCACCTCGGTGGTGCACCCCCGGTCCGCCGTGGCGGCGCTGTGCCGGCCCGGACGGGTGACGGTCGTCGACGAGGCGTTCTGCGACATCCTCGCGGACGAGGCGGCCCACACCCTGGCCGGCGCCGACCTGCCGGGCCTCGTGGTACTGCGGTCGCTGACCAAGACGTGGGCGCTGGCCGGCCTGCGTGTGGGGTACGCCGTCGGGGACCCGTCGGTGCTGGCCGATCTCGCCGCGCACCGTCCGCACTGGCCCCTGGGCACTCTCCAACTGGAGGCCATCCGGGCGTGCGTCGGTCCGGCGGCCGATCCGGAACTCCAGGCCGCGCGGGCGCAGGTCGTCTCCGAGCGCGACGCCATGGTCCGCGCCCTCGACGCCGCCGGGATCGAGGTGGCGGTGCCCCCGTCGGCGCCGTTCGTCCTGGTCCGCACCCCGGCCGGGATCGACCCGGTCGCGTTCCGGACCGGGCTCGTGCGCCGGGGGATCGTCACCCGCCGCTGCGACACGTTCCCCGGCCTCGACGCCACCTACCTGCGACTGGCGGTGCGGCCGGGCACGATGGTGGACGAACTCGTCGGAGCCTGGCTCGGGGAGGTCGCGGCACGGACAGGTCGCGCCGCGGCGGGTGAACAGGAAGGGGAGCGACCATGACCACCGGCAGGCCCACCCTGGCCGACGTCATCGACCTGTTGGAGCACGCCTACCCGCCGCGGCTGGCCGAGTCGTGGGACCGCGTGGGGCTGGTCGCCGGGGACCCGGCGGCCGAGGTCGGACGGGTCGTCGTGGCGGTGGACGCCACCGACGCCGTGGTCGACCACGCGCTCGCCGAGGGCGCCGACCTGCTGCTGGTCCACCACCCGCCGCTCATGCGCGGCGTGCACTCCGTGGCCGCCGACACCCCCAAGGGCCGGCTGCTGCATAAGCTCATCGCCGGCGGGTGCGCGCTGTACTCCGCGCACACCAACGCCGACTCCGCACGGCCCGGCGTCAACGATGCCCTCGCCGACGTGCTCGGCCTGGTCCCCGGCCGCCCCCTGGCCCCCACCGGTGACGGCACCGTCGACCGGTGGGTGGTGACCGTGCCCGACGACGACCTCGACGACCTGCTGAACGCGGTGTTCGCCGCCGGGGCCGGACGGATGAGCGGCTACACCGAGTGCTCGTTCTCCGTCCAGGGCACCGGGCGGTTCCGTCCCGGCGACGGCACCGACCCGACGATCGGCACCATCGGCGAGCCCGAGCGGGTCTCCGAGACGCGGGTGGAGTTCGTGGCGCCGCCCGAGCTGCGGTCCGCGGTGCGGCGAGCCGTCCTGGCCGGGCACCCCTACGAGGTGCCCGCCATGGACGTGTTCGTCAACCACGCCGGACCCGGGCCGGGGCCCGAGGACACCGGGCTCGGGCGGATCTGCGAACTCGACGCACCGATGACGCTTGCGCAGTTCACCGAGCTCGTGGCCGAGCGTCTGCCCACCACCGAGTGGGGGGTCCGCGCCGCGGGCGACCCCGACGCCGAGATCCGGCGCGTCGCGCTGTGTGGCGGATCCGGCGACTCACTGTTGGGCGCGGCCCGCGCGGCGGGCGCCGACGTCTACCTCACCGGGGACCTGCGCCATCACGTCGTGGACGAGCACCTTCGCTCGGGCGGGCCCATGCTCGTCGACGCCGCGCACTGGGCGCTGGAGTTCCCGTGGTGCGCCCAGGCCGCGGCCCTGCTCGAAGAGGGGGCGGACCTCACGGCGACGGTGTGCGAGCAGCGGACGGACCCCTGGACGGTGGCCGCCGGGGGAGGGCGCGTGCAGCGGTAGTCTTGGCACCCATGAAGGCCGATCCCCACGACCAGCGTCGACTCGTCGACATCGCCGACCTCGACCTGCGCCTGGCGAGTCTCGAGCACCGGCGGTCGCAGCTACCCGAGCAGACGACCCTGGATGAGCTGGAGGCCGAGCGGCGGGCCGCCACCGAGTCCGTCGCCCGTGCCCGGATCCACCTCGAGGATCTCGACCGCGCCCTCACCAAGCTGCGCTCCGATCTGGAGGCCGTGCGCCGGCGCCGGGCCGCCGACTCCGACCTGCTGGCCAAGGGCGGCCTGTCCGAGCGGCAGGCCACCGAACTGGACTACGAGCTGCGTTCGCTGGCCCGTCGCCAGGAGGCCCTCGAGGGCGAGCTGGGCGAGCTGGGCGAACGCCACGAGGCCATGGAGGCCGACGTCCGCCACTCCGGGGCGATCGTCACCGACCTGGACGCGCGGATCGGGATGGCCGCGACGCTGCGGGACACCGCTCTCGCCGAGCTCGAGGACGCGGTCACCGAGACGATGGCCGAGCGGGCCCGCGACGCGGAGACCGTTCCCGCCGACCTCCTCGATCACTACACCCGTAGCGCCGCGGAGGCGGGCCGAGGGGCGGCGATCCTCAACGGGGGCCGCTGCTCGGCCTGCGCCATGGACCTGGACCGGAGCACCGTCTCGGCGTTCCGCTCCGCCCCCGCGGACGAGGTCCTGAACTGCCCCGAGTGCGGCGTGATCGTGGTCCGCACCGACAACTCGTGACCGGCGGGCCGGGTTCCACCGGCGGGCCGGGCTGGACCGGCGCCACCGGGCGCCCCACCCGGATCGTCCTGGCCCGTCACGGCCAGACCCCGCTGTCGGTGGACCGGCGCTATTCCGGTCAGGGCGACCCCGAGCTCACCGAGTTGGGCGTCACCCAGGCCGAGCGCACCGCAGCCCGGCTCGCGGCACTGCCGGATCTCGCCGCGGTGGTCTCCTCCCCGCTGCGCCGGTGCCTGGGCACCGCCGAGCGGGCCGCCGACGCCACCGGCGTGCCCCTCGTGGTGGACGAGGACCTCATCGAGACCGACTTCGGGGGGTGGGAGGGGCTCACCTTCCGGGAGGCCGCCGAGCAGGATCCAGACCTCCACTCGCAATGGCTGAGCGACACCGCCACCGCGCCCCCGGGCGGCGAGAGCTTCGCCGTGGTGCGGGCGCGCGTCGAGCGGGGACTGCGGCGCATCGTCGCCGACCGCCCCGGCGGCGTGGTCGCCGTCGTCAGCCACGTCACCCCCATCAAACTGGCGATCCGGGCGGGCCTGGGCGCCGGTGACGAGCTGCTGTTCCGGCTGCACCTGGACCTCGCCTCCGTCTCCGACGTGCGTTTCTACTCCGACGGGCCGACCTCGGTGCACCTGATCAACGACACCTCCCACCTCGTCTGAGCCCGCACCCCGACCGGCCCGCGCGGGCGACTAGACTCCCTGGGGCGAACGAGTCGGCCGGACGGCCGCGGACAGGGGAACCGGCGCTATCGGTGGCCAGGCCCCGGCCCGAGGAAAGTCCGGACTCCACAGAGCAGGGCGGTTGCTAACGGCAACCCGGGGTGACCCGCGGGACAGTGCCACAGAAAACAGACCGCCGCGCCTGCGGGCGCGGTAAGGGTGAAACGGTGCGGTAAGAGCGCACCAGCGCCCCGGGTGACCGGGGCGGCTAGGTAAACCCCGCCCGGAGCAAGGTCAAAGGTCGCACCGCTCGCGGTGCGTCTGCGCGGATGTAAGTGCAGTGATGCACTGGAAGGGCTGCTCGCCCGAGTCCGCGGGTGGACCGCTCGAGGTACCCGGTGACGGTGTGCCCAGATGGATGGTCGTCGCCCTCCCCTTTCGGGAGGGCACAGGATCCGGCTTACAGGTCGGCTCGTTCGCCCCAACCTTCTTCGCCTTCGGGCCCCGGTGTGCGCGCTGCCCGCACGCCAGAGGGCGGGGACCTCCAGGGAGGTCCCCGCCCTCAGCGGATGTGCTGGACTACGCCAGCGGGTGCGGCAAATTCAACCGCGGAGTGTTCAGGACTGGAAGATGCCCGTCACGGAGCCGAAGATGTTGTCGAGGCTGCCCTCGGCCTCGGACTCACCGCAGCCGGTAACCGTGAGGCTCTTCAGCGACTCGTCATAATCCTTGTTGTCCGGGCTGGTCATCCGGTAGCGAACCTCAACGGCCCCCTCGGTGTGGACCTTCTCGGAGAAGTCGACGACCTTCGTGCTGGTGACGGGTTCCAGCCCGCGCACGTAGGAGCCCGCGGTCCCGCGGAGCTCGCTGTAGGGCTTGACGGTGCTGCCATCGGTGGCCTTGAACGCCGGGTTAGCCTTTAGCGCCTGCTCCGAGCCTTGGTTTTTGCCGAAGGCCGGGGCCTCCTCCGGGAGCACACCCGTCCAGTAGTTGATCTCGGCCCAATCGGAGTTGGTCGTGTTGACCACTGTGAAGGTCGCGGTGCAATCCTTGTTGTCCGCAGCGCTGAACTCAATGGGGTCGGTGGTCTGAGCCGAGGCGACCCCGGCCAGAGTGGTGCTGGTGAACAGTGCGAATGCCGACCCGAGGGCGAGCTTCTTGACGGTGCGATTCATACGAATCCTCCTTGAGTGAGTGCGGTCTGCACGTGATGCAGACCACGCCAATAGAACCTCATGTAAACGTGAATGACAACCTGCTCGGGGCTTTACAGCGCCCGCCCAAACGTAAAGTAACCCTCACTACCTGCGCGATCGGGAGACGGGACGTTTCGGGACGGGGGTGGTTTAAGGGGCGAGAGTAGGGTCCAGTATGGGGAGCACCGTCACTAGGAGGTCCGGCATGAGTGAAGAGCAGTGGTACTACGACATCGCCACAGGTCAGGCGCAGCAAGGCAAGGTGACCAACTGGGACAACCGGATGGGCCCGTACGCCACGCGCGGCGAGGCCGAGGCGGCGCTGGCCAAGGCGAAGGCCCGCAACGAGGCGTGGGACGCCCAGGACGACTAGTACGAGCCCGGGGGTTGCGCCGGGCCGTCCTACTTCTTCCCGCCCTTCTTCTTGTCCTTCTTCTTCCGGCGTCGCCGTGCCGCGCGCCGTGACTCGGACAGTTCGCGATAGGCGGCCGTGACCGCCGCGGCGTCGCTCTCGAACCCCTCGAGGGTGCGCTCCGAGAACGCCCGCTCGTGCTCGAAGAGCACCCCGAGGCCGAACGTCGACTCACCGGCGAACTCCGCCCGCCGCGCGATGCGCCGGATCCACTGCCGGGAGGTGACGCTGTCCTGGACCTCCCCGAGCACCGTGTGCAGCCGGTCGCAGGCCGTACGCAGCGGGGCCACCGTGAGGTCGTCCGACGTCGGGACCGCACTGACGTTGCGGCGCAGTGCCTTGGCGCGCTTGCGCACGACGTGGGTGAGTTCCTCCCGCTGGGCCAGCGTCAGGTCGAGGGAGTCCAGGTCGCGCTCGGTGCGGGTACGGACCTTGGTGAACTTGGAGAACTGCCGGTCCACCCCGCGCAGCAGTGTCTCCTCGGCTTCGCGCCGCCTCCTACCGCCCTTCGACGGAGCACCGCCCTTCGACGACGTCCCGCCCCCCGCTGCGGCGGGGCTTGTTCCCGCGACGCGGACCAGCTCGTGGAGTCGGTCGACCACGTCGAGGTACCGGTCGGAGAGCAGCGCCGCGGTGACGCGTTCGCCTGCGCGCTGCTCCTCGAAGTCCAACTCGGTGCGCAGGAGGTGCCGGGTCCTCGCGGTCACCACGTCCTCGGGGTAGTCGGCTGCCAGTGCCCCGAGCCGCTGGTCGACCACCTGGATGTCCCGGGCCTTGCCCAGCACCGCGGCGAGCTCCTTGAGTTCGGCGAGGAGCGCTGCCGGGTCGATGTCGGTGCCGGCGGTCTCCGCCCCGAGCTCGTCGGCGTACGAGCTGATGGTGCTGCGCAGGCCACGAACCGCCACGCGCATCTGGTGGACGCCCGCCACGGTGACGCGCCGGGCCGCCGGATCGTGGTCGAGGAGTTGCTGCAGGTCCTGGACCAGGGCGTCGCGCACGGGGGAGACGCCGCGCTCGTAGAGGTCGGGGAGGGGGCCGATGGTGCGGGCGAGTTTGGACGACGACGACGAGGCGTGAGCCCCGGCGTCCGAGCAGGCGGCAGCGACGGTCGCGAGGAGATCGTGTGCATCGGGTCGCGCCGGATCGACCAGTTCGGTCTCCCATTCCCGCCATCCCGCCGTTGATCCGCCGGCTACGAACGACTCGGTGGAGACCCGGTCGTCGCAGAACTCGATCACCGCGGCCCCGTCGGGGTCCCGCAGCGTGAGGACCTGCCGGCGGTTGTCGATGCGGGCGACGGGCTCGAGGGGCCGACGGCGGACCAGCCCGGCGACGGCCGTGACGAGCTCCGCGGGGACGACGTCGTCACGGGGGTCGCCGTCGCCGAGCGGGGCCTGCAGTTCGACGCGTCCCGCCCGGTCGGGCAGTTTGAGGTGCCAACCCTCGTCGTCCCCTCCGGTGCGGCGCCGGAGTGTGACCTTGTGCCGGGTGAGCGAGAGGTCCGCGGTGTCGTAGTAGGTGGCGGAGAGCTGGTGCTCCACCGGGACGTCCGCGACGAGAGGCGCCAGGGCGTCGACCGTGGGCAGCGGGGTGTGCTCGTCGACCTCGAACTTGCTCTCGACCTCGACGGTCTCGTTGATCGTCATGGTCCGGTTGTATCAGTAAAGGATGAACACCGGCAGTGAGCGCCGCCCCTTCCGGACTTACCGGCGGGTAAGGTCAGTGGCTACGGTCACACGTTCGTCGTAAGGGAGAGACTGTGGATCAGCCGAAAATCGTCGACGTCCTGGTGGTGGGGGCGGGGTTCTCCGGACTCGGTGCCGCCATCCGGCTCGCGCAGGAGGGCTTCGACGACCTCGTCGTCCTCGAACGCGGCCCCGACGTCGGCGGGACGTGGCGCGACAACAGCTATCCGGGCGCGGCGTGCGACGTCCCGTCCCACCTGTACTCGTACTCGTTCGCCCTCAACCCCGACTGGTCACGGGCCTTCTCGCCGCAGGGCGAGATCTACGACTACATCCGGAAGGTCACGCACGAGGCCGGGGTGCGCGAGAAGATCCGCTTCGGCGTCGACGTCACCTCGGTGGACTACGACGAGTCCCGCGGCCGGTGGACGGTGCGCACCAGCGAGGGGGAGTACGACGCCCGCGTGGTGGTGCTGGGCGTCGGCGCACTGTGCGAGCCCAGGCTCCCGGAGATCGACGGCGTCGGCGACTTCGCCGGGCCCGTCTTCCACACCGCCCGCTGGGACCACTCGGTGACGCTGGCAGACAAGCGAGTCGCGGTGATCGGCACGGGCGCCTCGGCGATCCAGGTGGTGCCGGCCATCGCCCCGACCGTGGCGCACCTCGACGTCTACCAGCGCACCGCGCCCTGGGTCCTGCCCCGGATGGACCGGCAGTACCCCCGGTTCGAGCGGTCGCTGTACCGCCGGGTGCCCGGGCTGCAGCGCGCGGTGCGGGCCCTGCAGTACGCCAGCCGCGAGTTCCAGGTGGTGGGCCTGACCCGCACCCGCGCGGCGCTGGCACCCATCAAGGCGCTCGGACGGGCACACCTGGCGATGCAGGTGCGCGACCGTGCCCTGCGCGCGCGGCTCACCCCGCACTTCGAGATCGGGTGCAAGCGCATCCTGCTGTCCAACACCTGGTACCCGGCGCTGTCCCGGGACAACGTCGACGTGGTCACCGAGCCGATCACCCGCGTCACCGAGGGCGGGATCGTCACCGGTGACGGAGCCGAGCACCCCGCCGACGTCCTGGTGGTGGCCACCGGCTTCCACGTCACTGATTCACCGTTCTTCGAGCGCGTCCGCGGAACGGACGGGCGCACCCTGGCGGACAAGTGGCAGAGCGAGGGGATGGAGGCCTACAAGGGGACCACGGTCGCCGGCTACCCCAACCTGTTCGTCCTGGTGGGCCCCGCGACCGGACTCGGGCACTCGTCGATGATCTACATGATCGAGTCCCAGCTCAACTACCTCGTGGACGCGCTGCGCACCATGCGCGACCGCGGCCTGCAGACCGTCGAGGTGCGTGCGGCCGTCCAGGACGCGTACAACCGCGAACTGCGCGACAGCACCGGCGAGACCGTGTGGGTGACCGGCTGCAGGAGCTGGTACCTCGACGACAAGGGCAACGCGCCGGCCGTGTGGCCGGACTACACCTTCACTTTCCGCAACCAGACCCGGGAGTTCGACCTGAGCGCCTACCAGCGGACCGCGGCCGACGCCACGGCCGCGGCGCGTACCGGGCAGGAGGCCCTCCGGTGAGCGCCCCGATCGGCAGACTGTTCGGCACAGTCGGATCGCTGGCCCGCCGCCCCCGCTGGCGGATGGACGGCAAGGTCGTCGTCGTCACCGGCGCCGGCTCGGGGATCGGGCGCGAACTGGCGCGCGAGGCCGCGCGGCGCGGCGCCCGGTTGGCACTGAGCGACATCGACGCAGACGGACTGGCCCGGACCGTCGAACTCGCGCGCGGTGACGGCGCCACCGACGTGCACTCGCAGCGTCTCGACGTCACAGAACAGGCGATGGTCGCCGAGTACGCGGGGGCGGTCGCCGAGCACTTCGGCGTGGTCCACCTGGTCGTCAACAACGCCGGCATCGCGTTCACCGGGGCGGTCGAGCAGTCCGGCTACAAGGACATCGCCCGCGTGATGGACGTCGACTACTGGGGCGTCGTGCACGGCACCAAGGAGTTCCTCCCGCACCTCATCGCCTCCGGCGACGGCCACCTGGTCAACATCTCCAGCATCTTCGCGTTCCTGTCCGTGCCCACCCAGAACGCCTACAACGCGGCCAAGGCGGCGGTCCAGCAGTTCACCGAGTCCCTGCGGATGGAGATGATGGCGGCCGGGCACCCCGTCGACGTCACCTGCGTCCACCCGGGCGGGATCAAGACCGCCGTCGCCCGGAGCGCCGGCGCGGCCGAGGGGCTGGACAGCGCGAACTTCGCCGCGATCTTCGACGCGAAGTTCGCGCGCACCGAGGCGTCGACGGCCGCGCGGGTGATCCTCGACGGCGTCGAGCGACGTAGGGCGCGCGTGCTGGTGGGGGTCGACGCCCACCTGCTCGACGCCCTGGTCCGGCTGTTCCCGACCGGCTACCAGAAGGGAACGGTCGCGATGACGCGCCGCTTCGGGGTGGTCTGAGCCGGGAGCGCGCCCGGCCCGGGCTCCTCAGGGCCGGAAGCGGTCCGTGGCCTCCAGCAGGTGGTGCGTCGTGCCGGGTTCGGCCATCGCGTGCCCCGCGTCGGGGACGATGTGCAGCTCCGAACCCGGCCACGCGGCGTGCAGCTCCCACGCGCTGGCGACCGGGCACACCACGTCGTAGCGGCCGTGGACGATCACGGCGGGCAGGTGGGCGATCCGGTCCATCCGGTCCAGGATCGCCCGGCCCCGCAGGAACGCGTCGTGGACGAAGTAGTGGTTCTCGATCCGGGCGAAGGCCAGGGCGAAGCGATCGGGGTCGCCGCCGGTGCCGGCGGGTCGGGGGAGCAGGGTCGAGGTGGACGTCTCCCACGTGGTCCACGCGCGGGCCGCCTCGAGTTCGACCTGCGGATCCCCGCAGTGCAGGAGCCGGTGGTAGGTCGCGACGTGGTCGTAGCCCGGCTGATGGACGGCGTCGGGGCCGTCCGCGGCGAGCAACGGCGCGAGGTAGCCCTCCCACACGTCCGGGAACAGGTGCGCGGCCCCACCGCGATAGAACCAGTCGATCTCGCTCGGGCGGCACAGGAAGACGCCGCGCAGGATCAGTCCGCGGACCCTGGAGGGATGCTCCTGGGCGTACGCCAACGCCAGGGTGGAGCCCCACGAGCCGCCGAAGACCAGCCACTCCTCGACCCCGAGGTGCTCCCGCAGTCGCTCGAGATCGTCGACCAGGTGCCAGGTGGTGTTGACCGTCAGGTCCGCGCCGTCGGCGACGTGCGGGGTGCTCCGCCCGCACCCCCGCTGGTCGAGAAGGATGATCCGGTAGGCCGCCGGGTCGAACATGCGTCGGTGCTCGGGCGTCGTCCCGCCACCGGGTCCGCCGTGGACGAACACCACCGGGGCGCCATCGGGATTCCCCGAGCACTCCCAGTAGAGCTCCTGGCCGTCGCCCACGTCGAGCATCCCGCTGTCGTGGGGCTCGATCGCCGGGTACGGGGCACGGCGGGCGGCGCCGCGCCGGGGGTCGGTCGTCGGTGCCACCACGGTCAGAAGGAGTGCTCGGCGCCGGGGAAGGCCCGCGAGCGGACCTCGGTTCCGTACTCGCGGGCGGCGTCACGCAGCGTGTCGGCCAGCTCGGCGTACCGCTTGACGAACTTCGCGGTGCGGCCCGTGCTGTGCCCGGCCATGTCCTGCCAGACCAGCACCTGGGCGTCGCACCCGTTGCCGGCCCCGATGCCCACGGTGGAGATCTCCAGTTCGGCGGTCACCTCCCGCGCCAGGTCGGCGGGCACCATCTCCATCACCACGGAGAACGCCCCGGCCTCCTGGACGGCGCGGGCGTCGGCGCGCAGCTGATCCGCCGCGTCGCCGCGACCCTGGACCCGGAACCCGCCCAGCCCGTTGACCGACTGCGGCGTGAAGCCGATGTGCGCCATCACGGGGATCCCGGCGTCGACGATCGCCTTGATCTGCGGGACCATCCGCACGCCGCCCTCGAGCTTGACGGCCTGGGCGCCGCCCTCCTTCATCATGCGGGTGGCCGCGGCCACGGCCTGCGTCGGCGAGGCCTCGTAGCTGCCGAACACCAGATCCGCCACGACCAGCGCCTTCGGGGCGCCGCGGGTGACGGCCCGCACCAGCGGGATCATCTCGTCCTCGGTCACCGGGACCGTCGTGTCGTAGCCGTAGACCACGTTGGCGGCCGAGTCACCGACGAGCAGCACCGGGATCCCGGCCTCCTGGAACAACCGCGCGGAGACGAAGTCGTAGGCGGTGAGCATCGGCCACGGCTCGCCGGCGGCCTTGAGCTCGGCGAGGTGGTGCAGACGGGTGACCCGCGTCAGGCCCTGCGGCCCGTCGCCCTTCGGCGTCTGGTCCGGTGCGCCGCCGGCGCCGTAGACCGGGGAGTCGGGGGTGTCGCTCATGGGAGTGTGGCCTTCCTTCGGTGACCTCGAGGCCGGCTGGAGCGCCGGTACCCGGGTGGACAGGGGGCGGTGACGTGCGCGGCGGGATCCGTGCGCTGTCGCGGACGAGTCTGCCACGACCGGCACGGAGGGGTCCGGTGGGCGTCGGGGCGGGCGGATGTCACACGCTCGTAACACGACAGGCACTAGGTTGGACCGCATGAACCGCCAGCAGGAGTACGTTCTCAGGACCTTGGAAGAGCGCGACATCCGGTTCGTCCGGCTCTGGTTCACCGACGTCCTCGGCACCCTCAAGTCGGTCGCCGTGGCGCCGGCCGAACTCGAGGGCGCCTTCGGGGAGGGGATCGGCTTCGACGGCTCCGCCATCGAGGGCTTCTCCCGGGTGTCGGAGGCGGACACCGTCGCCAAGCCCGACCCGTCGACCTTCCAGGTGCTCCCGTGGGCCCACGCCGACGGCAAGCAGCACTCCGCGCGCATCTTCTGCGACATCTTCAACCCGGACGGCAGCCCCAGCTGGGCGGACCCGCGGCACGTCCTGCGCCGCCAGCTCAGCAAGGCCGCTGACCTCGGGTTCTCGTGCTATGTCCACCCCGAGATTGAGTTCTTCCTGTTCAAGGACCTGGACACGGACGGCGCGGAGCCGGTGCCCACCGACAACGGTGGCTACTTCGACCAGGCCGTGCACGACTCCGCCCCGCACTTCCGGCGCCACGCGATCGAGGCGCTCGAGGCGATGGGCATCTCGGTGGAGTTCTCCCACCACGAGGGCGCGCCGGGTCAGCAGGAGATCGACCTGCGCTACGCCGACGCCCTGAGCATGGCGGACAACATCATGACGTTCCGCTACGTGGTCAAGGAGGTGGCCATGAACAACGGGGTGTGGGCGTCGTTCATGCCCAAGCCCCTGCGTGACCACCCGGGCTCGGCCATGCACACCCACATGAGCCTGTTCGAGGGCGACGCCAACGCGTTCCACGACCCGGACGACGAGTACCAGCTGTCCGATACCGCGAAGTCGTTCGTGGCGGGCATCCTCACCCACGCGCCCGAGTTCTCGGCGGTGACCAACCAGTGGGTCAACTCCTACAAGCGACTCATCGGCGGAGGCGAGGCCCCCACCGCGGCCACCTGGGGCCGGGCCAACCGGTCGGCGCTCGTCCGCGTGCCCATGTACACGCCCAACAAGGCGTCCTCGCGCCGCATCGAGGTGCGCAGCCCGGACTCGGCCTGCAACCCGTACCTGGCCTACGCCGTGATGTTCGCCGCCGGGATCAAGGGCGTCCAGGAGGGGTACGAACTGCCGCCGGAGTCCGAGGACGACGTGTGGACCATGAGCCGGCGCGAGCGGCGGGCGATGGGGTACACCGACCTCCCCGGCAGCCTCGAGCAGGCGCTGGACGCCATGGAGGAGTCCGAGCTCGTCGCCGAGGCGCTCGGCGAGCACGTCTTCGAGTTCTTCCTGCGCAACAAGCGGCGCGAGTGGCGCGAGTACCGCAACGACGTGACCCCGTACGAGCTGCGGCACTACCTCAACTTGTGACCGGGGGCGGCATCGTGAGCAGGGACTCCTCGCGCCCTCGGTTACCGAGCCCGGGCCGCCTCGGGCTGCTCGACGACCGGGCCGCGGACTGGCTCGACTACCTGGGGTGGACCGACGACGACGCGGTCCCGGTGCTGTGGTCGCTGTCCCGGGCTCCGGACCCGGACCTCGCCCTGGGAGCCCTGGTGCGGCTCCACGAATCACTCACCGCCGAGTCCCACGATGAGGGCACCTCCGCGCGCGCCGGGGCCGACACCGGGGTCGCGGCATTGGACGCCGCGCTGCGATCCGATCCGCGGCTCCGGGCGCGGCTGCTGGGGCTGCTCGGATCCTCGAGCGCGTTGGGCGACCACCTCGTCGCCGAGCCCACTCGGTGGGCGCTGCTGCGCGGAGGACTGCCGGCGTTCGAGGACGTCCTGGCCGACATGCTCGGGGCGGTCGAGGCCGTGCCCGAACAGGCGGTGGAGGGCGCGCCGCCGCCGTCCCAGAGGGAGGACCTGCGCAGCGTCGGGACGTATCGCGCCGGGGTCACCGGCGGCGCCGCCGTCAGCGTGCTGCGCTCGACGTACCGCGACCACGTGGCGCTGCTCGCCGCGCACGACGTGGCCGGGTCGGTCGACGACGACGAGCCCGTCCTGCCGTTCACCGAGGTGGGCCGGCGCCTGTCCGACCTCGCGGACGCCGCGCTGACCGCCGCTCTCGCGGTCGCGGTGGCCACCGTCTACCCGGACTCGCCGATGCCGGCGCGGTTGGGCGTGGTGGCCATGGGCAAGGGCGGGGCGCGCGAGCTCAACTACATCTCGGACGTCGACGTCATCTTCGTGGCCGAGCCGGCCGACGCCAGGACCGGCCGCGTGGCCGGGGAGTTGATGCGCATCGGGTCCATGGCCTTCTTCGAGGTCGACGCGGCGCTGCGCCCGGAGGGCAAGTCGGGCGAACTGGTGCGCACCCTCGAGTCCCATACGGCCTACTACAAGCGGTGGGCCAAGACGTGGGAGTTCCAGGCCCAGCTCAAGGCGCGCCCCATGACCGGCGACCTGGCCCTGGCGGAGGAGTACCACGACACCGTCCACCCGATGGTGTGGACCGCCGCCGAGCGGGACGACTTCGTGCACGACGTGCAGGCGATGCGCCGGCGCGTGGAGGAGAACGTGCCCGAGGCCCTGCGCGAGCGCGAACTCAAGCTCGGACGCGGGGGTCTGCGCGATGTCGAGTTCGCCGTGCAGCTGCTGCAGATGGTCCACGGCCGCACCGACGAGGACCTCCGCGTCACCAGCACCGTCGAGGCGCTCGGCGCGCTGCGCGACGGCGGGTACATCGCCCGCGAGGACGGCGCGGAACTACTCGCCGCCTACGAGTTCCTCCGCCTGCTCGAGCACCGCCTGCAACTGCAGCGCTACAAGCGCACCCACCTGCTACCGGAGGACGACGACGAGGAGGCCTACCGCTGGTTGGCCCGCGCGGCGCACATCCGGCCGGACGGGCCCAACGACGCCGCCCAGGTGCTGCGGCAGAGTCTGCGCGAGCTGCGCCGCCGGGTCCGCCGCCTGCACTCCAAGCTGTTCTACCGGCCGCTGCTGGACTCGATCGCCTCGTACGACGCCGAGGCCCTCTCGCTCAGCACGGAAGCGATGGAGCGTCAGCTGGCCGCCCTCGGCTTCGCGGCGCCCCGCAACGCGTTGGGTCACCTGCGGGCGTTGGCGGGACAGAGCAGTCGCCGCGGCCGTATCCAGGCGCTGCTGCTGCCCACGTTCATGGAGTGGCTCGCGGACACCGCGGACCCGGACGCGGGACTGCTGGCCTACCGGCGACTGTGCGAGGAGAACGAGGAGATCACCTGGTTCCTGCGCACGCTGCGGGACGACAGCATCGTGGCCCGCCGCCTCGTGCGGGTGCTGGGGACCTCGGCGTTCGTCGCGGGCCTGCTCATGCGCAACCCCGAGGTGATCCCCGACCTCACCGACGGCGCGCAGGGCCCGGTGCTCGTGGCCTCCAAGGTCTCCGACATCGCCTCCGCGCTCACCGCCTCCGCCGCCCGGCACCCCACTCCCGAGCGGGTCATCGCCACGGCGCGGTCGCTTCGCCGCGCCGAGCTGGCCCGGATCGGGGCCGCCGACGTCCTGCAGATGATCTCCGTACCCGATGTCGGGCGGCGACTGTCGGCCGTGTGGCGGGCGGTGCTCGAGGCATCCCTGGCCGCCGTGGTCCGCGACATGATGCCCGAGGGCGGTGCGGCGCCGGCCCGCATCGCCTACATCGGGATGGGGCGGCTCGGCGGGGACGAGCTGTCCTACAGCAGCGACGCGGACGTGATGATCGTGTGCGACCCGGTCGAGGGCGCCAAGGAGGACGAGGCGGTCCGGTGGGCCACGCAGGTGGCCGAGCGGGTGGGCAAGCTGCTGGCCTCGCCGTCGTCGGATCCCCCGCTGGACCTGGACGCCGACCTACGCCCGGAGGGCCGGAACGGCCCACTCGTGCGCACCCTGGCCTCCTACCGTGCCTACTACGCCAAGTGGGCCGAGACGTGGGAGTTGCAGGCGCTGCTGCGGGCCTCGTTCGCCGCCGGGGACCGCGAGCTCGGGCTGGATTTCCTCCACATGATCGACGAGTTCCGTTACCCGGAGCAGGGCGTGCCCCCGAAGGTCGTGCAGCAGATCCGCCGGATGAAGGCGCGGATCGACTCGGAGCGCCTGCCGCGTGGCGCGGATCCGGCCACCCACACCAAACTCGGCCGCGGTGGCCTGGCCGACGTGGAGTGGAGCGCCCAGTTGTTGACGATGCAGCACGCCGCCAGGGTGCCCGGGCTGCACACGACGTCCACACTCGAGGCACTCGACGCCGCCGCCTCGGCCGAGTTGCTGCCGGAGTCCGAGCGCGACGCACTGGTCGACTCGTGGCTCATGGCCGCCCACGCCCGCAACGCGTTGGTCCTGGCGCGCGGCAAGGCGGTCGACCAACTGCCGGGTCAGGGCTCGATCCTGGCGGCGGTGGCGATGATCTGCACCGGTTCCGCCGACGGCGCGGGGTTCCTCAACGAGTACCTGCGCGTGACCCGTCTAGGTCGCAAGGCGGTCGACCACGTGTTCTGGGGCGAGGACTGACGCCGGCCCCGGGGGTGAGCCGGGTCCGGGACCAGGGTCGTCCCTGATGCGGCAGGTGCTCCCACGCCGATAACCTGGGTCCATGCCTGTGACCATGAACCTCACCCTCACCCTCGACGGCGTGACCTACGGCGAGCTGTACGAGTTCGTCGACGCCGTCCGCGCCGCCGGGGTGCCGGCCGACGAGCGGGTCCGCTGCCTCGGTTCCGACGACAAGGGCGACCGCTTCGAGGTGGACCTCGGCCCGGACCGCCGCCGCGCGGGATCGGCCCGTGCGGCCTCCGGCGCGCTGGTGGGCCACCCGGTGGAAGGTCCCGCCGCGCCCGGGGCTGCGTCGTCGTCCTCACCGACCGTGGCGTCGGTCGCCGAGACGGTGCGCTCGATGGTGCGTAACGGCGACGACCTGGACCGCGTGATCGCCGCGCTGGGGGACCTGCGCAAGTTCCTGCGTTGAGCCCTCGCCGCCCGGTCGCCCGGGCCGTCGCCGTCCTCGCCGCGCTCGTCGCCGGCGCGGGTGTGGCGCTACACCACTCCCGCTCGGAGATCCCGGCCGTACCGGTGCTCGCGAGCTTCGCGGTCGCCGCCTGGGCGTTCTCCCTGGTGGCCCTGATCGCGGCACTGCGTGCGCGGTCGGTGCTGCTCGGGATCATCGCCGTCGTGCTGGTGGGCGCCGGGGTGGTCCAGTACGGGCCCCTCGTGGCACCGCCACGCCAGATCGACGACGACGAGGGCATCCCGATGCGGGTGATGGTGCAGAACCTCGAGTTCGGCCGAGCCGCCCCACACGACGTGGTCCGGGCAGTCCGCACCGGCGGAGTCGATCTGCTCATGACCGTGGAGACGACCCCGGAGGCGGCGGACGCGCTGCGCACGGCGGGTCTCATGGGGCTGCTGCCGCACGAGGCCGCCTCGACCGCTCCCACGACGCAGGGGGTCGCGGTGTGGTCGCGGTTCCCGCTCTCCCCGCCCGAGCGGGTCCCGGGCTTCAGCCTCGGGCTGGTACGCACCGAGATGGCGGGGCCGGGCGGCCCGGTGACGGTGGTGGCCGCGCACCCGGTCGCCCCGGTGTTCGACGCCCCCGCCGCCGTGGAGGAGGCCGATCGCCTGCGCTGGTACCTCGGCAGCCTTCCCGGACCCGCGCCGGTGGTGGTGGGCGGGGATTTCAACGCCACCTGGGATCACGTACGGTTCCGTGACCTGAGGGGCCTCGGGTACACCGACTCCGTCTCCGGCGGGAGTGACGGCTGGGTGCCCACCTGGCCGGCGGGTCGACGGATCCCCCCGCTCATCGGGATCGACCACGTGCTGGCCCGCGGAGCGGTCGCGGTGGGGGACACGGACACCGTGGAGGTGGCCAGGACGGACCATCGCGGCGTGGTCGCGACGGTGCTTCTGCCCGCGCCGCGGGCGCGGTGACCTAGCATGCGCACCATGAGTTCACGCATCCGCCTGATCGCCAGCGGCGTCACCTCGGCCGCGGCGGTGGCCCTCCTCGCGGGGTGCGGCGGGGCGACGGTGGACGGTCAGGCCCCGGAGGTGTCCTCGGACCCGGCCGCGTCGGCCGCCTCGTCGTCGCCGTTCGCCGAGGAGCGGCCGGAGAAGCCCACCGGTCCCGTCCCGCCCCCTCCGCCGCAGTCACCGGCTCCGGAGCCGATGCCGGGGGAGCCCGAGCCACTGCCTCCGCCCGAGGACGCGCCCGCACCCGCTCCGGAACCCGCTCCCGCGGAGCCCGCGCCGCCGGCTCCGGGTGCGGGGGACTTCGTCGCCCTGCTCGAGCGGCGGGGTGTCGTCCTGCCCGAGGGCGTGGACCCGGTCGCCACCGCCACCGAGGCCTGCGGCCGCTTCGACGGCGGGCAGCAGATGGACGAGGTCTCCGGATGGCTGGGTGAGCGGGCCCGCCTCGACGCGGATGGCCAGGGTTTCTTCCTCGGCGCCGCGGTGGGGACCTACTGCCCGGGGAACTTCCCCAAGCTCGGCTGAGGCACGCCCGGCCGTGTCACGCCCGGCCGTGTCACGCCCGGCGGGGGAGTGCCCGGCCGTGTCACGCCCTGCGCGGCCGGGTCACATCCGGCCGTACCGGGCCCGCCCGATCGAGTAGAGGCCGTACAGGGCGATCCCTGCCCCGGTGAGCACCAGCAGTACCTGACCGAAGGGTTGCTCGCCGACCGCCCGCAGTGCGGCGTCCAGCCCGCCCGCCTTCTCCGGATCCGCGGTCACGACGGCCGCGATCACCAGGCCCCCGAGGATCGCCAAGGCGATGCCCTTGGCGACATACCCCACCCGGCCCGTGATGATCATGGCCCGGCCGACCTCCCCGGACCCGGTGCGTTCGAGGTCCTCGACGAACTTCGTGGTGGCCCCCTTGTAGACGTGGTAGCCGCCCACCGCGAGGATGGCGATCCCGGCGACGACCAGGGCCATCTTCCCCACCCCGGAGCCGAGCAGCCCGGCCGTGGCGCCGGAGGCGGTCGCGGAATCGGACCCCCCGCCCCCGGAGGCGAACCGCGCGGTGGTCAGTCCCAGGACCACGTACACGGCCGCCTTGGCCGCCGCCTTGATCCGGTCAGAGGTCTCCTCGGAGCCGAGGAACAGCTCGGTGATCTGCCACAGACCCAGCGCGAGGAAGCCCACGGCGCCGACCCACAGCATGACCTGACCGCCCGGTGCGCTCGCGATCTCCGCCAGCGCACCCGAGTTGGATGCCTCGCCACCGCCCGACCCGAGAGCGATCCGGACGGCGATCCAGCCGATGAGCAGATGGAGCACGCCGTTCATGACGTATCCGGCGCGGGCCAGCCACTCGAGCGCGGGATGGTCGGCGGCGGAGCGCGCGGCGCCGGAGACGGTGTCGGAACGTATCGGGGAGTTCATGGGTGAACTCTCCCACGTCGCCGCGGATTCACCACTCGAACCCGGTCACCACTCGATCTCGCCGAGCACCTCGTTGCGACGGCGCAGTTCCGCCAGCCGCAGCTCGGCCGCGCGGTGCTCCTCCATCCGCATCCGCGCCTGTTCGGCCAGCGCGTCGGCCTCGACCTCGGCGAGCAGGAGCTGGAGCCGGTCCTTCTGCTCACGGAGCGTCTCCACCGAGGTGTCCATGGCGATGAGCTTGCGGGAACCGGCCACGGCGTGGAGGAAGGGGTTGCGCTCGAGGATCAGGCGCGCCTCTTCGGGGGCCAGCACCCTCGACAGTTTGAGCAGGACCGGATAGCCCTGCCCCTGCCGGTCGGTCTCGGGGTCGTGTCCGGGATCCAGTGCTGCGGCGACGACCTTGAGCGGCCGGGCCCGGGGCGAGGAACTCCGGAAGTCGAACTCGTCGGTGTCCATGTGGTCCGGCTCCTTCCCGGCGTCCTGCCCGGCAGTGGCTGCTTACCTGCCACCACCGTAGGCGTCCCGGCCGGGACGGCCGGGCGGTTCAGGGTTTTTGCGGTCCGGAGGGGCTCAGCAGCTGTAGCGGGGTGTGCGGGACGACCGCGTCCCGGCGGCGTGCCCGCCTCGCGCCGATACACTCGAGCCGTGACTACCGGTAATGAAGGCGCAACCGACCTCGACTACCTGCTCCGCCAGATGGCAGAGGGCATCGAGCAGGCTCCCGTGAACTTCCCGATCACCCTGGTGATCAACGGGAACACCTGGGAAGGGAACCTCACCACCGAGGGTGAGTTCATGCGGATCCAGGCGGCCACCTTCGACGCGCTGACGGGTGATGAGAAGTCCGAGGAGGTGGCTGATGCCCAGGCCAGTGCATTCCGGCAGATCGGCATCACCAAGTACGAGGAGGCTCTGGACGGGGAGGACAGGGTGGCCTCGTTCATCCACGTCACGGACGCCTGGCAGCGAGGAGCGAAGGGGCCGATCCCGGTCATGCGCGTCCGGATCTCGTCGGTGGACGCGTGGACCTTCGGCCACGCGAGCAACTAGTCGCCCGTCGTCGCGTGGCGGTGTGGCGCACAGCAGAACAGGCATGACACAAGACGCCGCCCGCCCGGCCATCGAGATGATGACCGCGCGGGCGGCGCCCGGCACTACTACCGAAGTCGATGCCAGCCCCGGCCTGCGCGGAGGCAGGTCAGGGCGGGTATGAGGGTCAGCAGTCGTAGTAGAGCTCGGATCACGTCCTGCGCGTTTGCTGAATACGGTTGTAGTGGGCCATGTTGCCTGACCTGCGGTTTCCCTGCCGGTAGCGTTGGCTACAGTTGTCGAGTTTGGAAACTCCTGCGTACCCACTGCGTACCGGACGGGTCACGTCGCCCGCTTGCGGTACCTGTCGAGGATGAACGTCTCGGCCAGAGACCAGCCGGTGAACCCGGCGTAGGTGCGTTTCGAGAACGATCCCGCGGTGAGGTCGTTCGGCACCTGGTCGGGGTTCGCCAGGAGGCGGGCCGTGGCGGTGACGATGACCGCGGCGAGATCCTCGGCCGGTTCCCCGTTCTCGAACCCTCGATCCCTGGTGTACCCGCGGGCCATAGCGGTGATGATCTGGACATGCTCGGAGGCCAGGGCGACGAACGCTTGATCGTCGCCCCGGCCCACGAACTCGGCCACTCGTTGACCGGTGACCATTGTCAGCCCGCGTCGGCCGCGGTGAGGACGACGACACCCTCGGGGTGGAGGAGGCCGAGGTCGTAGCGGCAGACCACGCGGAGGCCGATCTGGTCGTACTCGGCGTACCGCTCCGCGAGGACCGTGACCGACGGGTTCACGTCACGCACGACGGCGATCTGGGACATGTCCGCCAGGACCGCGGTGCCGGCCGGGATCTTGTTCGTGACGGTGACCGGCACACCGAACAGACGGTGCGTGGCATCCCTGGTCAGATCCGACTCCAGCAAGTACTTCTCGGACGTGTCCTTGAGCTTGCGGATCGCGATGAAGTCGGCGCCGTTGATGATCCAGCGGTTCGGGGTGACCTCCTCGGCGGATGCCAGGGCGAGGGCGTCGAGGAACGCATCCGGATCGGCGGTGTCGAGGGTGCCGGTCTGGACTCCGGTCTGGTTGACGATCCCGGTGATCCCGTCGTCGGTGCCGGCGCCGGCCAGGAGCTCGGAGTCGAGCTTGGCGGACACGTCGGAGACGAGGCGCGACTTGAGGACGGAGTCGAGGCTGACGCTGGAGGCGCGGAGCAGCTCCGAGGTGTACCGGGTGATCGACTTGATCGACTTCCGCGACGTCGGCATGAGCGAGATCTCGTTGAACGTCACGTCGTAGTCGTCCGGGATCAGCTCGCCTTCCCCGACGTAGTCGACGGTGCCGCTAGAGACGAGGCGCGGGATTCGGAGCGGCTCCGAGGAGTCGAAGATCCGGACACCGGATGACAGGACCACGCTGGCGGCCTCGAGCGGCTGCACCAGCAGCGAGGCGACTTGGTCTTTGATGAGGGTCGGATGGTCCGCGGTGGAGTGCGCTGCGGGGGGAGTCGGTGAACTCATGGGAGTTGCCCTTTCTAGGCGATGGGGAGATGGTCTCGACCCTTGCCGCCAGGGCAACGATGGGGACGGCCACCAGGACCGTCCCCACCATTATGTCACGTGACGTTCTAGTACACCATGCCTCTCCTCGGGTTGCTCTCCGTCTCCGACTTCGGCGGTGGCGGGGAGATGCGCTCGAGGGCGTCCGCGATGCGCCGGAGCTGGATCCAGAGGCGGTGCGCGTCTTGACTGTCCACGGCTGCTCCTAGTTGGCTGCTCGTCGCAGGATCGAGGCGAGGTCGGTGGTGCCGGCGTCGGGGATCCCCTGCCCGATGTTGCCGCGGGGGCGGCGTGCCGCGAGGTGCGGCTTACGGGCCAGGAGATCGTCAACTGCAGACTGCAGTTTCTCCGGGTCGTCCAGGTGTTCCTCGTCGTATTCGAGGTCCTCGGGGTCTGCGAGGAGTCCGGTCTGTTCGACCATGAGGCGGTGGACCCGGCGGGCGAGGTCGTCGGCCTTCCCTGCGCGCTGCCGGTATCGGGCGTTCTCGTCGCGGAGTTTCTCGACGTACTCGCGGGGGAACGTATCCGGCTCCTCCACGGTCTCGACGGTCTCCTCGACCTCCGGAGCGGGTGCAGGTGAGTCAAATGACTCACGTGAAGATGCGACCTCGGGGTTGTCCTCGACCACGTCGGGGGTCTGCTGGTCGGTCATGCTGTTCCTTCCGTAGCGGCGACTCGAGCGAGACGCCTGGTGTGACCGGTCGAAGCAATGTCGTCGCGGACGACCGGGATCGGGGAGCACGTACACCCCTTGTGTGTTGGCATCGGATGGTCCTTCGGCCAGACTCGACCCTCTCGCCACCACCACCGACACAGTTGGCAACAGTTCGGGGAGATCCCGCGGATCCACCCCTTCGTGGCCTTCGAGGTGGCGATTCCGTCGGTGTAGGCGGTCTGCCCTGCGTTGAACGTCTCAGCGCGTGCCAGGCGGGCGACAATGGCTTCCGGTACCTCGGAGGTCTCAGCGACCACCAGGACCGTCGACGCGGCCTTGGAGAGCCTCTCTAGGTCCGTTGCGCGGGTGGTCATGGCGACCGGGACCGGGGCGGCGGTCTCGACCATGAGAGTCGCGGACAGTGACAGATCCGCGAGGGTCGCGGCTTGGAGGTTGTACTTCTGCACCAGGACCGCGAGGAGTTCGACCGCTTGCTCCCTGGTGATGGTGGCGTCGAGATATCGGCGGTACACCTCGACCACGGCGGCCTCTGCGCGACTGCCCAGTCCGAGGAGTTCGTCTCGGAAACTCATGAGGCGAGACCTCGGAGCATGTCCACCCCTGCGGTGTCGAGTGCTTCGGCGCGGCGTGCGGCGCGGATCTCCTCGATCTCGTCCGCGGTGTATCCCAGACGGGCCAGGGCCGTCGAGGCGGGCAGGAGGCCGGCCGAGTAGAGCTTCGTCACCGCGTCGGCCTCCTGGGCGACGGAGCGGGTGGAGGGGTCGGCCCACTTGACTCGGACTTCGACACGCTCCGGATCGACTCCGTCGCGGACGGCGACCATGAGGCGCGCCACCTGCTCCCAGGACCGTCCGAACGCGGCTTGACGGGCTTCGGCGCGGGCCGTCAACGCGGCTTCAGAGGCGCGGATCGAGTCGGCCGACGTGGGGTTGTCCCCACCGATTCCGAGCATGTGCTCCGGCAGACCGGACACCGCGGAGATCTGGCGCATGATCGTGCCGATCGCCGTCTCGTACCCTGCGAGATCCGAGCCGGGGAGCTGACCGAACTTGCCGTCCGGCTCCTCGTTAATCATCATCCGGTCACCCTCCTCGATCGGGGAAATCTCCTCCCCGTCCTCGTCCTCTCCGAGGGCCAGGCCGGTCGCCCACCGGCGCGGGCGGGCGGTGTACTCCGAACCGACCATCATGTCCACGGTCAGCTTCGAGAGGGCATCGGTGAGACCCAAGATGTCCTCCATTTCCGACCGGCCGTCCTCCAGGAGACGTGTGGCGTTACGGAAAGCGACCACCGGCACCACTCCCAGCGGGTTGTCGAGGACCGCGGTGGTGCGGAAACCCACCGTCGTCGCGCCCACAGTGTTCGCGGAGTACCGGGTGATCTTGTCCGGCTCATACAGGACCGCCTCGGTCGTCGAGTCCGTGCGCCAGCGTTTGACCGCGGCGACGATCCGGCGCGTCGACGGATCCTTGAGGACCGTCACCTGTCGCGGAGACTCGATCGACACGTTCGGCCGGCCGTCGGGGTGCGCCCACACCACGGCGTAGGAGGTGCCGAGGGTGAGGGCTTCCCGGTGCGCCAGGGGTGCGAGCTGGTCGAGGTCGGATCCGGTCCAGGCGGGCCAGACGTCGTCGCGGTCGAACCCGACGATGCGGAGGCGTTCGGCGATCGAGTCCACCAGGAGGCGCGGGATGTTCACGGCGAGGCGGTCGAGGCGGTCTCCGAGGGCTGCGCGGGCCTCCGGTGCCAGGAAGGCGAGCGGCTGCTGACCGTGGTAGTAGCGGTCCAGCCGGTCCAGGCGGGCGGCGGGGCCGTCGAGCTGCTGCAACAGTGCTGTGAGTAGATCGTTCATGACTTGAAACCTCGTGCTTTCTTTCTCTTCTTCGTGGATGCGCGCCAGGTGGCGCGACTGTGTGCCATGACCACGCATACGGCGAGGTCAATGCGGCGGTGACTTCCTCTCTTCTCTTTCGCTAGTCGGACTCCTCGGGCGTCCTCGGTCACCGTGGCGTTGCCGATATGGCGGCCGAGATCCTTGTTCCCTGAGTGGGAGATCTCCCCGTTGATCGCGGCCTGATAGGCGTCCGTCGTGGCCGGGGTGAGGCGTGCCGAGGTCTGGTTGAACTCGGTCACGAAGATCCCCTCCGAGTTGAGGAGCTGGAGCGTCCGCGCCCACCGGAACGGATCCGCGGTCACCTCGACCACGTCCCAACGCCGGCAGGCGTCACGGATCGTCTGCTCCACCTCGAGGATCGGAACCCGCCAGGCTTCGTCCCCGTCCGGCGGTTCCCAGAGGCCGGCCACGTCCATGTGCGGATGCTTGTCCACGGTCGCCACCACCAGAGCGGTTGCGTCTCCGTTGAACGATCCGTCGAGGGCCAGGACCACCCGCTCCCCGTCCGGAATCCCGACCCCGGTCGACAGCTTCGGCCACAGACCAGGCGGCAGGAACGCGGCATCGTCCTGCTCCACCCACTGACCCAAACGGGCACGGCGGAACTCCGACTCCCTCGACCGCGGTGGCAGAGCAGCGCGGAGAGCCGAACGCTGCACCAGGTCGTCAAGACCAGGGTTGGCGACCGCCCATGCCTCCTCGTCGTCGACAGCGCACCCCACCGGGGCGGAATACTCGACCACTCGAAGGTTCGGGTTATCCGGATTGCTCCGGCCGTCGAGGACCAGATCCAGCAACGGTGACGTCTCCCGCCACGACGGCGGCGACGGAGTACCGATCGCCAGGAGCTTCGACCCCTCCACCTTTCCCGTCGAGTGCAACAGAGACTCAAACGCATCCCGGCGGACAATCCCCACCTCGTCACAGATCGCCAGAGACGCGGCCTCACCCTCGATCCGAGCAGCCTCACCAGGCAGGGCCACGATGTGCGAGTCAGTCGCCGGGATCGTGATGCGGTCCTTGTACACCCATGCCCGCGAGTCGAGCTCCTCGTTAAGCGCCACCATGCGGGCCGCGGTCGACAGCATCCTCGTGGCGGAGCGTTCGTCCTGGGCGACGATGACAGCGCGGGCACCCTCGATCCCAGACATAAACACGTGATGCAGAGCCAAGGCCGCGGTGATCGTCGACTTCCCCTGACCGCGAGGCAGACACCAGACCACCAACGGCCGATCCTCGTCCAACAACGTCCCGACGAGATCCCGCTGCCACTCCCTGACCTGTACCGGCTTGCGGGCACCCTGCCCCTTCGGCGTCACCAGGTAGCGGCGAGCGAACTCGACGAACTGCTCCGACCCACGCTTCCGCGGCCTCCAGGGCAACGGATCCATGACCCTCGGACCCTTCGGGCCGCCTTTCATTCCGGCTCTCCCACATATTGAGATCGCCTGTGTGCCTTGCCGGAGGGTGCCGGAGAGGTCCACCCGGGTGCATCCCCCCGGACGTTTCCGCGTCGGGCGTTACATGCGCGGCAGACGACATCGATCAGATCGAGCGTGATGGGTTTGCCGGCGTTGTGGGCTGCCCATGCTTCCGGTGAGTGGTCGGCGGTGAGGTCTTCGACGGTTCCGCAGTCGGAGCACCAGGGCTGCTTGCGGCGTGCGCGGGCGGACACCTTGCGCCATTGGCCTTCGTATCCGCGGGCGCGGCGGCTCTTGGTTGGCTGCGGTTTGTGGTTGTCGCACCAGGAGGCGCCGGCGACTGGTTCACCGCACCGGAGACATGGTCTGTGGAGCATTGGTCCTCCTTTCGTCGTTGAGTTGTGCTTCGAGGGCGTCGAGTCTGGCGTCGAGTTGTGCGAGGTCGCGGCGGATCTTTTCTTGGAGGAGGATCCGTTCGATTCCTTCCCGGCTCATGGCTGCTCCTCGTCGGTGGGCAGGACGAGATCGAAGAGGGTCCTGTTGACTTCGTCTGTCATCTGGTCGAGGGTGCCGGCGATCTGTGCGGCTTCTCGGAGTTGCCAGGCGAGGATGCGGGCGGCGTTGAAGGCGACGGAGATCCGTTCGTGTGGGTCCTCGACTGCCTTGAGGGCGGTGAGGAATGATCGTTCGTTTTCGACTGGGTCGGTGTTGACGAGGAATTTGAGGGCGAGTCGGGCGGCTTCGAGGCGGACTTGGTCGCTGCTCACTGGGTGGTCCTTTCGCTGGCGTCGACGAGGAGGTCTGCGAGGTGGAGGGCTTCGGCGTCGGTGAGGAGGAATCGGTCGTGGCCGATGGTGAGGACGGTCCAGCGGCGTCGGGTGCTGACGTCGAACTCGGGTGTGCCTTCGAGGCGGATCACTGGTGGTTCCTTTCGAACGCGAGGACGTTTAGGGGTGCTGTCACATCTGTCACGACTGTCACGTTGTCGGGGTCGTGCTCGGAGTTAGTGACACTTGTGACACTTGTGACAGGCCCGTAGAGGCCGCGTCCGTACTTCTGGAGGCGGTCGGTGTCGACTGCGCGGAGGCAGTACTGGCGGACTGTTGTGCCGGGTAGGTCGAGGGCGGTGGCGATCGCCTGTGGGCTGACTGGGCCGTGGTCGGTGGCGTAGCGGACGATCGCGGCGGCGTCGTCGCTGAGGTTCCTTGTGGCCTTGGTCTGTTGTGCGGCCTGGGCGGCGGCGTCGAGACTGTCGCCTGAGAGGGTCCACGCTCCGTCGGTGACGGTGACGGAGTATTCGCCTTCGATGACGTCGCGGCCGGTGACGCGGATGAGTCCTTCGTCGCTGTTGCGGTCGCGGCTGAGGTTGACGGTGAAGTCGGCCGATCCGTTGAGTCCGTTCGTGCCGGAGGTGGAGTCCATCCAGTCGTCGCCGGCCTGTTTGCGGGTGTGGTGGACGACGAGGAGCGTCGAGCCGGGGTGCGCGTCGGTTGATCGCTTTAGCTTGGTTCCGATTCTGTAATCCCTCTCGTATGCGGATTCGCCGGGGCGGGATGAGGGCATGACGCGGCCGAGGGTGTCGAGGATTACGAGGGGTGTCTGTCCTGCGTTGGCGTCGAGCCAGGCGTCGAGGACGTCGAGGACCAGGAGCGGGGGGACGTCGGTGACGAAGTTCATGCGGGCCGGGATCGGAGCGCCTTGGAGGAGGTGTCGGGCGCGGCTCTGGACTCTTCGCTCCCCGTCCTCGAGTGCCAAGTACAAGGTCGGGCGTGGTTCTCCGACGTCGATGTGTCCGAAGGCTCTGCCGCCGGATGCGACGGCGAGGCCGAGTCCCATGACCGCCCACGACTTGCCGGCCTTGGGCGGTCCCGTGAGGAGGCCGAAGCCTTCCGGGATGAGGCCGGGCACTGCGAACTTGACCGGCGGGTAGTGCTGCGCGTCGAGCCAATCGCCAGTGATGACGTAGTCGAGGAGGCCCACTTCGGAGGTGGTGGTCACTGATCTCCCCCTCGATCGCGGCGCATGGTCGACAGGTTGTATGCGATCTCGGAGAGCGCGATTGCCTTGCATAGTTCGATGTCTGCGCGGTCCTGCGGCGTGGGTTCCCGTTCGTCCCACTCCTGCGCGATGCCGACGAGGTGCCAGAAGGCTTCTTGTCCGTTGAAGAGGTCACGGTTCACGCTGCGACCTCCTTTGCGGCTGCACAGAGGATGGTGCGCTCCTTGTCTGTCGTTGCGACGGTCCAGGCGCGGCGGAGGTCGTCTTTGCTCCAGTGGCCGTGCCCGTTGAGGTGGATGACGGAGGCGAGGACGGATTCCGCGGTGAGGGTGGGCCGGTTGCATGGGGTGAGCCAGTGGTCGGCGTGTCCGCAGTCGAACGGCTCCAGGCGTCGGGCTGCTGCGATACGCTTACGGATGAACCCGCCAAAGTTCATTTCGCAAGCGCCTCGGCTCCCTGCCGGGGCGTTCTGCGTTGGGGTGGTCATGTCAGGGGGTTCCCTCCGTGAGGCTGCGCTCGAGGGGCAGGGAATTCTTGTCGAGAATTCCGTGGCGGATAGCTGCTTCTCGGTCTAGGGGGAGGACGGGCTGCGCGGTCATGCGACACCGCCGCGGGTAGTTGTGGCCTCCTGCGCGTTGAGCCATTCCTCGACGGCGGCGCGGCGGTAGACCACCCGACGACCCACGCGGAATGAGGCGGGCCCCTCGTCGCAGTGGCGCCAGTAGCGCAAGGTGCCGACGGGGATCCCGGTCGCCGCGGCGACTTCGGCGGTCGAAAGAATCTGATCTGACATTGCTGCTCCCGTTGGATAATCCAAGGTGGAATGTGGATGGGTTGGAGCTATACTAAACGCCGATTCAGAATTGTCAAGGTTGGTAAAACTGCGGATGTGGATTATCGTTGGCCGGCATGGACCTAGATGGTGACCAGGACGGAGCACCGCCCCTCGAGATGCCGGAGGAGGCGTTCGCCCGGTCGCTCGTTGACCTGCGGAAACGTTCGAACATGACGCAGTCGGACCTGGCGAGTCTGATGACGGAGCACGGCTACAGGTGGACTCAATCGACTGTGCATAAGGTCGAGCGGGCTTCGAGAGTGCTCCCACTCGGAGAGGCGTTGGCACTGGCTGAGATTTTCGAGGTCTCGATCGACGACATGACTGCGCCGGGTGACCCGACCGGCCAGATTGAGGAGATCCGCACGCTCATGCGGGCTCTCGATCGGGCGTTCTGGCTCCTTCGGAATCAAGCTCGTGAGGCTACTGAGCTCCAGCGAGACCTGGAGGAGCTAGTCGACGACAATGAGCTCTATCTGAGGCTCTCGCCGTCTGAGCAGCACCAGGCGCAACGGTTGTTACAGACAACGACAGACGAGGTCGCTGGAGACGTTCGGAGACAACGGTGACTCCGAGGCGTAGTCGGCGGGCCGGGGTCGAGGACCGCTGGCATAGGGCCGACGGGTCGAAGTCGAGGGACTACGGGCGCGGCTCGAGGTGGCGTGCCCGATGGGTCGACGACCGCGGCGTCGAAGTCACGCGGGCGTTCCCGACGAGGGTCGAGGCACAACGTCACGTCGACGGGATCTCGGCTGCGCTCGTGCGCGGGGACTATATCCGGCCGGAGGACGCGCAACTCACGGTCGAGCAGTGGTGCGAGCAGTGGCTCGAGGCGTACAAGGTGCATCGGCCGTCGACGGTTCGGCAGGCGCGGACGCATGTTAAGAGGATCGTGGCGGCGTTCGGGGACCAGCGGCTCTCCGACGTGCGGCCGACGATGGTCCGGTCGTGGATTGCGTCGATGCAGGGGGAGGGGTTGGCGGCGTCGACGATTTACGCGCTGCACTCCCGCTTGGCGCATGTCATGGCGGACGCGGTCCACGACGGGATCTTGCAGCGTTCTCCCTGCTCGAGGCGGACGTCCCCACCGATGGGTAAGACCAAGGTCTACGTCGCCACGACGGAGCAGATCTGGGCGTTGCACGACGAGATGCCGGAGCACCTGCGGCCGGCCATTCTGCTCGGAGCGTTCGCTGGTCTACGGCTGGGGGAGGTGTGCGGTCTGCGGGTCGACGACGTCGACTTCATGCGCGGATCGGTCACACCACGGTTCCAGGCCGGCGGGGCGCCTCTCAAGACGTCGGGCTCGGAGATGACGGTCCCAGTGCCGCGGGATCTGGCGCTGCTGTTGTCGGAGTCGGTGGCGACCTGGGGCACCGACTACGTGGTGACCAACGGGCTCGGTGGTCCGGCGAGGGACTTCCAGGTCGAGCGGGCTGTCCGCGAGGCGCGTGGTCGGGTTCCTGGTCTGCCGGAGCGGTTCACCCACCACGATTGTCGGCACCATTACGCGAGCATCCTGATTGCCGGGGGAGCGGACATTAAGACGATCCAGGCGCGGATGCGGCACCAGTCGGCGCGGGTCACCCTCGACGTGTACGGGCACCTTATGGACTCCGGAGACGACGCGACCCGCGACCTCGTCGGTGGTGCGATGAGGTCGCGGGTCGGATCTCCTGCGTACCGACTGCGTACCGGGGGCGATTCCGGCTAGCGTTTCCCCTGTTCAGAGGGGTTTAGCTGTCAGCAGTCGTAGTAGAGCTCGAACTCGTGCGGGTGCGGACGGAGGTTCACCGGGGCGATCTCCTTCTCGCGCTTGTACGAGATCCAGTTCTCGATGAGGTCCTCGGTGAACACGCCACCCTCGGTGAGGTACTCGTGGTCCTGCTCGAGACGGTCGATGACGGCGGGCAGCGAGGTGGGCGCCTGCGGGATGTCGGCGGCCTCCTCCGGCGGGAGCTCGTAGAGGTCCTTGTCGACCGGGGCCATCGGCTCGATCTTGTTCTTCACACCGTCGATGCCGGCCATCATCATCGCGGCGAACGCGAAGTACGGGTTGCCGGACGAGTCGGGGCAGCGGAACTCGATGCGCTTGGCCTTGGGGTTGTTGCCGGTGATCGGGATCCGGACACACGCCGAGCGGTTGCGCTGCGAGTACACCAGGTTGATCGGGGCCTCGTAGCCCGGGACGAGCCGGTGGTACGAGTTGATCGTGGGGTTGGTGAACGCCAGCAGCGACGGCGCGTGGTGCAGGATGCCGCCGATGTAGTAGCGGGCGATGTCGGACAGCCCCGCGTAGCCGGACTCGTCGTGGAACAGCGGCTTGCCGTCCTTCCACAGCGACTGGTGGGCGTGCATGCCCGAGCCGTTGTCGCCGAAGAGGGGCTTGGGCATGAACGTGGCCGACTTGCCGTTCTTCCAGGCGGTGTTCTTGACGATGTACTTGAACAGCTGGACGTCGTCCGCGGCGTGCAGCAGGGTGTTGAACTTGTAGTTGATCTCCTGCTGGGCGCCGGCCACCTCGTGGTGCAGACGCTCGAGCTCGAAACCGGCGTTGGTGAGATTGGTCGACATCTCGTCGCGCAGGTCGACGAAGTGGTCGTACGGGGCGACCGGGAAGTACCCGCCCTTCTCGCGGACCTTGTAGCCGAGGTTGGCCGAACCGTCGGCCTCCTGGGAGGCACCGGTGTTCCAGTGGCCGGCGCTGGAGTCGACCTCGTAGAAGCCGTGGTTCGTGCCGGAGCCGTAGCGGACGGAGTCGAAGACGAAGAACTCGGCCTCGGCCCCGAAGAAGCACGTGTCGGCGATGCCGGTGGAGAGCAGGTACTCCTCGGCCTTGCGGGCGACGTTGCGCGGGTCGCGGCTGTAGGCCTCACGGGTGAAGGGGTCGTGGACGAAGCAGCTGATGTTGAGCGTCTTGGCCCTGCGGAAGGGGTCGAGACGGGCCGTCGCGACATCCGGCAGGAGCATCATGTCGGACTCGTGGATCGACTGGAACCCCCGGATGGAGGAGCCGTCGAAGGCCAGGCCGTCCTCGAACATGTCCTCGTCGAGCGCCGCTGCGGCGATCGTGAAGTGCTGCTCGTTACCCGGCAGGTCGGTGAACCGGATGTCGACGTACTCGACGCCCTCGTCCTTGACGTACTTGATGACCTCGTCCGGCGTGGAGAATGCCACGATTCGCTCCTCGTCTCTGAAGTGCGACGGGAAACCGGTGTCTCCCGTCGTGCGGTGACCTCACGATATGGGCGAGGTGTTGCCCGGCCGTCAAGCGAATGTTTCGCTGGTGTTACGTCACCGGCCGGGTGGGTCCCTCCCAATAGGGTCAGTTTAGTCACCCGAAGCGGGGTATCGCCGACATGGGGATCGGCAGGTCGCCCGGCTACCCTGGGCAGTATGCGTGACGTTGCGGGATCATGGTTGTCCGGCCCCACCTCCGGCAGTGGGCCGGAGCAGAAGTACAAGGGTGAGAATCTCGGTCTCCCGGCGTCCGGCGCGGGCTCGATCGCCCCGTTGGGCGTGCGTGTCGGCGCGCTGGCGGTGGACTGGTTCCTCGCCTACGGGCTGGTCGCGATCCTCGTGATGCTGCTCGGCCCGGAGACGCTGGGGGGCGACTCGTTCTCCGCCGTCTCCAGCTGGGCCGTGCCACTGCTGTGGGGCGTGAGCGGCGTGGTCTGCGTGTGGCTGTTCGCCCAGACGCCGGGGCAGGCGCTGGTCGGCATCGGCACGGCACGGGTCGACGCCGAGGAGAGGGTGGGTTTCGTCCGCGCGCTGGTGCGCGTGGTGTTCATCTTCTTCCTACTGCCCCCGCTCATCCAGGACGAGGACGGCCGCGGCATGCACGACCGCGCCACCGGCACCACTCTGATCCGTACCCGTTGATCCGTACCCGCTGACGAGACGACGCCCGCCGCCCGGGACGGGCGGCGGGCGTCGTGAGCCCGGTGGCTGCGACAGCCTGACGGCGGACGGATCAGCCGCGGCGGCGGGCGCTGCGCTGGATGTTGCGCACCTTCGCGCCCTGGGGGACCGGGCCCTTGGGCATCTGGTTCTGAATGCCGGTCTTGGTGCTCAGCGCCCGGAGCCGGGTGTCGAGGGCGTCGACCTTCGCCCGGCTGATGTTCATCGGGTATCGGGTGAGCCGGCGGTTCAGCTTGCGCAGTGGCACCTGCTCGGGGGTCGCGTCCTGCTCCTCGCCGACGATCAACTCGTAGATCGGGGTGTCGCCGACGACCCGGGCGACCTTCTTCTTCTCCTGTGCCATGAGCGGCTTGAGCCGGCGCGGCTCGCCCTCGCCCACGATCACGATCCCGCACCGGCCGACCACGCGGTGGACCGCGTCGAAACTCGTCGTGGCGGCGACGGCCTGGTTGACCCGCCACCCGGACCGCAACTGGTCCAGGGCCCACGCGGCCGCGCCCGGCTGCCCCTCGGCCTTGCCGTACACCGTGTTCTGCACGCGGCGCGAGAAGATCACCATCGCGAGCATGAGGCCGGTGAGCACACCGAGGGGGAGCATCCACCACTCGCCGCCCCACAGCATGCCGAGGAGGAAGAACACGACCGTCGACAGGACGACCGCGCCGATCATCAGCGGCCACAGGAGCTTGTCCTGCTTGGACTGGATCTTCAGCGCCTGCCACATCTGGCCGCGCTGTTCCTTGCCCGCCTGCCGCCGAGCGGCCCGGGCCGCCTTCTTGTCCGCCTTGGTGAGCTCGCTCTTCGCCATGGTCATCAGGATACGTGCCCGCCACCGCGGTCCGGGAACCGCGGCTGACCCGAGGGGTGCCCCGCCCCGGCCGACTGTGGGCGGGTCAGACGCGGGCGCGCTCGCGGTCCAGGACGCTCGAGGCCTCCTGGGACGCCGAACCTCCTGTCGTCAGCTGCTGCAGGTGCTCCGGAACCGCCTGCCCGCGGTGCTCCAGCGCCTGGACGTAGAGGCGGCCGGCTCGGTACGACGAGCGGACGAGCGGTCCGGCCATGACGCCGGCGAAACCGATCTCACGGGCCTGATCGGACAGCTCGACGAACTCCTCGGGCTTGACCCAGCGGTCGATCGGGTGGTGCAGCGGGCTGGGCCGGAGGTACTGCGTGATGGTGAGGATGTCGCAGCCGGCGGAGTGCAGGTCGCGCATCGCGTCGACGATCTCGTCGGTGGTCTCGCCCATCCCCAGGATGAGGTTGGACTTGGTGACGAGGCCGAAGTCGCGCGCGGCGCGGATCACGTCGAGGGAGCGGTCGAACCGGAACGCCGGGCGGATCCGCTTGAAGATCCGCGGCACGGTCTCGAGGTTGTGCGCCAGCACCTCGGGACGCGACTCGAACACCTCGGCCAGCTGGTCCGGGTCCCCGTTGAAATCGGGGATGAGGTTCTCGACCCCCGTGTTGGGGTTGAGCTCGTGGATCTTGCGGACGGTCTCCGCGTAGAGCCAGGCCCCGCCGTCCTCCAGGTCGTCGCGCGCGACGCCCGTGATGGTGGAGTAGCGCAGACCCATCTCGCGCACGGACTCGGCCACGCGCCGCGGCTCGTCACGATCGAGGGCGCTGGGTTTGCCGGTGTCGATCTGGCAGAAGTCGCAGCGGCGGGTGCACTGCTCGCCGCCGATGAGGAACGTGGCCTCCCGGTCCTCCCAACACTCGTAGATGTTGGGGCAGCCGGCCTCCTCGCACACCGTGTGCAGGCCGCCGGTCTTGACCAGCGTCTTGAGTTCCTTGTACTCGGGACCCATGGTGGCCCTCGTACGGATCCACGACGGCTTGCGCTCGATCGGCGTCTCGGCGTTGCGGGCCTCGATACGGAGGAGCTTGCGGCCTTCAGGAGTCACAGTCACGGCCGCAAGCCTACGCGCGAATCACGCCACGGGCAGTCGGCCGTCCAGCGCCTCCACCATGTCGGAGGTGACCTGGTCCAGAACCTCCGACACCGGCACCACGCGACCGAGTTCGGCGCTGAGCGAGGTGACCCCGGCGTCGACGATCCCGCAGGGGACGATCCGCGAGAACGCGGTCAGATCGCAGTCGCAGTTGAGGGAGAACCCGTGCATCGTCACGCCCCGCTGGACACGGATCCCGATGGCCGCGATCTTGCGCTCGGGCCTGCCGTCCGAGGCCGCACACCACACCCCGGAGCGCCCGTCGACGCGCCCGGCCTCCACGCCGAGTCGCGCGCAGGTGGAGATGAGGGCCTGCTCGACACGACGGACGTACTCGACCACGTCGATGGGGTCGGTCAGCGCGACGATCGGGTACCCCACCAGTTGGCCGGGTCCGTGCCAGGTGATCCGGCCGCCGCGGTCCACGTCGACGACCGGGGTGCCGTCGGTGGGACGGTCGGACGGCTCCGTGCGTTTGCCGGCGGTGTAGGTGGCGGGGTGCTCCAGGAGGAGGATCGTGTCGCCCCGCTGCCCGTCGGCGCGCTCCTCGGCGAGGGCGCGTTGGAGCTCCCAGGTGGGGCTGTACTCGACGGTGCCGAGCCGACGGATCTCCGGGGGCGCCGGGTCACGGCGGAGGGACTGACCGGTGTGCGACATGTCCCCAGGGTAGGCCGAGGGGTGTGACGACGACGACGGGCGCCCTCCGTGAAGGAGGACGCCCGTCGCGGGGTTCAGCGGAACCTACCGATCAGCCGGCTTCACAGGTCGAGGTCACCGTCGAACTCGGCCTTCTCCAACCGGTCCTTCACCGTGGTGAGGAAGCGGCCGGCGTCGGCACCGTCGATCAGGCGGTGATCGTAGGTCAGCGGCATGAAGCCCATCGACCGGATGGCGATCGACTCGCCGTCGGCGTCGGCATCCACCACGGGCCGCCGCACGATCGCGCCGGTGCCGAGCATCGCCGCCTGCGGCGGGACGAGGATCGGGGTGTCGAACAGGGCCCCCTCGCTGCCGATGTTGGTGATGGTGAACGTGCCGCCCTGGAGGTCGTCCGGCGTGAGCTTGGACGCCCGCGCCCGCTCGGCCAGGTCGATGATCGCCTTGGCCAGCCCCGGGATGTCCAGGTCCTGCGCGTTCTGGATGACCGGGGAGAGCAGCCCCGCCTCGGTGTCCACGGCGATCCCGAGGTTCACCGACCCGTGGTAGGTGATCTCGTTGGTCTTCTCGTCGTACGACGCGTTGACGTTCGGGTGCGACACCAGGGCCTCGACGACCGCCTTGGCGTAGAACGGCAGGTACGAGAGCTTGGCGCCGTGCTTGTCGGCGAACTGCTCCTTGACCTGCGAGCGCAGCTGCGCCACCCGGGTCATGTCCACCTCGAAGACCTGCGTGAGCTGAGCGGTCTGTTGCAGCGACTCACGGGTCTTCTGCGCCGTGATCTTGCGGATCCGGTTGGCCTTCTTGGTGGTGCCGCGCAGCTCCGCGAGCTCGGGCCGGACGCCGGCCTTCGACGGGCCGCCGCTGGGCGCCTTCTCCTCGGCCGGGGTCTCGGAACCGGAGTCGGAACCCGAGCCCTCGGCCGCCGCGAGGACGTCCTGCTTACGGATCCGGCCGCCGATGCCGGTGCCCTTGACCGAGTCCAGGTCGACGCCGTGCTCCTGCGCGAGCTTGCGCACGAGCGGGGTGACGTACGGCGAGCTCCCGGCCTTGGCGGCCGCCGCGGGCTCGGCGCGCTCGGGCAGGTCGCCGGAGGACCCGCCGTCTGATTTCTCCGACCCGCGCGGCTTCGCGGCCTTCTTCTCGCTCTTCTGCTCGGCCTTCTTCCCGGACGTCGACCCGGACCCGGACTCCGCCTTGGCGGCGGCCTTCTTCTCGGTCTCGGGGGTGTCCTCAGGGACCTCGTCCTCGTCGGAGGCGTCCACGCCCTCGTCCTTGGCGTCGGTGGCGTTCTGCTCCTCGGCCGACTGTTCGTCGGAGTCAGAGTCAGAGCCGGAGTCGCCGGAGTCGTCGTCGGAGTCGCTCGCGGCGTCGCCGTCGCCGTCGCCGTCGCCGATGACGGCGAGGGTGGCGCCGACGTCGACGGTCTCGTCCTCCTCGGCCACGATCTTCTGCAGGGTGCCGGCGACGGGGGAGGGGATCTCGGTGTCGACCTTGTCGGTGGAGACCTCGAGCAGGGGCTCGTCGACCTCGACGGTGTCGCCGACGGACTTGAGCCACTTGGTGATGGTGCCCTCGGTGACGGACTCGCCGAGTTCGGGCATGACGACGTCGGTGCCCTTGCCGCCGCCCCCGCCTCCGGAGGACTTCTTGGCCGGGGCGGGCTCCTCGGCGGGCTCGTCGTCCGCGGAATCGTCCGCGGCATCCGACTCGTCGGCCTCATCGGCCTGATCGTCAGAGTCGTCAGAGTCGTCGGCCTCATCGGCGGAGCCGGAGCCGGAGCCGTCGTCGGAGTCGTCCGAGTCGTCGGACCCGCCCGAGCCGTCGTCGATGACGGCGAGTTCCCCGCCGATCTCGACCGTCTCGTCCTCATCGGCGACGATCTTCTTCAGCGTGCCGGCGGCGGGCGACGGGATCTCGGTGTCGACCTTGTCGGTGGAGACCTCGAGCAACGGCTCGTCGACCTCGACCGTGTCCCCCTCCTTCTTGAGCCAGCGGGTTACCGTGCCCTCGCTGACGGATTCACCGAGAGCCGGCATCTGTACGGAGAAGGCCATGGTGTCGTGACTCCTCAAGAGTTCTCATTCGCTGCCAGCAAGCGCGGTCCGCGCCCGCGTGAGCGGCGTCGTGGGTGTGAGTTATCTGTTCGTCGTGTCGATCCGGGGCCGGATGCGCGGTGGCGCCCCCACCCAGGATCGTCGTCCATTGTGCCCTCTGCCACCTCTCGGCGTCGGCGGACGTGCCGATCCCGACCCCGGCGGGTGCCCGATTCGCCGGTCGCCCGCAGCGTGACGGGCGTCGGGCGTCGGTACGATCGTGTCCCATAGGCGGCCCTCACCCCGTACGGGGGCCCGACGGAAGGACCGACGGTGGGTATCCGTGACCTGTTCGGGCGTCGTGGGCCTCGGGTCCCGGCGGATCCGGCCGATCTCGACCACCTGCGCCGGTGGTGCCGCACCCGCGTGGGCGTGGAGGCGTATCTCGAGCCGGAAACCCTCGTCTCGGTCCCCGGCCTGTGCCTGGTGGCCTTCGACGGCGAATGGACCCGCAGGCCGGTCGGCGACGTGGCCACCGCGCGCAAACTCGCCGCGCAGTTGAAGCTGCCCCTGTTCGACGCCGCCGTCCAGGGCTACCCCCAACGGATGCGCGACTACGAGGAGGTCCGCATCAAGCGTGAGCGGCGCGAGCGGGCCGAGCGCCTCCGCGACCGGCTGCGCGAGACCGAGGGGGGCTAGCCGCGCTGACCCCGCCGCCCGCGGCCGACTCAGGCTCCGGCGGCGATGTCCTCGAGGACGGCGAGCATGGTCCGCACGGGCACCCCGGTTCCGCCCTTGGGCAGGTACCCCTCCGGGCCACCGTCGTTGTAGGCGGGGCCGGCCACGTCGATGTGCGCCCACTCGACGCCGTCCGCGACGAACTCGGAGAGGAACAGTCCGGCCGAGAGCATGCCGCCCCACCGGTGCGGGGTGACGTGGGTCAGGTCGGCCACCTCGGAATCCAGCCCGGCACGCAGCTCCTCGGGCAGCGGCATCGGCCAGCCGCCCTCGCCGACCGACCGGCTGAGGTCGGCCACCCGGTCGCGGAAGTCCTCGGTTCCCATGACACCCGGGGTCTTCTTGCCCAGCGCCACCATCTGCGCACCGGTGAGGGTGGCGGTGTCGATGAGATGGGACGGGGAGTCCTCGCAGGCCCGGACGATGGCGTCGGCCAGGATGAGCCGCCCCTCCGCGTCGGTGTTCTTCACCTCGACGGTCGTGCCCCCGTACATGGTCAACACGTCGCCGGGCCGGTACGCCGTCGACGACGGCATGTTCTCCGCCATGGGCACGGTCGCCACCACGGTGAGATCCAGGCCCAGCCGCGCGGCGAGGATGACGGTGGCCACCACGGCCGCGGCGCCACCCATGTCCATGGTCATCTGCTCCATGCCGGCGGCCGGCTTGATGGAGATGCCGCCGGTGTCGAAGGTGATGCCCTTGCCCACGAGGGCCACGGTGGGTCGACCCTCGGCGCCCCGGTGGGTGAGGCGCACCAGGCGCGGGCCGCGGGAGGAGCCGCCGCCCACGGCGAGGATGCCGCCGTAGCCACCTTCGGTGAGCGCCTCCTCGTCCAGCACCTCGACCTCCAGACCGGCGTCGCGGGCCAGTTCGGCGGCCCGATCGGCGAACGATCCGGGGAACAGCAGGTTGGGCGGGGTGTTGACCAGATCGCGCGCCAGCCCGACACACTCGGCGACGGTGGCGGCGCGGGCCACGGCGTCGGCGCCGCCCTCGGCGACGAACACCTTCAGCGAATCGCTGTTCTCGTCGTCGTCGTCGTTTTTCGAGGTGACCTTGGCCGGGCGGAACGATCCGAGCCCCGCTCCCAGGGCCACCGGCTCCGCGCGCTCGGCGTCCAGCAACACCAGGGCGGACCCGAGTCCGCGGCAGGCCCGCGCGGCGGCGCCGGCCGCGCGGCGCAGGGACTCGTCGGACACCTCGTCGTCGGAGGACCCGAGCCCCACCAGCACCACGGACCCGGCCGACACACCGTCCGGCGCCGGGACACGGGTGGTGGAGGCCACCTTGGTGGACGCGCCCACCGACCGCGCGACCGCGGCGAGCGCCGCGGCGACCACACCCTCCAGGCCGGGGGCGACGACGACGGGCGCCGCATCCTCTCCGGCCCCGGCATCGGCCGCGATACCGACCACCACGACGTCGGCGTCCACCGGCGTCGTGACCGCCTCGATCGGGGCGAGATCCGGGCTGTGGGTGAGGATCGACTGCGCGGTCGGCATAAAGCGCTCCTGGGGGTCGGCGGGACGTACGGGATGGGTCGTGATGCCCGGACGACGCGGCGGGACCGCCACGGCGGGGGCACCATAGTCTATCGACTAACGTTGGCAGGCAGCCGGACCGTAGAGCGCGAGGAGTGGCCACATGACAGACACAGGGGACCTTCACGAGGGACCACTGCACTCCCGCCACGTGGAGGCCGGCGCGACCTTCGCCCCGTTCGGCGGCTGGTCGATGCCGGTGCAGTACGCCGGCACCGTCGCCGAACACACCGCCACCCGCACGGCCGTCGGGCTGTTCGACGTCAGCCACCTCGGCAAGGCGCTCGTGACCGGCCCGGGCGCCGCGGAGTTCGTCAACTCGTGCTTCACCAACGACCTCGACCGGATCGCCGCCGGCAGCGCCCAGTACACGCTGTGCTGCGACGAGTCCGGGGGAGTGGTGGACGACCTCATCGCCTACCGGGTCTCCGACTCCGAGATCTTCCTCATCCCCAACGCCGCCAACACCGCCGAGGTGGTCCGGCGGATGCAGGCCGCCGCCGCCGAGCGGGCGCCCGGGGTCACCGTCACCGACGAACACCGTTCCCGCGCCGTGATCGCGGTCCAGGGCCCGCTCGCCGGAGAGGTGCTCGAGGCGGTGGGGCTGCCGACCGACCTCGACTACATGGCGTACGTCGACGCCGGCTGGAACGGACACTCCGTGCGGGTCTGCCGTACCGGGTACACCGGCGAGTACGGATTCGAGGTGCTGCCCGCCTGGGACGAGGCCGGCCCGATCTGGGATGCGCTCGCCGAGCAGGTGCTGTCCCGTGAGGGCGCCCTGTGCGGTCTCGGTGCCCGCGATTCGCTGCGCACGGAGGCCGGCTACCCGCTGCACGGCAACGAGCTGTCCGTGGACCTCAGCCCGCTCGAGGCACGCTGCGCCTGGGCCATCGGCTGGGACAAGCCCGCCTTCTGGGGGCGCGAGGAACTGCTGCGTCAGAAGGAGGCCGGCCCCGCCCGCCGGATGTACGCGCTCGAGGTCACCGGACGCGGGATCCCGCGCGCCGGGCAGACCGTGCGCGCCGGTGGACGCGACGTGGGCGTCACCAGCTCCGGCACGTTCTCGCCGACCCTCAAGACCGGGATCGCACTCGCGTTCATCGAGCTGGACGCGGGTCTGAAGAAGGGTGACGAGGTCGTCGTCGACGTACGCGGACGAGAGGTACCGTGCCGCCTCGCGGTACCCCCGCTCATCGAGATCCGCACCCGCTGACCCGCCCCTTCCTCCAGGAACGAGACCCGCAATGTCCGAGTTCGACGTCCGTCCGTCCGCCTCGCCGAGGTCGACCGCCGAGCGCGAGGCCATCCTCGCCGCCCCCGGCTTCGGCAAGCACTTCACCGACCACATGGTCACCCTCCCGTACTCGAACGGGCAGTGGGGCACCCCGGTCGTGGAGGCGTACGCCCCCCTGTCCATCGACCCGTCCGCCGTGGTCCTGCACTACGCGCAGACGATCTTCGAGGGCCTCAAGGCCTACCGGCAGGCCGACGACTCCATCGCCTCGTTCCGACCCGAGCAGAACGCCGCCCGCTTCAACCGCTCCGCGGAGCGCCTCGCCATGCCGCAGCTGCCCGAAGAGCTGTTCATGGAGTCGTTGCGGCAGATCGTGGCGATCGACCGCGACTGGGTGCCCGCCGCCGGCGGTGAGGAGTCGCTCTACCTGCGGCCCTTCATGATCGCCACCGAGACCGGGCTCGGCGTGCGGCCGGCCGACGAATACCTCTACTCGGTGATCGCCTCCCCGGCCGGCGCGTACTTCTCCCGCGGCGTGGCCCCCGTGAGCGTCTGGTTGAGCACCGAGTACGTGCGCGCCAGCCCCGGCGGCACCGGCGCCGCCAAGTTCGGCGGCAACTACGCCGCCTCGCTGCGCGCCCAGGAGCAGGCCGCGGCCAAGGGATGCGACCAGGTGGTCTGGCTCGACGCGATCGAGCGGAAGTACGTGGAGGAGATGGGCGGGATGAACCTGTTCTTCGTCCTCGGCTCCGGCGACTCCGCCGAGATCGTCACCCCCGAACTGTCCGGCTCGTTGCTGCCGGGCGTCACCCGCGACAGCCTCCTGCAGCTTGCCCGCCACCTCGGCTACCCCGTGACCGAGCGCAAGGTCTCCGTGGACGAGTGGGAGTCGGGCGTGGCCTCCGGCGAGATCACCGAGGTGTTCGCCTGCGGCACCGCCGCCGTCATCACCCCCGTCGGGTCCGTGCAACACTCCGGCGGCGGCTACACGGTGGGCGACGGCGGGCCGGGGGCGATCACCATGCGGCTCCGCGAGACGCTCACCGGTATCCAGCGCGGTTCCGTGGAGGACCCGTTCGGCTGGATGACGACGCTGGTCTGAGCCGCGCCCCGTCAGAGCAGGAGCACCGCCGCCACCAGCGCGGCGGCGGTGCCCGTCTCGATCACCGCTCCGAGGACGTCCCCGCTGATCCCGCCGAGCCGGCGGACGGCGCGTCGGCCGAAGCCCGCCGCGGCGGCGTAGGCGGCGACGCCCGCCACGGCGCCGGCCGCGGGGGCCCACCACGTGGCGGCGGACCACCCTGACCCCGCCAGCGCGGCGCCCGCGGCCGCACACACCAGTCCGGTCACCACCACGGCGACGCGGGACTGGGAGCCGGCGACGAGCGCGCCGAAGCCGGTCGGCGACGCCGCGGGGACGCCCCGGCGCAGCAGGACGGCCGGTAGGCACCGCGAGAGGACGACGGCGGCGACCGGGGCGAGCCAGGCCCCCGAGTCGACCAGGGTGCCCAACGCTGCCACCTCGGCGAGCAGAACCAACACCAGGACGGCGGCCCCCATCGGCCCGACGGACCCGGACCGCATGATCTCCAGTGCGCGATCCGGGCCGGCGTACGACCCGAGTCCGTCCGCGGTGTCGGCCAGCGCGTCCACGTGCATCCCGCGGGTGAGGGCCAGAACGGCCGCCACCCCGATCACCCCGGACAGCAGCGCGCCGGCCCCCATCGCGTGCACACCGTGGGCCAGTGCGGTCGCGACGACGCCGCACACCAGGCCGACGACGGGCATCGCCGTCATCGCCCGGCCGGCCGCCGCGGAGTCGGGGACACCCGGTCGCCCCACGGGCAGCACCGTCATCCACGACAACGCGAGTCGGACCGCGGCGAGCACGGCTCGTCAGTCCTTGCCGGCGACCCCGGCGTCGGCGAAGGTCGCCATCTGCGTGAGGATCGCGACGGCGTTGTGGACGACGGGCAGGGCGGCGACGGCCCCGCTTCCCTCACCCAGACGCATCGAGTGTTCGAGGATCGGGTCGAGGGACAGGTACGTCAGCGCGGCGGTGTGGGCGGGCTCCGCGCTGCGGTGGCCGGCCGCCCACCACTGGCGGGAACCGGGTGCCATCGCCTCGGCCATGAGCGCGGCGGAGGTGACCACCGATCCGTCGAGCAGGCACGGGGTCTTCCGGATCGCCGCCTGGGCCAGGAATCCGGCCATCGCGGCGAGGTCTGCACCACCGACCTTGCGCAGCATGGCCACGGGATCCCGCAGATCGCCGGACGCCCGGAACATCGCGTCCCGGATCGCCGCCGTCTTGCGCATCCAGCCCTCGTCGTCGATCCCGGTTCCGCGGCCGACCAACTCGACCGGCTCGCGACCGGTGACGAGGCACGTCAGCACGGTGGCCGGCGTGGTGTTGCCGATGCCGAGGTCGCCCGCGATGAGCAGGTCCGCCCCGGAGTCGACCTCCTCGTCGGCGATGCGACGACCGGCGGCGATCGCGGCCCGCACCTCCTCGGGGGTCAGGGCGTCCTCCCTGTCGATCGACCCGCTGGAGCGGCGGATTTTGTGGTCGTCGAGCCCTCCGGGACGCTCGGCCGACATCGCCATGTCGGCCACCCGGACCGTGGCGCCGGCCATGCGGGCGAGGACGGACACCGCCGCGCCGCCGCCGACGATGTTGTCGGCCATCTGCAGCGTGACCTCGCGCGGGAACGCGGACACCCCGTGTTCGGCGACGCCGTGGTCACCGGCGAACACCACCACCCTGGCGCGGTCGAGCGGGCGGGGTGGGCACGCCTCCTGGCACGAGGAGATCCACACGCTCAGTTCCTCGAGCCGACCGAGGGACGTGGCGGGCTTGGTCAACGTGAGGTGCCGGGCGCGGGCCTCCTCGGCGACGGAGTGGGACGGCGGGTGGACCGGGGGGAAGGCGACGGGGTCGTCGTAGTACGACACGTCGCCCAGGCCGGGGAAGTCGTGGGGGACGGTATCGAGGTCCCGGGGCGCGGCCGCGGCCTCGGGCGCGCCGGCGGCGGCCACCGTCGTACCGGTGGCCACGGCGGCCGCCCCCGTCCGGGCGTCCGGGGTGCGAGTGGCGCCACCGGCGGTCGGGTGCACGGCCTCGAGGGGGAGGGGGCGACCGGCGACGACGAGGACCGCCGAGTCGCACACCCCGGCCAGCCGCCGGTTGAGCGAACCGATCACATCGGCGAACACCCGACCGGAGAGCGTGTCCGGCACGACTCCCAGACCGACCTCGGGCGAGACGAGGACGAGGGTGCCGGAGTGCTCGGCGACAGCGGTGACGAGGGCGTCCAGGTCCGCCGCGACCGCGGCACCCCCGTCGGTCCACCCGAGTGTGGCGTCCATCCGACGCGTCAACCAGCCTCCGAGGTCGTCCACGAGGACCGTCGATGTCGGGTGGTCGGCGAGGACCCGGACGATGTCCTCCGTCTCCTCGGTCACCCACCGGGTGGGCCGGCGCTCGCGGTGTGTCTCGATCCGCGCGGCCATCTCGTCGTCCCCGGGGTCGCGCCGGGCCGTGGCGACGTACACGACGTCGTCGTCGGTGGCCGCGGCCACCGACTCGGCGTGGGCGGACTTGCCCGAGCGGATACCACCGAGGACGAGCAGGCGCATGGGGGGTCAGGCCCTTCCGGGGATCAGTGGCTCTGGACGGGTCAGATGGCGTCGCCCGGGCGGACCCGGGGGCGGGGGGTGCGGAGCATGCGGGGCTGCGTCGCACGCATGACGGCGTACCACCCCATGCCGAAACCGGTGTCGTCGGTGGACGGGAACCTCTCGCGGACCGCCTTGTTCACGGTTCGTCCGAGGAGGATGCCGTCGACGACGACGACCATGATGAGCACCAGGAAGAGGGTCTGGCTGTAGACCATGAGGGTCGGGTTCGGGATGAGCTGGAACACGATCACGAACAGGGCGAGCGGCATGAACCAGTTGATGAGGCGCCGGTGGGTGTCGACCCAGTCGCGCGCGAACCGGCGGACCTCTCCGCGGTCACGGGAGAGCACGTAACGGTCGTCGCCCTCCATCATGAGCTGGCGGCGCTCCTCGCGCGCGGCGCGCTCGCCGGCCCTGGCGGCCCGACGCTCGTCCTTGGTCATGGTCGCCTGGGCGGCCTTCTTGCGCTCCTTGGCCTCTTTGCGGGTGACCGGCGCGGTCACCGGACCCTGGCGCACCCCGCGGGCGCGCTCCTGGTCGCGACGACGGGGCGTCGGCTTCCCCTTGCCCGCGGGGCGGCGCGGGTCGCCGGAGGGCTCGGAGGCAGCCGCATCCGCGGACGCGGGCCGCCCCTCGGGGGCGGGGGAGCCTTTGCCGCTCTCGTCGTCTCTGGAGCCGAATGCACGCAACTTCACACACCCAGGCTAGGCGATCGACACCGGCGCCGGACATTCACCCATGGGCGACAGCAGGCGTATCGTGTGCGGGGGAACGGGTGCCGGGGAATAGAGGACTCCCCGGTGGGCGTTGAACCTTTCACGACGCCCCCGAAGCCCTCTTCCGATCGCAAGGAGAACCGACATGACCACTGCGGAGAACACCGCTACCGGCGTACTGCTCACCGAGGCAGCCGCCGCCAAGGCCAAGGCCCTGCTGGACCAGGAGGGTCGTGACGACCTCTCGCTGCGCATCGCCGTCCAGCCCGGTGGCTGCGCGGGCCTGCGCTACCAGCTCTTCTTCGACGACCGCTCGCTCGACGGTGACGTGGTCGACGACTTCGGCGGCATCAAGCTCGCCGTCGACCGGATGAGTGTCCCGTACCTGACCGGTGCGTCCATCGACTTCGTCGACAGCATCGAGAAGCAGGGCTTCACCATCGACAACCCGCAGGCCACGGGCTCCTGCGCATGCGGCGACTCGTTCAACTGACGCCGCGGTCGCACTGACGACCGGGCGACCCGGGCCGATCACCGATCGGTCCGGGTCGTCTACTGTCTGGGGCATGCCCGTAGTCATCACAGGTTCCATCGCCACCGACCACCTCATGACCTTCTCGGGTCGCTTCTCCGAGCAGTTGCTGCCGGACCAGCTCGCGCACGTGTCGCTGAGCTTCCTGGTGGATTCGCTGCAGATCCGCCGGGGCGGGGTCGGCGGCAACATCGCCTTCGCGCTCGGCGTCCTGGGTCGGCGACCCCATCTGGTGGGGGCGGCGGGCGAGGACTTCGTCGAGTACCGCGACTGGCTCGAGCGGCACGGTGTCGACTGCTCGGCGGTCCACATCAGCTCCGCGCTGCACACGGCGCGGTTCGTGTGCACGACCGATTCGGAGATGGCGCAGCTCGCGTCGTTCTACCCCGGTGCGATGGGGGAGGCGGCGACGATCTCGCTGGCTCGCCTGGCCGAGCGGATCGGCCGTCCGGACATCGTGCTCATCGGGGCCAACGACCCCACGGCGATGCACTCCCACACGATGGAGTGCCGCGAGCTCGGTCTGGACTTCGCCGCCGATCCCTCCCAGCAGCTCGCGTTCCTCGACGGGGACGCGGCCGGTGAGCTGGTCGACGGGGCGCGGTACCTGTTCACCAACGAATACGAGTACGAGCTGCTGCTCAACAAGACCGGGTGGTCGGCCGAGGAGCTGGACGCCAAGGTCGGCACTCGCGTCACCACCCGGGGTGGGAAGGGCGTCGTGATCGTCGAGCAGGGCGCGGAGCCCATCGAGGTCGGGATCGTCCCGTCGGACAACCTGCTGGATCCCACGGGGGTCGGCGACGCGTTCCGGGCGGGCTTCCTCTCCGGTGTCCTGGACGGGTTGTCGCTGGAGCGTTCCGCCCAGTTCGGAGCCCTCATCGCCACCCACGTCCTGGAGACCACGGGCACGCAGGAGTGGACCATCGACCCGGCCGCCGCCCGCCGCCGGCTCGTCGATGCCTACGGGGACGAGGCCGCCGAGGAACTGTCGGCGCTCCTTCCCGCCTGACCGTCCCGCCGCCTCCTGCTAGAGGCGGACGGGGTACTCGCGCTGCTCGATGTCCGGGGTGATCCGGCCCTCGACGAAGATGCCGTGCCAGATCATGAAGCACAGCATGGTCCAGATGCGACGACTGTGATCGGACTCGCCGCGGCGGTGCTCGTCGAGCATCCGCAGTACCGCGGCCTTGTCCACGAACTCGTCGGTGCCGGACGCCGCCACGTGCTCGCGTGCCCAGTCGTGTAACTCCGGCCCGGCCAGCCAGTGACGGGTCGGGACGGGGAATCCCAGTTTCTTCCGGTGCAGCACGTGGGCGGGAACGATCCGTTCGAGGGCCTTGCGCAGTGCGTACTTGGTGGTGCCGTGGGCGACCTTCTCGGTGTGGGGGAGCCGCGACGCGACCTCGTAGACCTCACGGTCGAGGAACGGCACTCGTAGCTCGAGGGAGTTGGCCATGGTGACCTTGTCGGCCTTGACCAGGATGTCGCCGCGCAGCCACGTGAACAGGTCCAGGTGCTGCATCCTCGCGACGGGGTCCCATCCGCGGGACCGCTCGTAGATCGGCGCGGTGACGTCCTGGTGGCTCCACTCCGGTCGGTAGTCGCGGAGGACCGCCTCCACCTGCGCGTCGGAGAAGGAGCGGGCGTTGCCGTAGTACCGGTCCTCGAGGCTCATCGAGCCGCGGTGCAGCAGGCTCTTGCCCCGGGTGCCCTCCGGGATCCGGGTGCTGAGTCGGCCCAGCGCACGACGGATCCCACCGGGGACCTTCTCGAACGGCGCCAGCGACAGGGGCTCCTTATAGATGGTGTAGCCGCCGAACAGTTCGTCCGCGCCCTCACCCGAGAGGACGACCTTGACGTGCTTGCGCGCCTCGCGGGCGACGAAGTACAGCGGGACCAACGCCGGGTCGGCCACCGGTTCGTCGAGGTACCAGATGATCTCGGGGATCGCGGCGGCGAACTCCTCGGGCGAGACCACCTTGACGATGTGCTCCACGCCGATCGCGGCGGCCGACTCGGCGGCGACGTCGATCTCCGAGTACCCCTCGCGCTCGAAACCGGTGGTGAACGTCAGGAGGTTCTCGTTGTGGCGTCGCGCGAGGGCGGCGATGGCGGTGGAGTCGATGCCCCCCGAGAGGAACGAGCCGACGGTGACGTCGGCGCGCATGTGCTTGGCGACCGAGTCCTCGAGTGCGGCGGCGATCTCGTCGTAGCGGCGCTCGGCGTCGCCGTCGGCGACGGGCACGACGGGGAACGTGGGCTCGAAGTAGCGCTGGATCACGGGCTCGGTGCCGGGGGTGACCGTGGCATGGCATCCCGACTCCAGGCGCCGGACGCCCCGGGTGAGGGTCTCGTCCTCCGGGACGTACTGGAGGGTGACGTAGTGCTGGAGGGCGCGGGTGTCGAGGGAGGTGTCGACGACGACGAGGTCGATCAGTTCGGTGACCGACTTCTTCTCGCTCGCGAACACGGTTCCGCCGGGTCCGGTCGCCATGTACAGGGGCTTGATGCCGAAGGGATCCCGGGCGACGAACAGCGAACGCTCGACGGTGTCCCAGATCGCGAAGGCGAACATTCCGCGGAGCCGGCGGACGGCCGAGGGGCCCCAGTGGTGGAACGCCACGACGATCGGCTCGCCGTCACCCTCGGTGGCGAACACGGCACCGTGCTCGCGCTGCAGCTCCTCGCGGAGTTCGAGGTAGTTGTAGATCTCCCCGTTGAACACCAGCGCGTAACGGTCCGGCTGCTCGGGCGGACCCCAGCGGAGCGGCTGGTGAGAGTGCGCGATGTCGATGATCGACAGGCGGTTGAACCCGAAGGCCATGTCGCCGTCGACCCAGGTGCCCACCTCGTCGGGGCCGCGGTGGCGCTGGCACCCCATGGCGCCGAGGACCCGCGCCTCGTGGGTACGGGCGGAGCCGTCGGGGGTGATCAGACCAAGCAGGCCACACATGCGTCGGGTACCTCGTCCATCGTCGTCGGGGCGTCAGCGGTGACCCGCCCGAGCGGGCCGCGACGCGATCGAATACTACTGGTCGGCGGAACCCCTCCGGCCCCCCGCCGACGGCGTGGGGGAGCGGGCGGGTGAATTGCCGGACCCGCGGCTTCCATTCTGAGAGCCGTGGTCTACTCTTTTAAGGTGTCCCGGCCACGTGGTCGGTGCCGCTGATCAGGAAGGCGTGATGGTGGAACAGCGTGACGGGCGTCGTCGGACGCGCAGGGCGACACTCGCGATGTCTCTCGGCACATTGGGCTTGCTGTTGTCCGGTTGTAGCCTCCACACCGACAACAAGTGGTGGAACCAGACGATGAACTTCGGCTTCCCGACCGGGATCACCCCGGAGGGCGTCGCGATCCGCGAGTTCTGGACGGGCACAGTCATCACGTCGCTCATCGTCGGCTTCTTCGTGTGGGGCCTGATCTTCTGGTCGATGGCGTTCCACCGCAAGCGGAAGAACGACGACGGCGAGTTCCCGCGCCAGACCGCGTACAACGTGCCCCTGGAGCTGATCTACACGGCTGCGCCGTTCGTGATCATCTCCGTGCTCTTCTACTTCACCGTGGTCACGCAGAACAAGGTGCTCGATCTCCGTCCGCAGGAGGAGGTCGGCGTCAAGGTCGACGTCACCGCCTACCAGTGGAACTGGAAGTTCGGCTACAACAAGGTCGACGTCGCCGGGGCCAGCATCGAGGACGGCACCAACGTCGAGGCGCAGCGCGCGGCCGAGGAGGCCGGTGTGCTCTCCGACGAGGTCCGTGAGGCCCTGGGTCACCACGGTGAGCCGGCGGCCGGCGGCCCGATCCACGGTCGTCTCGCCGAGGACAAGTCGTACCTCCACTACAACAACATCGAGACCGTCGGTACCTCCGAAGAGGTTCCGGTCCTGGTTCTGCCGACCGACACGCGCATCGAGTTCCGCCTCGCGTCGGCCGACGTGGTCCATTCGTTCTGGATCCCCGAGTTCATCTACAAGCTCGACGTCATGCCGCACCCGGGCAAGAACCAGCAGTTGAGCATGTTCCAGATCGAGGAGATCGATCGCGAGGGTGCGTTCGTCGGACGCTGTGCCGAGATGTGCGGTGTCTACCACGCGATGATGAACTTCGAGCTGCGCGCGGTATCGCCGGAGGCCTTCGCCCAGTACATCCAGTTCCGTCAGGACAACCCGACCGCGTCCAACGCGGAGGCACTGGAGTCGATCGGCCAGGACCCGTACTCGACCTCCACCGCACCGTTCAAGACCGGACGCAGCGATACCCGTGACCAGAACAACATCATCGAGACCGCGTCGGGCAACTGACGGTTCTCCCGGTATCACGCGAAGGATTCCTGAACGATGAACGCAACAGTACGAATTTTCGACGCCCTGTTTATCTTCCTGGCCGTCATGGGTATCGCGTACGCCTACCTCACCGGTACGTCTCGGACGGGCGTCGAGTGGGTCGGCGCCACGGCCTTCGTGCTCTCGGCCGGCCTGAGCCTGCTGATCGGTGGTTACCTCCGCTTCGTGGCGCGGCGCATCAGCACCCTGCCCGAGGACTTCGAGGAGGCCGAGGTCTCCGACGGTGCCGGCGAGCTGGGCTTCTTCAGCCCGCACAGCTACTGGCCCGTCCTGGTGGCCTTCTCGGTCTTCATCATCGGCTACGGTGCGGCCTTCTGGAACTGGTGGGTGCTCATCGGCGGCGCCGTCGCGCTGGTCATCACCGCCTGCGGCCTGGTGTTCGAGTACCACTGGGGTCGCGAGAAGCACTGACCGTCTGACCGTCTTCCACCGGGGCCCGGTGTCGCACGCTGCGACACCGGGCCTTTGTGCTGTCGCCACCAGGGTGTCGGCCCGGGCTCGCCGCGCGCCGGTCAGAAGGGTGGTGGATCGGGGTCGTGGTGGTGGTCGGGTGGGGTGTCTGGTGGTGGGGCCATGGTGTTGGCTTTGCGTTCGGCGGCCAGGCGTAGGGCGCGTCGGTACCAGTGGGTGCTTTGTGGTCGGGGGTTGAGCCAGGGTCGGCGTGGGGGTGGGATGTCGGCGCCGGTGTCGGCCCCGGCCCTGGTGTCGGTCGCAGCCCTGATGTCGGTGTCGGTGGTGTGGTGGCGCCAGCGTGCGAGGGGTCCGTCGGGGTGGGTGGTGAGGGTGTGTCCGGTGTCGGTGGTGATGGTCAGGGTGCCGTCGGGGGCGAGTTGGTAGTGCCAGTTGTGGAAGGTCTTGAAGCGGTGGTGGTTGCGGCACATGGCGGCGAGGTTGTTCTCGAGGGTCGGGCCGCCGGCGGTGGGGTCTGTGTGGTTGAAGGGGCGGACGTGGTCGATGTCGCAGGCGTCGGCGGGGACGGAGCAGCCGGGGTGGCGGCAGGTGCCGTCGCGTAGGCGGATGCGGTGGGCCAGGTCGGCGCTGATGCGGTAGCGGTGGGCGTGGTGGGGGGTGTCTGCGGCGCCGGGTGCGGTGTCGGGCACGGTGATGGTGGCGCCGGTGCTGCGGGTGAGTAGTTCGATGAGGGCGTCGATGGTGGCCGGGCCGCCTCGGGGGAGGTAGACCTCGGGTTCGCCGTCGGGGCCGGGGGGTGCGAGCACGGTGATGGTGGGGCGGATCTGGGTGGCCGGCGGGCGGTGACCCGCACCCGCGACCCCGCCCGCCCCGGCGCCCCTGCCTGCGTCGGTGTCGGTGCTGGGGTGGCCGAGGAGGGCGGTGACGAGGGCGTCGGCGCGTAGTTCGTCCATGCTGCGGATGGTGTCGGTGTCGAGGGTGTCGGCGCCG
>NZ_JBYMTK010000007.1:0-213936 GCF_057773105.1 Dietzia sp. IBK-p2-15D
AGACCAGGCTCGATGAGCACTACCGCCAGCACGCGGGCCGCTACCGCAAACGACCCCAGATCCCCACCCCGAACACCACCGTCACGATCAACCTGGCAAACGACGGCTCACGACTGACGATCCCACCAATCGCGGCAACCCTCATCGCCGCCTGAATGACTCACAACAGGTTGACAATCACCGCCGATCCGGAATCCGGGTAGCGGATGTCGTGCGTGGGCGGGGTCTCCGGGGAAGTGGCCGCCCTCAGCCGGCCCGGACGAACACCGCCGAGGACGAGACGATCAGGTACGCCGTGGTGACCATCCACATCGCATAGGTCGCGTACAGCCACGGCCGCCACCGGATGCGCTGCTTCCACCGCCGGTAGGTCGTCACGCCCGCCATCACCGCCAGGATGATCGACAGCAGCAGCGGCAGGACGACCACCTCGACGCGGTCGGCGGTCATACACAGCGCCCCGTCGTCCGTGCACTCGTCGTTGATGCCGCCCTGCAGCATGACGATCACCGTCGCCAGGGCCACGATCGCGACTATCGACAGCAGCACATACCGGAAGGCCAGGGTGCCCTGCCGCTCGTTCCGCTCGAGGCGTTCGAGCGGGTCGTTTATCTCCCCGAACTCGGCAGATGTCATTCGATCCTCCCGACGAATCCGTTGTGGCCGCCCGCCGCGGCCACCTCGTCCACCGTGTCCAGACCCAACTGCTCGTCCGTCACCGGCGGGAAGAGCGGACCCCCGCCGAAGGCACCCCGGTGCGACAGGGGCACCTCGCCGTCGTCGTTCCTTATCCCCTTCTCGCGCCCGTACTCGGCGGTGATGACGGTCGAGCCGCTTATCCGGGTCAGGTCGGGGTCCTCGGCGAGGGCGGCGATGACCCGTCCGACGAAGGTGGGGTCCTCGGCGCGGTCCAGCGGGAAGCCGTTGAAGTCGTCCATCCCAAGCGACAGCAGCAGTTCCGTGCGGATGAGGCCCAACCACAGCGAGAGGGTGGAGACCCCGGTGCCGGCGAGTTCGTGCGCCATGTCGGAGGCCATCTTGTCGAGGGCGGTCTTGCTCATCCCGTAGAGCACGGTGTGGAACGGTGCGCGAGAACCGAACGACGAGATGTTCACCATCAGCCCGGAGCCCTGCGGCACCATCACCTTGGCGGCCTCGCAGCTGGCGACGTAGTGCGCGCGCAGACCGACGCCCATGAGGGCGTCCCAGTCGCCGGCGGGCCGCTCCCAGAACTTGCCGTTGAACCCCATGAAGCCCTTGGGGTTGGTCCACACGTTGTTGACCAGCAGGTCCAGGCGTCCGGCCTGCTCGGCGATCCGGGCGACGACGGCGACGATCTCGTCGTCCCGGGAGTGGTCGCATTCGAGTGGGCGGATCTCGCCCGGGGCGCCGGAGGCCGCGTCGATCGTGCCCTGCAGGCGCTCGGCGGACCGGCCGGTCACGTAGACCGTCCACCCGGCCTGCGCGAGTGCGGTGGCCACCCCGCGTCCGACGCCGCGGCTGCCACCGGTCACCAGGGCGACGCGGGCGCTCACGAGTCCGCTCCGGCGGTGGCGGCCCCCGGGACGGTGTGGACCTCGGGGTAGGTCACGGTGGCGTCGTCGAGTGTGCGGGTGACCGACCAGCCCGGGGTGAACAGGCACTCGGCCATCACCCAGCGGCCGTCCTCGATGACATACGCATCCGAGTACTCGCCGGTGGAGAGCGTCTCGGTGCCCTTGTCCCGGTCCACCTGGCGGAATTGCAGGGTCCAGGTCCCCCTGGCGCGCCGCGGCGGGCTGCTCGGTCCGCCGCCCTCCACGACGATCGACGGCATGAAGCCGTGGTGCATGTCGAGGATCCGCGGGCCGCCGTCGGAGGCGGTCGCGAGTGCGATCTGACGGAAGATCCCGACCATCGTGTCCGGGTCGGTCCGCCCGAGGGGGCCGAAGTCCAGCACCCCGCCGGAGGCCACGAAGCAGGACCGGAAGCCCTCGGGATCCTTGGCGTCACAGGCCCGCCAGTACCGGTACTTGAGCTGCTCGATCGCCTCGCGGGCGCGGACTTCCTCCTCGTACTGCATAGAGCTCACGTTAGCGTAGGGAGCATGAGCCGAACACTGGTCGAACTATCCGATCGCTGGGACCTGCAGGACCTCATGACCAGGTACGCGACCTGCATCGATTCGCGCGACTTCGACGGGTTGGACCGGGTGTTCACGCCGGACGCCCGCGTGAGTTACGCCGCGTCCGGCGGCCCGGAGGACGATTACCCGGCGGTGCGGGCCTGGCTGGCCGAGATGCTGCCGATCTTCGCCGCCACACAGCACCTCATGGGCAACCTCGAGGTGAGCCTGGACGGCGACTCGGCCACCGGGCGCTGCATGTGCTTCAACCCGATGGCGCTGAAGCCGGTGGAGGAGAAGGACCAGCAGGTGTTCTTCTACGGGCTCTGGTACGTGCTCGACTTCGTCCGCACGGATGACGGCTGGCGGATTTCCCGCCTCAGCCAGCAGCAGGCGTTCCACCACAACCTGCCCTGAGCCGGGGCGGGCCCGCCCCGCCCCGGCCCGGTCCGGTTCGCGTCGGCCGCCTCAGACGGTCCCGCAGGAACTCGGCGCCGGGCGGTCGAGGACACGGTCCAGGAGGTAGCGGGCGTTGGTCGACCGCTCGGAGAGCATCGGGATGGCGTGGTCGATCACCAGGCCGGGGGCGATCGACGGTACCTCGGCCGTCCGCAGCTCCACGGTGGTGCCCTGTTCGCACCAGTCGCGGACGAGGTCCACGGCCGTGTGGTGCGGCACGACGTCGTCGTTCCTGCCGATCATGACCAGCGCAGGCACCGCCGGCGCGACCCTGCCCAGGTTGTAGCCCTCGAGCACCCGGACGATCTCCGGCTCCGAGCGGGCGGCGTCGCCGAGCGAGCGGCCGTCCACGGTGAACTCGTTCGTGCGCTTCAGGCCGTAGGCGAAGGCGGTCTCGGCGACGCATTGGTTGGCGGTCACCTCGAGCATGCGCTGCCCCTCGGCGTTGAGATGCCGGTCGAACGCCGGCCGCAGCTCGGGGTGGACCTGCAGGATGCCGTTGATCGCGTACCCCACCGCGCCGGTGAGCAGTCCGCCGTCCACGCGGTCGAGCGTGCCGAGCATGTCGGACGGCGGCGCCCCGGCCGCGATGCCGACCAGGTTCACGTCGGGTGCGTAGTCCGGCTGCATCTCCCCGGCCGCGGCGGCGGCGCCACCGCCCTGCGAGTAGCCGCTGACCACGGTCTTGGAGTCGGGCGCGAGGTCCGTGCCGGGAAGCCGCACCGCCGCGCGGGCGGCGTCGAGGGCCGACCGGCCCTGGGAGTTGCGGTTGACGTACGGGTGGTGGCCGGGCGTGCCGAGCCCCTCGTAGTCGGTGACGACGACGGCGAAGCCTTCCATCACCATCGTGAGCGCGTCGATGATCGCGTACCCGGCGGCCATCGACGGGGGCGCGGTCTGGATGCCGAGGCCCACCTCCATGGAGCGCGACGGCGCGCACTGGTCGCCCTGCCCCTGCGTGCCGGGCGTGACCACCGCGAGCGGGCGCGGCCCGGGGCCGGTCCAGGGTGCCTTGGGCTGCAGGAACGTGCCGGTGACGGCGATCGGTCCGCCCGCGGCGCCGGTGGAGCGGTACATGATCCGCTGGGCGTCGGCGGGCAGTGCACCGCCGTTCATCACATCGGGCAGGCTCGGAGTGATGGTCATCGGCTGGGTGCGGATGATCGCGCCCGGGTCGGCGGGGAGCTCGGCCGGCGGGACGTAGAACGCGGTGCGATCCGGCGCGGTCGACGACCCCTGGGCGGCGGCCTCGGGCGCGCCGACAGGGGCCAGGGCGGGGGCCAGGGCGACCGCGACGGCCAGCGCGAGCGCTGCGGCGACGGTGGAGGGTCCGGATGGTGTGCGCCGGCTGGACGGTGTTCTCACGAATGCTCCCGGGGTCGAGACCGCGCGGCAGTGGGCCCGCGCCGTTGGGACAGAACCCTAACGCGTGTCGAGTCGTAGGTGTGTCCCACCTCACGGCCGTCCGGGCCCTCGTGTGGCAGCCCTTTCTGATCACCGTGAACATTTCGGTGGCCGGTGTCCGACCCCGCTGTTACGGTGAGAGCGTGCCCAAAGACGTGCTGATGTGCTGGCGATCCGGACCGACGTGGTCCCGCATCGCCCACGCCGTCTTGGCGTAGTACCGACGATGCGAGGGCCCGCCGGGATCGGTCGGGCCGCATCCGCCATGCGAGACGGTCTCCGACGGAACCCGGGTCAACGCCTCAGACCCCACGGCCCGGAACAGGACCGGGCCAGCCGACTTCAGGAGAGTCCCCAGGTGACCGCAAGTCCCCACACCACCTTCCACGCGCTCGAGGACACCGATGTCCTCGTCAGTGCACGGTCGCTGGACGAGTACACCGATATGTTCGGCCTGGACGAGGCCGACCTGAAGGGGCGCATCGTCGACTGCCCCGGTGGCGCGGCCAGCGCGGTGGCCGAGATCTGTGCGGCCGGCGGCGACGCCGTCGCGGTGGACCCGCAGTACGCGCTCGGCGCGGACGACCTCCGCGGCCGGATCCTCGAGGACGTCGAGCGGTCCCTGGCCCAGAAGCATGCGCGCGAATTCGACTATGACTGGGACGTCCGCGGCGGGGTCGTGGGGCACGAGGTCATACGCCGCTCGGCGGCCGACCGGATGCTGGGCCACCTGGCCACCGCCCCCGAGCGGTACGTGGCCGGGGCCCTGCCCTCGCTCCCCCTCGCCGATGACTCGGCCGACCTGGTGCTGTGCTCGCACCTGCTGTTCACCTACGCCGACCGCATGGATCTGGCCGACCATGTCGACGCGATCGTGGAGATGGCCCGCGTGGCGCCGGAGGTGCGGATCTACCCGCTGGTCGACCACGCCGGGAACCCGCTGCCGGAACTGGTGCGCAGTGTGATCGCCAAGCTCAAGAAGGAGCGGCTGATCAGCCGTATCGAGCCGGTGATCCGGCCGTTCCAGCTGGCCGCCACCACGCGGTTGGTCGTCGAGCGGAACGGCCGCCAGCGCCCCTAGGGTTCATGGCCGGCCGGCAGGGTTCACGGTTGGTCGGCGGGTGCCAACCGGAGGATCTCCTGCCCGGTGAAAGGTGAGACCCCGGCGGTGGCGACGAGCGGCTGTGGGCCGCCCACCTCGAGGGTCAGGCCGGGCTGGAAGATCGTCCCGGTGGCCAGCGAGTAGGCCACGAGGTTGCACATCTCGGCGTAGACGGCCGCGGGCGGGGCGTTCACGTCGAGTCGCTCGAGGTCCATGCGACCGAATCGGCCCATCCCGCTGGTGTAGACGCACGAGGTGGTCTCGGTCTGCATCCCGGCCCGCACCCCGACGAGCGCCGGCGCCGGCACGGGGTTGCCCGTCACGAGATCGCGGTACGGTCCGGCCGGCAGGGTCGCCGCGGCGCCGCCCACGCTCACGGCCACCGCGCCGGGCAGCGCGGTCAGGGCCGCCGTGACGTTCGCGACCGCCAACTCGCAACGGAGCGTGTCGAGCCGGGGGTCCAGGTACTCGGGTTCGCCCGGCTCGCCGTCGTCCCCGATCGGTCCCCACCGGAACCCCGCCACGACGACCTGGGACCGGTGCGTCTCCACCACGGCCTCGCCGCCGTTCCAGGCGGCCAGGTCACGCGTGTACTCGATGGCCTCCGGCACCGGCGCGTCGACCGCGGACACGATGACCGTCGCGTCCTCGACGTAGACGGCGGTGGCGGGGTCGTCTTCGGTGCCCCGCTCGACCTCGTACGACCCCTCGAAGATCTCAGTGAGCAGTTCACCGACCTCGTCGTGGCCGGGGGCGGGCCGGTCGAGCAGGACGATCGCCACCGGGGTCTGCTTCCACGACAGGTCCTCGCCGGTCTGCGGGTCGACGGCGGGCTGGTCGGGCTGCGGCGTGTCGGTCATGGTCCGAGGCTAACGCCTGACCCTGTCGCGGCACTGCCGCGACCGGCCACCGCGCCCGGCCACCGCGCCCGCACCGCCGCCGCGTCGCCGCCCAGCCCGCGCCGCGGCCCAGCCCGCGCCGCCGCCGGGTCAGTTGAGCAGGAAGTCGATCACGAGGCGCTCGAACTTGTCCTTCTGCTCGATCATCGCCCAGTGGCCACACCGCGAGAAGGCGTGGAGCTCGGCGCGCGGGAGCTGGCGGAACGCGAAGTGGGCCTGCTCGTAGGGGAGCATGCGGTCGTCGCGGCCCCAGATGAGCATGGTCTCCTGCCGGATCTGCGAGGCGCGGGCGTACAGCGGCGTGTAGGCGTTCTCGGGCTTGAGGATCGAGCCGAACACGGAGTACATCCGCTCGACGGCGCCCGGAGCGGTGGCGGCCTCGGTGCGGGCGCGGATGAGGTCCTCGTCCACGACCTTCTTGTTGCCGACCATCGTGTCGACCCAGGCCGCCATGGCCTTGTCGGACGGCTCCGCGAGGAACTCGAACAGCCGACGCGATCCCTCGCTCGGCTCGGGCGTGAACAGGGGAGCGGCCAGGCCGCCGGGGCCCATGAGCGCCATCTTGCGGACGCGGTGCGGGTAGGCGAGAGCCGTCTCGCAGGCGACGTTGCCGCCCATGGAGTTACCGATGATGTCGACCTTTTCGATGCCCTTGGCCTCGCAGAACGCGTCGATCGCCTCGGCGGCGATGAGCGGGTAGGCCTTCTCCCACTCCAGGTCGGAGCTCTTCCCGAATCCCGGCATGTCCAGCAGGATGGTGTGGAAACGCTCGGCGAAGACGGGGAAGTTGCCGGCGAAGTTGGACCACGCGGTCACACCGGGGCCGGATCCGTGCAGGAAGAGGACGGGGACCGCGCTCTCGGGCTCGGCGACGCTCTGCTCGCCCGCCTCGTGGTAGTGCAGCTCGAAGCGGCCGGCGGTGATGGTCTTGCTGGTGGACTCGAAGTCGAGGGCGCTCATGCCCCCTACGCTACTAGAACACGTTCTAGGAATCCCACCGTCGTCCGAAATTAAGTCAGCCGCGCGGGGAGTCCCTGAAACATCCCCGCGCGGCGATGGCGAAACTCTAACCTGAAATCGCGCCGGGTGACAAGTCGGTAACAATTATGACGGGTGTTACATTGCCAGCTCTGGTCGCGGTGCCGTTGGCCAGCAGTTATGAAATGCCGCATATGGACACCCGGTGTAGATGGGGGTAGCGGTGACCGACTGGCCACCCCGTGCTCGTCACCCCGGCGTCACCTCATGACGCGGTCGAGGAACGCGGTGGCGTCCGGGATGGCGGCGTAGACGGTCCCGCTGTGGTCCCGGTCCGGGTAGACGTGCAGCTCGAGCGGCTGCCGGTTGAGTGTCATCTCGGCGGCGAGCGACAGCGCCGAGGGGGCGGGGACGTCCATGTCGAGCAGTCCCTGGCCGAGGAACACGGGCCGGTCGTAGCCCGTTGCCGGCGTGCCCATGTAGCGGCGGAGGTGTCCGAAGACGTCGGGGATCTCCTGCAGCGGTCGCGCCAGCGCCTGTGAGACCTGGAAATCGCCGACCTTCTCCCGCATCGCGGAGTAGCACAGCGTCTCGGCGGCGTCGACCATCTCGCGACCCTGCGGTGTGAGGAACCCGTTGATGCCGAGTTCCGGGTGCTGGTCGCGGAACCCGGCAAGGATGTACATGGCATAGGTATTGAGCCCGGTCGGCAGCTGCACCGGAGGGAATCCCGGGCCGCCCCACTGGAACAAATGCTCGATATTCGCCGGCGCGCCGGTCGCCACAACGCCCCGGTAGTCCAGGCCAGCCTGCGCGCCGAGTTCGGTGGCGCGGGTCGCGGTGACGAGCGCGGCGCCGGCGCCCTGCGACTGGCCGACGAGGCCCCACCTGGCGGACAGCGGAAGCCCGTCCGCGCGCGCGGCGACGATCGAGTCGACGATCCCTCTCGCGGCGGCCTGCCCGTTGAGGTAGCTGAGCAGCCCGGGGGTGCCGAGGCCCACGTAGTCCGAAGCCACCACGGCATACCCACGGTCCAGCCAGTGGCCGAGGTACTCGGCGTCGCGCTCGGAGCGTGGCTGGGTGGACGGAGCGCAGTCGTCGCCGAGGCCGGTGGTGCCGTGTGCCCAGGCGACGACGGGCCAGCCGCCCGGTGGTGGGGTGCCGTGCGGCAGGAACACCGCGGACGTGGCGATCGCGTTGCGGCCGTGCTGGTCGATCGTCCCGTACGCCTGCCGTACCGCCCGCCCGGCCTGCGGCAGGGAGAGCGCGGGGTCGAGCGGGACCGTCGCCGCGGCGACGCCGGGGGAGGGGACGGGTTGGTTCCACTCGCGGGTATCGAGCCCGGACCAGGTGGGCGCGGGGTTGGGCGCGGGCTGCGCGTTCGCGGTCGGAGCGGTGAGGGAGGCGACGACGACGAGGGCCGCAGTCGCCGCTGCCAGCGGGCGGCGCGAGCGGGTGGCGGAGGAGCGCGGAGGGGTGACGGAGTTCATACCCGGAGGGTAGTCCGTTCCGCCCGCTTCGACCCCGTGTTGCCTGCGGTTTCGGCACGTGCCGCCTCATGTCGGCCCCGGCAGAATTCTGGTCGTGATCGTGGCGTTCTCGGCGGTCGCCACGGGGCTGGGACCTCCGACTCGTCACGACGGCGTCGACCATTTCCGCCGTGGCCACGACCGCTTTCGGGCGGGACGCGACGTACGCTGCGCTCGTGCCCCAGAAGACGATTGACCTCCCAGACCTGACCGGCCAGACCTGGCTCATCACCGGCGCGACGAGTGGGGTCGGGTTGGAGACGGCCCGCGCCGCATCCCGGGCGGGCGCGCGGGTGATCCTCGCCGTCCGCGACACCGAGCGCGGGCGGCAGGTGGCGGCGCAGCTGCCCGGTGAAACCCGGGTGGTGGAGGTCGACCTCGCCTCGCTCGAGAGCGTCCGCCGGGCGGCAGGCGAGTTGCTGGGCGGTGAGCCTGAGCCGGTGGACATTCTGGTCAACAACGCCGGCGCGATCACTCCACGCCGGTGCGAGACCGGCGAGGGTTTCGAGATGCTTCTCGGTGTCAACGTGCTGGGCCCGTTCCTGCTCACGAACCTGCTGTTGCCGCTGGTGCGGCGGCGGGTGGTGATCGTCGCCTCCAACGCCCACAAGAGCGGGTCCTTCGATGTCGAGGACCCGCATTTTCGCCGTCGACGGTGGGCCCCCGCCCCGGCCTACGCCCAGTCCAAGCTCGGCGACATGTTGTGGGGCCTGGCGCTGGACCAGCGGCTGCGGGACGGGAGAGCCGAGGCGGCTGCGGCGGGGGTGGACGTGCAGCTCACCCACCCCGGCTGGGCGGCCACGGGGATCTCGAATGCGACCGGAAGTGCGGCGATCGACCGGGTGGTGACCGGCGTGTGTTCGCTCTTCGCCCAGCCCGCCGCGCAGGCCGCGCTCACGACGATGTTCGCCGCAACCCGTCCGCTGCCGCCGTGCAGCTACACAGGGCCGGACGCGATGCAGCACCTGCGGGGGATGCCGGCGCTCATCGGACGCAGCACCGAGGCGTCGGACCCGGCGATCGCGGAGCGCTTCTGGGAGTTCGCCGCGGCGGAGACGGCGACGGACTGAGGCCGCCGCGAGCAGCTCGCGGGGTCGCGCGCGGGTTAGTGCAACCAAAAGGTTGCACTACGGCTGCGCCCGTGCCATGGTGGAGCCACAGGTGCACCCCGCGACCCAGCGTCCACCGAGCGGAACGCACCGCGAGGGAGGGAAGTCCCATGAGCGAGAACCGAACGGCCGGAACCGGACCCGATACGACCACCGACGACGTGCCGGACGAGATCGTCCGCAGCATCCGCATCGACGCCGAGGCGCAGACCGTGTGGGGCATCATCTCGGAACCGGGATGGTTCATCAACGACGGCGAGTGGGCCGAGCACGAGATCACCACCGAGGGTGACGTCTCGCGGGTGGTGGACCCGGTGCACGGCGAGTTCAGCATCCGCACCATCGAGTTGGACCCGCCCCGCCGGGCGGTGTTCCGCTGGCTGGGCGGGCAGGTCGGCAGCGTCGACGAGTTCCCGTCCAACACAATCGAGTTCACCGTCGAGCCGCAGGGTTCCGGCGTGGTGCTCACGGTGTGGGAGACCGGATTCGCCGGTTTGAGCAGCGACGCGGTGGTGCGCCGCCAGCGGTTCGAGGAGAACTCCGCCGGGTGGGCGACCGAACTCGACCTCGCCCGGCGCCGGGCGGAGGATCAGGCGTGAGCGACGTCCCCACCGACTCCCGCGAGGCCGAGGGGGAGGGGCTGTCGGGCCTGCTCGCGCCCGAGGCGGACGGCGTCTTTGCCGCTCTCGCCGACCGGACCCGCCGCCACATCCTCGTCCGTCTGGCCGATCGGCCGGACGACGCCGGCGCGGTGGCCGCCGACCTCGGGATCAGCAGGCAGGCGGTGGCCAAGCATCTGCGAATACTGGTGGAATCGGGGCTCGTCACCGCGAGCCCACAGCAGCGACGGCAGGTCCACGCGGTGCGGCCCGATCGGATCCGGGAGATCTCCGATCTGCTCGGCGCGGTGTCCCGGGGCTGGGATCGCAGGCTCGCCCTGGTCAAGCAGCGCGCTGAGCACGCCCAGCGCACCGAACACGCCGAGCACTCCCGGCGCGCAGAGTGACCGCAGGTCAGGTGAGGTTGTCGAACTCGCCGTCGACCCAGGCGGCGTAGCGCTCCGCCGAGCGCTGGACGGCACCGCGGGCGTCCCGCGGCACGCAGCCGCCGAAGTTGCTGTAGATGCGGTCGAAGTCGTAATGCGAGACGTGGTCGGCGATCCGGCGGACGACGGCGCCGGACAGCGGCATCCAGTTGGGGAACGAGCGCATGAAGGTCACCCACCCCGGATCCGCGACCGAACCGATCGTGTCACCGGTGAACAGCACGCCGCGACCGTCGGGGGCGGTCCAGTGAACCACCACGCTGCCCGGGAAATGCCCGCCGGGCTGCGACGCGCGCACGCCGGGCACGATCTCGATCTCGCCGCCCTCCGCCGGGTCCGCGGCGTGGCCCCCGCCCCACACCACCGTGTTGCCCGGCCGCAGGCCCAGCCACTGCTCGTCCGGCGCGGAGACGTAGACCGGGCAGTCGTCGAACGCAGCCGACCACAGTGATTGCACCCCGTACATGTGTGGATGCGAGGCGATGATCGCGGCGAGGCCGCCCCACCCGCGCACCGCGGCGACCGCCTCCTCGCTGATGTAGTTCGGCGCCTCGACCAGCACATTGCCGTGCTCGGTGCGGATGAGCGCCGGCTTCTGTCCGATGCCGGGGCAGTTGATCTGCACGAGGTTGAGGACGTCGGTCTCGCGCTCGGCGAACTCGATCGACGCGCCCCGGGCCCGGGACTCCTCCGGGTCGGTCCACCGCTGCCCACCGGACGGCACGTACTGGCGCTCGTCCGCGCAGATCGGGCACACCTCCGGTAGCGGCTCCGCGCGCTCGACCCCGCAGGTCGCGCACTGGGTCACCGAGCCCACGGGTGCGCCGCCCGCGTCCGCACCGCGACCGGGGCTCACGGCATGTCCCCCTCGATGTCGACGGCATGCCAGTCGTCGCCAATCTGCAGCTCGAGCGACCCGTCGACGGGGAGCTTCTCGGACTGGCTGGAGACAGCGGACTCGAGTGCCTCCTGGGCGGTGTCGAAGTCGCCGAGGTCGATCGTCTGGTCGGGGGTGTGGAGGCGGTAGTGCGGCATGCCCCGATTGTCCCCGTCGCGCGCGACTGCCGCATCCGTCGCGGCCCCCGACCCACCCGCGCCGCAGTGGCAGGCCCCGCAGGTGCGCGGTGCCCGCTGCCCGGCGGGTCTTCCCTGGTGGCCGCCCGCGGCGCACACTGGACAGACCGCCGCCGCAGCGAGAGGGCACACCATGTCGTCGTCATCCTCCCCGTCCCACGACCCACGCGACACCGCGCCGGCCGACCCGCCACCCGGGTACCCCGACCTCGGGCCCCAGCCGGTGGACGGGGTGCGGCTGCTGCGCGCACCGGCCGTGCCGACCGCCGTCGTCCGCGCCACCGGCGTGCCCATGGCCACGATCGCCGGGTTCTTCGACTCGGCCTTCGGCACGGCCTTCCCGGCCCTGTTCGCCGCCGGCGTCACCCCGGCCGGGCCGGCGTTCGCGCTCTACACGCGCACCACCGAGGAACCCGAACCCGCCGCGGACCTGGAGATCGGGTTCCCCCTGGCGCGACCGCTGGCCGAGCTGCACCCCGACGAGCCGTCCGAGATCGACGGAATGCAGGTCATCGCGTCCGAGCTCCCGGCCGGGGACGTGGCGGTGACCAGTCATCTCGGCTCCTACGACGGACTCGGGCAGGCGTGGGGCAAGTTCATGGGCGCGATCGGCGCGACCGGCCGCGCGCCGGGCAGCCCGTTCTGGGAGGTCTACGTGACCGAGCCGAGCCCCGACATGGACCCAACCACCCTGCGGACCGACCTGTTCTGCCCCGCCCGCACCCCGGACGACGCCGCCTGACCCGGGTTCATCGCCCGTCGCCCGCCGCCCGTCGCCCGCCGCCCGTCGCCCGTCGCCCGTCGCCGAGCAGAGGATTTCGCCTGTATCTATCGAGAAGCAGTGCGCGAATTCCTCTTCTCGGCGAGCGCTCACAGGCCATCGCCGTCCCGCGCCATCGCCGTCCCGCGCCGTCGCTGCGGGCGACGGGCCGGGCGGCGGGGTAGGCCGCGCTGCTACATGTCCTCCAGCGACCGACCGTTGGTCTCCGGGATGAACTTCGCCACGAACAGCAGCGACAGCAGCGCGGAGACCGCGTAGAAGCCATAGGTGAACGTCAGGCTGAACTCGGCCATCGGCGGGAACGCGGTGGACACGGCGAAGTTCGCCAGCCACTGCGCGGCGGCCGCCAGACCGAGGGCCGCGGAGCGGATGCGGTTGTTGAACATCTCGCCGAGCAGCACCCACACGGCCGGGCCCCACGACATGCCGAAGAACACGACGAACCCGTTCGCGGCGATGAGCGCGATCAGCCCCTGGGTGTCGGCGAGCTGCGGGGCGAGCTCGCCGTCCGGGCCCGGTCCCATGGTCGCGGTGCTGAACATCAGCGCCATCACGGCCAGCGAGATCGTCATGCCGACGGACCCGGTGATGAGGAGCTTGCGGCGGCCGATCTTGTCGATGAGTGCGATCGCCACGATCGTCACCACGATGTTCGTCACGGACGTGATGACCGTCTGGGTGAGCGCGTCCTCCTCGGTGAAGCCGACCGACTGCCACAGCGAGGTGGAGTAGTAGAAAATCACGTTGATGCCCACGGCCTGCTGGAAGACCGACAGGATGATGCCGATCCACACGATGGGCAGCAGGTTGACCCCGCCCGGCTTGACCAGGTCGCGCCACGAGCGCTTGCGGTCGTCGCGGACCGTCGCGCGGATCTCTCTGATCCGGGAGTCGACACCGCCCTGCTGAATGGAGCGGAGGACCTCGCGGGCCCGGTCGACCATGCCCTTGCCCACCAGGTAGCGCGGTGATTCGGGGATGGTCAGCGCGAGCACCCCGTAGGTCACGGCGGGGATCACCTCGGCCCAGAACATCCACCGCCACGCCTCGGCGCCGAACCACAGTTCCTCGATCGCGCCGCCCGCGATGCCCGCCAGCCAGGCGTCGGAGAGCAACGCGACGAAGATGCCGGAGACGATCGCGAGCTGCTGCAGTGATCCCAGCCGACCGCGGATCGCGGGTGGGGCGACCTCGGCGATGTAGGCCGGCGCGATGACGGACGCCGCACCCACCCCGAGCCCGCCGACCAGCCGCCAGATGATGAGGTCGACGGGGCCGAAGGCGAACCCGGTCCCCAGGGCACTGGCGGTGAACAGCACCGACGCGAGGATCATCACGCGGGTGCGACCCCAGTGGTCGGCGAGACGACCGGCGACGTAGGCGCCGACCATGCACCCGAGGAGGGCGGAGGACACGGCGAAGCCGGTCAGCCCGGCGTTCATCTCGAAGGTCTCCTGGACGGCGTCCACGGCACCGTTGATCACCGCGGTGTCGAAGCCGAACAGGAAGCCGCCCAACGCGGCGACCAGGGAGATGAGCACCACCCGGCCGGTGTTGAACGTCTCCTCCTCGGCAGGTGTGGGTGAGGTCTGCTGCGTGGACATGACGTACCCCGCTTCCGCGCTGGTGGCACCTGCTCCAGGTGGTGTCAGGAGCGTAGACACGTGGCGTGAGTGGCGCAAGTCACACCGGGGACGACGGTTCGACCCGGTCCGCCCGGTCCGCCCCCACGGGGCGAGAACACGTTCTAGGCTCGGGGTCACCTCGTCGTCGTCACCGAAAGGGCCACCGCCTTGAGCGCCTCACCCGAACAGATCCGTTCCACCGCCGACTCCTACATCGCGGCACTGACCGCCGGCGACCTCGAGGCCGTGATGGACCTCTACGCGGAGAGCGCCACCGTCGAGGACCCGGTGGGCAACGGCACCGTCCACGAGGGCAAGGCGGCCATCCGCGAGTTCTACGCCAGCGTCGTGGCGATGAAGATCGAGGGCGAGGTGCTCGAGGCCCGCGTGTGCGGCGACGACCTGCTGTTCAACTTCGAGATCACCACGCACTTCGACGCCGACTCCAAGGCCACCATCAACGTGTGGGACCTCATGACCCACGACGAGCAGGGCAAGGTCACCTCGATGCGCGCCTACTGGACCCCGGAGAACATGCGCTGACCCCGCGCCCCTGAACCCCGCCGGCCGGGGTCGCCGGGGCGCGCGGACTACGCGCCGCCCTGGCTCCCGGCCCCCTGGGGCACGTTCTCCGACGGCTGCACGACCACCAGTCCCGCGCCGCCGAACGCCAACTGGAACGTCTCCCCGGACCCGCCCCGGAGCAGGGACTTCACCCCGCCCGTGTCCACCCGGACGTCCATCGTCACGCCGGCGGTCCACAGGACCACGGCCTGGGGATCGGCGAACGTCGGTGCGGAGGTCACGTCGAGGGCGACCGGCTGTCCCTTGGTGGTCACCGCCACGAACCCGGTCCCCCGCAGGGAGACGTTGAACAACCCGCCGGTCATCACGGCGCCCTTGGCGGCGATGCGGTGGATGTCCCACGCGATCCCCTCGGAGAACGCCAGCACGCTCGCACCGTTGACCGAGATCATGTCGTCCTCCAGGTAGAGGACCTGGACCTCGGAGGCCTGGTCGGCGAGGAACAACTCACCCCGCCCGGTGCAGCGCATGAGGGGCACACCCTCCCCGGTGGCCGCCGCCTTGAACATCCTGCCGATCCCGCCGCTGCCGACGTTCTCGAACCCGACCTGCCCCTGGTAGGCGACCATCGATCCGGTCCGCGCGAGGATCGGCTGGTCGGCGAGCGTCACCTTGAGCATCTTGGAGTTCTGGAGGGCGAACGGGCGGTTCGTCTCCGTCTCGCGCGCCGACTGGAAGAGGTCCCCGTGGATCATGGCGCACACGGTACGCCCGCTCCACTAGCCTTGGGGTCATGATCACCGCAATCGTCTTCGTCCACGCCGAGACGGCGCGGATCCCCGAGGTCGCCGGGGCCATCGCCGATATCGACGGAGTCTCCGAGGTCTACTCGGTCACCGGCACCATCGACCTCATCGTGCTGGTGCGGGCCCGGCGCAACGACGAGATCGCCGACATCGTCTCGGACCGCCTCAACAAGGTCCCCGGCGTGGTGGACACCGAGACCCACATCGCGTTCCGCACCCAGTCCAAGCACGATCTCGAGGCCGCGTTCTCGATCGGGTACGAGGACTGAATCGGGTACGAGGACCGAACCGGCTACGAGGACCGAACCGGCTACGAGGACCGAACCGGCTACGGGGGCCGGGAGTCAGGTCGGCTGGCCGGTCATCTGCTGTATCCGGGCCCGACGGCGGGCCCGGCGTCGGGCGCGCTGCAGCTCGGTGAGGAGCTCCCTGCCGGTCCATTGTCGCCGGTCCTCGCCGGCCGCCTCGGCCTCGTGCACCAGCGCCACCGTCCGCGCGCAGGCCGGCGCCTCCAGGCCCAGCGTGCGGGCCATTTTGACCACCTTGCCCTGCAGGTACTCGACCTCGGTGGGCCGGCCGCGCACGAGATCGTCCGTCATGGACGAGGTGCCGTCCGCGTCGACGCGGACCGCGGCCCGGGCGAGGCGGCGGAACAGCGGGTTGGGCAGCCGCATCACCACCGGGAGGGCGCCGGCGGGGATGGCCAGCGGCACCCGCGGCACCACCCCGGCCGCGGTGAACACGCGGTTGGCCTCCGCCTGACACAGGGCGACGCAGCGCCGCAGGTCCCGGTCCAGCAGCTCCGTGCGCAGCGGGAGCCCGGAGAGCGCCTGGACGGCGTTATTGAGGTTGAGCAGGACCTTGCCGTGGAGGACCGCCTGGATGTCGTCGGTGGGCCGCACCGGCAGCTCGGCCGCCGCCATGGTGCGGATCAGCGGGACGGCCATGGGATGTTCGGCGAGCCGGATCACCCCGGTGGAGGTCCGCCGATAGGTGGCGGGGCCGATGCGCGCGACATTGAACGGTATGACGCCGGGGATCACCGTGGTCCTGTCGAGCAGCTCCCGGATGAGGTCCGCCGAGTGCAGACCGTTCTGCAGGCCCACGACCAGCGTGTCCGGCCGGAGGAACGGTGCGAACTCGGCGGTGGCGGCGGCGGTCTGCCCGGCCTTGGTGCACACCAGCACGACGTCCGAGCGGCGGACGCTCTCGGGCCCGGTGGCCAGGGTGAGGGCGTCGGCGGGGATGTGGAGCCGGGCGTCCTCGCCGTCTCCGGACTCGACGGTCAGTCCCACCGCCCGGATCGGGTCGAGCACGTGGGGGCGCCCGACCAGGGTCACGTCGGCGTGGCGGGCGAGCCGGCCGCCCAGGTAGCAGCCGATCACGCCCGCGCCGATCACGGTGATCCGAAGAGGAGGGTTCGGGCTGGTCATGGTGGTGCAGAGGTTACGACACGCGCGGCGGCGGGGGAGCCGTTCGACGTACCTGTCCGCCGGACGGGGGAATCAGTGCGGGCGCGGCCGCAGGACGACCTCGGTGGGGTGCGCATCCGGAGTGGACTCCAACGCCTGCCGGACGGCGGTGGCCACCGAGTCCGGGCGGAGGAAGGCGCCCGGGTCGTAGTCGCGACCCTCGGCGGCGACGATCGCGCGCTGCATGTCGGTGTCCACGCGGCCGGGGTGGATGGACGTGACGCGCAGGTCGGGTTCCTCGCCGCGAAGGGTGTCGGTGACGGCGCGGAGCGCGAACTTGGAGGCGCTGTAGGAGCCCCAGCCCGGTTTGGCGGTGGTCCCCGCGCCGGAGTTGACGACGACGAGGTGGCCCCGTGCCGCGCGCAGCGCCGGGAGCAGTGCCCGGGTCAGCTCGACGACGGCCAGCACGTTGACCTCGAACGCCCGGCGCCACTGGCCGGCCTCGGACTCGTCGATCCGGCCGAGTTCGGCGACGCCGGCGCAGTGGACGAGGCCGTCGAGGGTGCTGATGTCGCGGGCGGCGCGCGCGACCCCGTCGCCGGTGGTGAGGTCGGCCTCCACCACCCGGGCTGAGCGGCAGTCAGCGGCCACGGCCTGCAGCGCATCGACGTCCCTGCCCACGAGGACCAGGTCGTGGTGGGCGGACAGCGTGCGGGCGGTCGCCGCCCCGATCCCGCGGGAGGCGCCGGTGACGAGAACCGCGCTCATGCCCCGAGGCTAGACGGACCGGGGGGCGTCGGAGTGCTGCGGGCCGGACTGTTGAGAGTCGGGAAGGGCGTCGACATCGCCGTCGAAGGCGTCGAGGAGGGCGGTGAGGGCGGGCACCGCCGAGGAGAGCAGATCGCGGTGTTCGGGGCTCAGATAGGACATCCGCTCGGCGAAGTCCCGGTCACGATCGGCGAGGACCTGTTCGATGCGGGCCCGACCGAGGTCGGTGAGGCGGACACAGACCCCGCGTCGGTCGGAGGCGTCGGGTTCGCGCTCGACGTACCCCATGGCCTCGATGACGCTCACCGAATTGCTGGTGGTCGGTACGCGGACGTTCTCGAGTCGGGCGAGGTCCGACATCCGCAGCCTCCCGTGGCAGGCCAGGGTGTGCAGGATCGAGGTCTGCGCGCGACTCAGCGCGTACTGGGTGCTCTGCCGGCGGACAAGCAGGTCCAGGCGCAACAGGATGGGTCGGAACTTCTCGGCGAGTCCCCGCCCGGGCTCACCTTCCCGTATCGCCGGATCGCTCGTCGTCGTCTCCATGACCCTGCTCCCTCGACACCGGCTTCCGCCCCGGAAGCCTCGCGGCACCGAATCTAGGCCGAACTTCTCCCGTCATGGGGCGCCACCTCGTCCCGGGGTGGATACTGATCGCATGGGTTTGTATCACCAGATCACCGGGGCCGGCCCGACCATCGTCCTACTGCACGGCGTGTGCCACCGGGCGCACGCCTGGGATCCGGTCGTGCCGCTGCTCGCGGACCGTTTCCGCGTGGTGGTCGTGGACCTGCCCGGCCACGGCAGGTCCGCGGATCTGCCGGACACCGGCGACGTGCTCGACTACTTCGTCTCCGAGCTCGTCGGCCTCCTGGAGGAGGTCGTCCCGGCCGGGGAGCGCCCCCACATCGCCGGCAACTCCCTGGGGGGCTTCCTCGCGCTGGAGCTCGGCGCCCGCGGACTGGCGAGCAGCGTCACCGCGCTGTCGCCCGCCGGGTTCTTCCGCTCGCACGCCGAATGGCGCTACACGGTGAGCGTCTTCCGGAGTCTCCGCCGGGCGGCGGGCCGGATCGGCCGCCACACCCCGGCCCTGACCGAGCGGGCCGCCGGACGCGCGGTGATGATGGCGGTGTTCTGCGCCCGCCCGTGGCGGTACCCGGCGGAGGCCGCGGCCATCGACAGCGAGGCGATCGTGTCCAACACCGTGCTCGACCGGGCCGACCGGCGGGCGTTCGTGTTCTCCGCCCCCGTCGACGAGAACCTGCCGATCACCATCCGGTGGGGCCGGTTCGACATGGTCCTTCCGGTGCGGCAGGTCTCACTCGCCACGCGGTTGTTCCCGCAGGCGAGGGTCGAGGTCAGCGCCGACGGGCACGTGCCGATGTCCGACGACCCGGAGGGCGTCGCGGCCTCGATCGCCGCCTGCGCCGAGCGCGGCCTGGCGTACGCGCGGGCCGGCAGTCGGGCCTGACCGGCTCGCCTGCCGGCCCGGCAGCCGGGCCTGACCGACCCGACCCGCCGGCCCGGCAGTCCGCCTACCCGCCCCGGCCGTCCGCCGTCAGGAGCCGATCAGACCCGTCGGCAGGGAGCCCGAACCGAGAGAGCCGGCGCCACCGGAGAACCCGTTGCGCCACGCGACCACGGTCGACGGCCGCGGCTGCGAGGTGCCGCCGTCGGGCCAGTGCGAGGCGGGGTTCTCGATCGACGCGCCGTCCGTCTCACCGGGGTGCTGGACGTTGACGATCACCCGGTTGTCGAACACCAGCGGTCCGCAGGTCTCGGCCCCGACAGGGACCGTGAGGAACAGCTTGGTCTCGCCGCGGTTCGGGTCTTCGGTCGCCACCGAGTAGAGGCCGTCGTTGAAGCCGAGGGCGTTGCCGTCGGTGGACACCCACAGTCCCCCGGCCGTGTCGAAGGCGACGTTGTCCGGGCAGGAGATGGGGCTGACCTTCGACTTGTCGAAGCCGCCGAAGTAGGAGTCCGCCTCGGCCGGGTCGCCACACACCAGCAGCAGGTTCCAGCCGAAGGTGGTGCCGGCGTGGTCGTCAGTGATCTCCACGACCTGACCGTGCTTGTTGTTGTGCCGCGGGTTGGCCTCGTCCACGTTCGCGGTCGTGCGGCGGGTGTTGTTGGTCAGCGCCATGTAGACCTTGCCGGTGGTCGGACTGGGCTCGACGTCCTCGGGGCGGTCCATCTTGGTGGCGCCGACGCGGTCGCCGGCCATGCGGGTGTACACCGCGACCTGCTCCGGCGTCATGTCCGGCACGTGTGAGACGGCGTTCCCGCCGGGCGCGACGGTCAGGAGCGGGATCCAGGTGCCGGTGCCGTCGAACGCGCCGTCGGCGGGCAGCGTCCCGGAGCCGTCGATCTGCGCGGCGGGGGAGTTGCCGGCGAACGTCGCCACGTAGAGGGTGCCCTCGTCGAGGATCTTCATGTTCTCGGCCCGTGCGGCCGAGCCGGTACCGGGTGTGATCCGGCGGCTGGAGACGAACTTGTAGAGGTAGTCGAAGCGCTCGTCGTCTCCGGAATAGGCGACGACGGTGCCGTCGCCGGTGACGTGGACCGAGGCACCCTCGTGCTTGAACCGGCCCATCGCGGAGTGCTTGACCGGGGTCGAGTTCGGATCCCAGGGATCCACCTCGACGACGTAGCCGAAGCGGTTGACCTCGTTGGGCTCGGCGGCCGGGTCGAAGCGGGCGTCGAACTCCTCCCACCGGCGCCCCGAGCGGGAGACGGAGACGCCGTAGCGGCGCAGGGCCTCGAGTCGCTCCGGGTCGGTGACCGTCCCGGTGGTGCCGAAGTACTGGTTGAAACTCTCCTCGCCGGACAGGACGGTGCCCCACGGTGTGTGCCCGCCGGCGCAGTTGTTCAGCGTGCCGAGCACGCGGGTGCCGGCCGGGTCGGCCGTGGTCCGGGTCAGGGGGCCGACGGCGGGTCCGCGCAGCTCGAACGGGGTGGTCGCGGTGATGCGCCGGTTGTAGGACCCCATGACGGGGTCGAGCCCGCCGTCGCCGGCGCGGCTGGAGAGCTCGACCACCGTCAGCCCGTGGGCCGCCCAGGCGATCTCCACCTGCTCGCGGGTCGGGGCCGAGGAATCGTACCCGCGGAACATCGAGGGCTCGGTCGTGTACTCGTGGTTGACGGTGAGCAGGAAGCGCTCGTCGCGGTCGTCCATCGGGAACATCACCGCGAGGTCGCAGTTGTAGCCGTACTGCATGGCCTGCGCCGCGGCGGTCTGGTTCTCGAAGTCGAACTCCGGGGCGCCCGGCAGCACGGGGTCGCCCCACCGGATCACCACCTCGCTCGAGTATCCCGCCGGGACGGTGACGGCGTCGGCGGAGTTGGGCGCGACCGGGGCGAACCCCGTGTCGATCGTCGCGCCGCCGGTGGATCCGGCGGGGCCGAGCGAGCCGGCGGCGGACGAGCCCTGCGCCGCGGCGGTCGCGGGTAGCACCTGGGTGGCGCCCACCGCCAGCGCCACGACACCCGCGGCCTTGAGTGCACCGCGGCGGCTGATCTCGGCGGCGATGTCCCCGAAGTACGGGTTGTCGGTGGCGTTGGGAACCGGCGCGGCGCACTGGTCACCGCACTTGTAGACACAGGTCACGTGCTGTCGGTTGGAGATCCCCGGCGTCGGGGCGGTGGCGAGCGGGAGCAGGCGGCGGACGGACATTCGAGTCTCCTGGAGGCGTCAACAGTCGTAGTGGACGCATGCACGCTAGGCGCGCGGGACGACCGGGCGGCCGCGCGCGGGCCACGCCCGGATGAACTGTGTGCGCAGTGCGGGTGAACTCGGGTGCGGGCCGCTACAGTCACCCGTGTTCGCCCTCTATCTCGGATCGTCCGGCACGTTCCTGCCGGTGAAGGGAATTATTTCTCATGGCCTCGGTGACCTTCGAGAACGTGTCCATCGTCTATCCGGGGGCCGCGCGACGCAGCGTCGACCGCCTGGACCTGGAGATCGCCGACGGCGAGTTCCTCGTCCTGGTCGGACCCTCCGGTTGCGGCAAGTCGACGACCCTGCGCGCCCTGGCCGGCCTGGAGGACGTGGCGGCGGGCCGGATCCTCATCGGTGACAGGGACGTGACGGGCACCGAGCCCAAGGACCGCGACATCGCGATGGTGTTCCAGAACTACGCCCTGTACCCGCACTACACGGTCCGCGAGAACATGGGTTTCGCCCTGAAGCTGGCCAAAGCGTCCAAGTCGGAGATCACGGAGCGCGTCGACCGCGCGGCCGAGATGCTCGACCTGGTGCCGTACCTCGACCGCAAGCCCAAGGAGCTCTCCGGTGGCCAGCGTCAGCGCGTGGCCATGGGGCGGGCGATCGTGCGCAACCCGCAGGTCTTCCTCATGGACGAGCCGCTGTCCAACCTCGACGCCAAGCTCCGGGTGGCCACGCGCGCACAGATCGCCAAGCTGCAGCGGGACCTGCACACCACGATGATCTACGTGACGCACGACCAGGTCGAGGCCATGACAATGGGCGACCGCGTCGCGGTGCTCAAGGACGGGGTGCTCCAGCAGGTCGACGCCCCTCGCGAGCTCTACAACAACCCGGTCAACGCCTTCGTGGCGGGCTTCATCGGGTCACCGTCCATGAACCTCTTCGACGCCCCTGTCGCCGACGGGGCGGTGGACCTCGAGGGGTTCCGTGAACCCGTGCCCGCCGGCTCGGGGTCGAGGGTCACCGTCGGCGTGCGGCCCGAGCACCTGCGGATGGCCGCGGAAGGCCACGGGCTGGAGGTGACGGTGGACCTGGTGGAGGAGCTCGGGGCGGACAGCTACCTGCATTGCTCGACCCGCGACAACCACCCGGTGGTGTACCGGGCGGAGTCGGGTGACCACCCCCGCAAGGGCGACACCATGTACCTCGAGGCGCTCGACGACGAGGTGCGGTTCTTCGACGTGGAATCCGGTCTCAGGCTGCGCTGACTCCACGGGGCCGGGGCCCGTGCCGACAGCGGGACACGCCGGTGTCCGCCCCGAGCGGTGTTGCTAGAGTGACTCCTGTGACCTCGCTCTCGTGACCATCCGTGGTGTCGGGAGCGACGGCGCGTCGGTCGCGTGTCCGCACGTGGTCCCGCGCCACCGCCGTCTCGTGGGTTACGCTCAGCAGGTCCTCAGTGAGACCCGCGTCACAGTCGGCACCGGTCCACTGCCCCGTCGGCACTCGCCGAGGGGAGTCGAGACACGACAGTAGGAGAGAGCGCATGGCCGTTCACGGCAGGTTCCTCAAGGCGGCGGCGGCCGCCTCCGTAGTCGCCCTGGTATCCACGGCGTGTGGATCGGGTGGCGATGAATCCGACGAGCAGGCGCAGGCCGGCACCTCGGGCGTCGGCCCCATCACCTTCGCGATGGGCAGCAACGACACCGACAAGCTCCGCCCCGTCATCGAGCAGTGGAACGCGGAGAACCCCGACCAGGAGGTCACCCTCCGCGAGCTGCCGGCCGAGCAGGACGGGCAGCGCGACACCCTGACGCAGTCGCTCCAGACCGAGAGCGGCGAGTACGACGTGTTCGCCCTCGACGTCACCGACACCGCGTACTTCGCGGCCAACGGGTGGCTGCAGCCGATCGAGAACGAGACCGAGGTCGACACCTCCGGGCTGATCGAGGCCGCCGTCGACTCGGCGACCTACAACGGCACCCTCTACGGCGTGCCGCAGAACACCAACGCCCAGCTCCTGTACTACCGCACCGACCTCCAGCCGGAGGCTCCCGCCAACTGGGAGGAGCTCGTCTCCTCCTGCGAGGCCGCGGAGGGTGCGAACGTCGACTGCCTGCAGACCCAGCTCAGCCAGTACGAGGGTCTGACCGTCGCCGCCACCCAGTTCATCCACAGCTGGGGCGGGCAGGTCGTCGGTGAGGACGGCAATACCCCTGAGCTCGACACCGAGGAGGCGCGTGCGGGCCTGACCGCCCTCGTCGACGCCTACAAGGGCGGCGTCATCCCCCAGAAGACCGACGCGTTCACGGAGGAGGAGACCGCGCAGGCCTTCCTCGCCGGCGAGACCATGTACTCCTACAACTGGCCGTACATGTACGAGTCGGGCCAGTCCGACCCCACGTCGCAGGTCCAGGGTGACTTCCAGGTCGCCCCGATCGTCGGCAAGGACGGCGCCGGTCAGTCCACGCTCGGTGGCTACAACAACGCGATCAACGTGTTCTCCGAGAACAAGGAGACCGCGCGGGCCTTCCTCGAGTTCATCATCTCCGAGGACGTCCAGATGGGCTTCGCCGAGCAGTCGTTCCCGCCGGTGCTGTCCTCGATTTATGACGACGAGGCGCTCCAGCAGGAGTTCCCCTACATGCCGGCGCTGAAGGCGGCGCTCGACAACGCCGAGCCGCGCCCGGTCACGCCGTTCTACCCGTCCGTGTCCAAGGCGATCCAGGACAACACCTTCGCGGCGCTTCGCGGGGAGAAGGACGTGGAGCAGGCCCTCAACGACATGACGGCCGCGATCGAACAGGCACAGTGATTCACCGAGCACGGTGATCGAACGAGGTCAACGATCACCGCGGTCCGGGTGATCGGCACACGGTCCGGCGACAGGCGGTTGTCGGACCAGGGCAGGTGGGCCCCGGGTAACGTTCCCGGGGCCCACCTCCTCTCCCTGATGGGGCGGGCGCGAACCCGGCGAGGAGCGAGGCGATGACGACGAGCGAGAAGTCCCCGGCGCCACTGGTCGAGAAGAAGTTCGACTGGCGTCCGGTGTGGATGGTGGGTCCGGCCCTGGCCATCCTCGCGGTGGTGATCGGGTACCCGGTCATTCGCGCGGTGTACCTGTCGTTCATGGCCGACCGCGGCCTGGACCCGGCCACGGGCATGTTCTCGGAGGGCGGGTTCGCCGGTTTCCAGCACTACCTCTACTGGCTGACGCAGGCCTGCCCCGCTCCCGGCGGCGACGGCACCGTCACCTGTCCGCCGGGCGTCTCGTCCGTGGACTTCTGGCCCGCCATGGGCAACACGCTGTTCTTCACCGTCACCACCGTCTCCCTCGAGACGGTGCTCGGTTTCGCCATGGCCGTGGTCATGGGCAAGAGCATCTGGGGACGCTCCCTGCTGCGCGCCGCCGTCCTGGTCCCGTGGGCGATCCCCACCGCCGTCACGGCGAAACTGTGGGCGTTCATCTTCGCCCCCAACGGGATCGCCAACACCCTCCTGGGCACGAACATCGCCTGGACCACCGACCCGTTCTACGCCCGTATGGCCATCATCATCGCCGACGTGTGGAAGACCGCGCCGTTCATGGCGCTGCTCATCCTCGCCGGGTTACAGATGATCCCCGGTGACGTCTACGAGGCGGCCCGCGTGGACGGCGCGTCCCGCTGGCAGCAATTCGTCCGCATCACCCTTCCGCTGGTGCGTCCCGCCCTCATGGTGGCGATCCTGTTCCGCACCCTCGACGCACTCCGCATGTACGACCTGCCCGTCATCCTCGTGTCGGCCAACTCCAACTCGCCCACCGCGACCGTGTCGATGCTGGTGGTCAACGAGATGAGAATGGGCAACTTCAACAGTGCCTCCGCGATATCGACACTGGTGTTCCTGCTGGTCTTCGCCGTCGCGTACATCATGGTGAAATTCCTCGGCGCGAACGTCGTGGAGGATCGCACGGGCAAGAAGGGGGAGATCCGGTGAGTCACCGAGCGTCTGAACCGAGCACCTCGCCGACCATGCCGACGACCACCCCGTCGTCGTCGTCGACCCCCGGCTCCGACCGGCGCCGCGACGACGAGGACATCAAACCGCCGCGCAAACCGCTCGGTCCCACCATCAGCACCTACGTCGGCGCGCTACTCATCCTCATCTGGGGACTCGCACCGTTCTACTGGATGCTGGTGACCGCGTTCCGCGACAACCGGTTCATCTTCTCCGCCAGCCCGGTGCCCTCGCACCTCACGCTCGACAACTTCCGCGAGGCGCTGGCCACGGACGGCGGCAACAACTTCCTGGGCGCGATCATCAACTCTGTGCTCATCAGCTCGATCACCACCGCCCTCGCGCTGACGTTCGGCGTGTTCACCGCCTACGCCCTCGCCAGGGTCGACTTCCGGGGCAAGTTCCTCGTCACCGGGATCATCCTCGCCGCGTCGATGTTCCCCGGCGTCGCCCTGGTCACGCCGCTGTTCCAGCTGTTCACCGACATCGGCTGGATCGGCACCTACCAGGCGCTCATCATCCCCAACATCTCGTTCGCGCTGCCGCTGACCATCTACACGCTCACGTCGTTCTTCAACGACCTGCCGTGGGAGCTGGAGGAGGCCGCCCGCGTCGACGGTGCCACCCGCGGCCAGGCGTTCATCAAGATCATCCTCCCGCTCGCCGCGCCGGCGCTGTTCACCACCGCGATCCTGGCGTTCATCATCACGTGGAACGAGTTTGTGCTCTCGCAGCAGCTGTCCACGACCGCGACCGAGCCCGTGACGGTGGCGATCGCCCGGTTCTCCGGCGTCAATCCGTATCTGCCGCCGCACGCGGCGATCATGGCCGCCGGCGCGCTCGTCACCGTGCCGCTGGTGATCATGGTGCTGATCTTCCAGCGGCGGATCATCTCCGGCCTCACCGCCGGCGGCCTGAAGAGCTGATCGGCGGTGGCTCGGAGCGGCGGTGACGCCCTGGGTGCCCGGCAGCGACTGGAGGTCATCGGCGGGTTCGTCGGGTTCTTCACCGTGCTGGCGCTGGTCAACGCGGTGGGCTTGATCCTCACCGGGCGACCGTCGATCTTCGCCTCGCTCGTGCTGGTGCTCATGCTGGTGGCGTCGTGGTACACCTACCGGACGTGGCGCCGGGTCGACCGGGCGGTCAAGCGGGGTTGACCCGCCGTGGCCCGCGCCGACACGCGCCCGCCCCAGCCCGCCCGGCCCGCCCCGGTTCCAATCCAGCCCGAAATCCGCTACTCGGAATGCGGATTCGCTACGCCGATCGGGATAGCGGATCCGGATTCGGAGTAGCGGATTTCCGGCGCCGAGGGGCAGGCTCGGCGCCGACGGGCAGGGTCAGCGCCCGTCGCGCCAGGCCACCAGCGACTCGACCAGGTCCAGCGGGTAGTCGGGGCCGTTGAGCCCGACCGTGAAGAGGGTGACGCCCTCGGCGTGCAGGTTTTCGGCGAGCCGCTTCGCCTCGTCGGGTGAGCTGGCCCCGCCGATCTCCGTCGACCGCTCGATCTCGCCCGGATCGCGCCCCACGTCCGCGCAGTGCCCGGCGAGCACCTCCGACTTGTGGCGGTAGGTCTCGACGTCCACGAACGAGTGCCAGATGTCGGCGTGGCGGGCCACGTGCCGCAGGGTCTTCTTCTCACCGCCGCCACCGAGCAGCACGGGGATGTCCCGCGTCGGGGCGGGGGTGAGCGTGGCGAAGCGCTGCTCGATCCGCTCGAGGGAGTGCCCGAGGTCGTCGAGCCGTGAGCCCTTGGTGCCGAACTCGTAGCCGTACTCGACGTAGTCCCGCTCGAACCATCCGCTGCCCAGGCCCAGGATGAGGCGGCCGCCCGAGATGTGGTCGACGGTCCGGGCCATGTCGGCGAGCAGGTCGGGGTTGCGATAGGTGTTGCAGGTGACCAGGGCGCCGATCTCGACGCGTTCGGTCTGCTCGGCCCACGCGGCCAGCATCGTCCAACACTCGAAGTGGGCGCCGTCGGGATCACCGTAGAGCGGGAAGAAGTGGTCCCAGTTGAAGACCACGTCCACGCCCGCGTCCTCGGAACGTCGGACGGCGTCCCGGATCAGTCCGTAGTCCGGCGCGTGCTGCGGCTGGAGCTGGACGGCGATGCGGACCGGGCGCGTGGGGTTCGGGGTCATGCGCCCCATTGTGGGGCGTGGCGCCGCCCCGCGCACCCGGCCAGGCACCCGCCCCGCGCACCCGGTCAGGCGCACCCGGCCCCGGGCTCCCGCCCCGCGCACCCGGCCCGTGCGTCTCAGCGCTCGCGCTCCAGGACGAACCAGAAGTGCTCGCCCTCGTGCACGGTGCCGCGCCCGTTCATCACCGCGAGGAGGGTGTCGGGGCCGACGACGGCGAAGTGGTCGATCACCGGCAGGCGGTCGTACACCATGGAGGCGGTCGGGCGTCCGCGGAAGGAGACCTCCCACAGGGACGCCCCGCCCCCGCCGGTCGCCGAGGTGTCCTGCACGACCTCACCGGAGTCGTCGGTGACGAGGATCGGGTCCACCTTGCGGGCCTCGGTGAAGTCCTTGCCCCACCAGCGCATCTGCCCGAGCATGCCGAACATGGGGTGCCCGGTGTTTAGGCCGGTGCCCCTCCAGCGGTTGCCCGCGATGTCGCCGACCCGCGCGGGCTCGAGGGAGTCCCACAGCGCGGAGACGCGGTCCGAGGGGACCGTGTCGAGCGCGAGGATGAGCTCGAGCTCGCGCGCGGCGACACCCGCGGTCCCGGCGGTGCCGGCCGCCCCGGCGGTACCGGCGGTGCTCACAGGCCGAGCGTCTTGCCGATGATGTCCCGCTGGACCTCGTTGGTGCCGCCGTAGATGGTGGATACCACCGCCTGGCGGACCAGACGTTCCATCCCGTACTCGGTGGCGTACCCGTATCCGCCCATTGACTGCATGCACTCGAGCGTGACCCGCTTGCTCAGCTCGGACGCCTTGAGCTTGGCCATGGAGGCCTCACGCGGGAACAGGGCCGTGGGGTCGGCCTCGTCGACCTTCCTGGCGACCGCGTAGACGAGCAGGCGCGTGGCCTCGATCTCGGTGGCGAGGTCGGCCATACGGTGGCGGAGCACCTGGAAGGAGCCGACGGGGCGGCCGAACTGCTCGCGCTCCTTGATGAAGGCCAGGCAGTCGTCGAACGCCCGCTGGGCCACGCCGAGCTGCATGGCGGCGAGGATGAGGCGCTCGGTGTTGAGCCCGGTCATGAGCTGCGCCCAGCCGCCGCCGACCTCTCCGATCACGGAGTCGGCGGGCAGGCGGACGTCGGTGAAGTAGAGGTCGTTGACCTCCTTGCCGCCCATGGTCTCGATCCCGGTGATCTGCAGGCCCTCGATGTCCGCGGGCACGTCGAACATCGTGATGCCCTCGTGCTTCTTGCCCGACGAGTCGGTGCGGGCGACGAGCAGGATGCGGTCGGCGAAGTGGGCGTTGGAACACCAGGTCTTCTGCCCGTTGATCACCCAGTCGTCGCCGTCGCGCTCGGCCTTGCAGCGCAGGGCGGCGACGTCGGACCCGGCGCCGGGCTCGGACATCGAGATGGACAGGGTCCCGCCGTTCACGACCAGCTCGAGCGCGCGTCTCCGCTGCTCCTCGGTCCCGAACTTCTGGTACGCGGCGGCCGTGATGAGGGTGGGGCCGATGCCGCCGATGGGGGCGAGGCCGCGCAGGGAGTGCTCGAGCAGGAGGCACAGTTCGACGGCGCCGGCGTCGGAGCCGCCGTACTCCTCGGGGACGGTCAGCCCCAGCCATCCGAGCTCGGCCATCTTGGAGTAGATGTGCGGCGAGTGGGTGCCGCCCTCGGTGGTGAGCTCGCGTCGCTTCTCGACGCCGCCGACCTCGCGCGCGCAGAAGTCATCGATCGACTTGGCGAAGTCACGCTGCTCTTCGGTGAGGATGTCGAACACTTCTCGCCTCGTTTTTCTGTGTGGTTGTCCCGGTACCTGTCACGGGGTGTCGGTTGGGTGCACACTGGACTACTGTGGCCCGTATCACGGTACGCTACATCAAATATATGTGATCGGAAACGAGAGGACCTCAGATGACGACCACCGAGCCCAGCAAGACCGGCCCCACGTTCGCGAGCCTGGACCCCCGCGACGGCACCGTCCTCGCGGAGTATCCCGTCGCCGGTCCCGAGGAGGTCGCCCTCGCCGTGGAGCGGGCGCGTGCCGCGGCCCGCTGGTGGGCGAACCAGGGTCCGCGGGGTCGCCGTGAGTGGCTGCTGGAGTACAAGCGGGCGATCTCGTCCAGGGCCGAGGAGTTGGCGTCCCTGATCTCCGCCGAGACCGGGAAGCCGGACGAGGACGCGACCCTCGAGGTCATGCTCACCGTCAGCCATCTGGAGTGGGCGGCCAAGAACGCGGACAAGGTCCTGCGACGGCGCTCCGTCTCGGCCGGGCTGCTCATGAGCAACCAGGCCGCCTACGTGGAATATCAGCCCTACGGCGTGGTCGGCGCGATCGGCCCGTGGAACTACCCCGCGTTCACCCCGATGGGCACGCTGTCCTACGCCATGGCCGCGGGCAACGCGGTGGTGTTCAAGCCCAGCGAGCTCACGCCGGGTGTGGGCGTGTGGCTGGCGGAGGTGTGGGATTCCCTGGGCGCCTCCCAGCCGCTCATCCAGACGATCACCGGTGACGGCTCGACGGGTGCGGCGTTGTGTAGGGCGGGCGTCGACAAGCTCGCGTTCACCGGCTCCGCCGCGACGGGCCGGAAGGTCATGGCCGCCTGCGCGGAGACGCTCACGCCGGTCGTCATCGAGGGCGGTGGCAAGGACGCCCTGCTGGTCGACTCGGACGCGGATCTCGACGCGGCCGCCGACCAGGCGGTCTTCGGCGCCATGGGCAACGCGGGCCAGACGTGCGCGGGCGTGGAGCGGATCTACGTCCACTCGGATGTCCACGACGCGTTCGTCCAGAAGTTCACGGCCAAGGTCCGTGCGCTCACCCCGGGCAACTCGATCTCCTCCAGCTACGGGCCCATGACGCTGCCGTCGCAGGTCGACATCGTCCGCAGGCACGTCAAGGACGCGATCGCCAAGGGCGGCCGGGCCGTACTCGGCGGCGAGGACTCCGTCGGCGAGAAGATCATCGAGCCGGTCGTCCTGGTCGACGTCCCCGAGAACTCGTCCGCGATCACCGAGGAGACCTTCGGCCCCACCGTCGTGATCAACCCTGTCGCGGACCTGGAGGAGGCCATCGAGAAGGCGAACGCCAGCAGCTACGGCCTCGGCGGTTCGATCTTCACCGGCAACAAGAAGCGGGGGCTGGCCCTCGCGGAGAAGTTGGACGTGGGCATGGTGTCGGTCAACTCGTTCCTCGCGTTCGCCGGCATCCCGGCGTTGCCGTTCGGCGGTTCGGGCGACTCGGGCTTCGGCCGCATCCACGGCGCCGACGGGTTGCGCGAGTTCGCCCGTCCCAAGGCCATCACCGCGCAGAAGTTCGCGGCCCCGCTGAACCTCATGACCATGACCCGCAAGCCGCGTGACATCAAGATCGTCAAGTGGATGCTCGCGAACGTCCAGGGAAGGATGTGAGGTGAGATGACCGCCACCTCCGAGAGAACCGAGGAGATGACGACGACGACGAGGGCCGCGGCCACCGAGCGGCCCGCCGTGCCCGGGGTGTTCGGATCGATCCCGGCCGACCTCGTCGCCGACGCCGCCGTCGACCACCCGCTCACAGCGAGGATCCCGTTCAGGCCCGGGCGCTGGTACTGGCGTGATCTCATCGCGACTCTCGATCCGGTGGCGGACGCGGCGGAGATCCACCGCATCACCTCGGCGTACGAGTTCCCGTGGGACTACCAGCGGGCGCTCGAGCTGGCGCTGTACCGGACCTACTGCATCCCGTCGGTGTCGGCGGTCCTGGAGCAGGCGGGCAACTTCCGCGATCACCCGCAGAAGCGGTACGACGACACCGCGCTGCTCATGGTGGAGCTGGTCGAGCACGGGTACGACTCGCCCCGTGGCAAGGAGGCGCTGCGGGTGATCAACCGCCAACACGCGATGTACGAGATCACCAATGACGACATGCTCTATGTGCTGTCGACGTTCATCTACGAGCCGCTCGAGTGGATCGATGCGAACGGCTGGCGGCGTCTGCATCCGAACGAGCGGCTCGCGGCGTTCCACTTCTACCGCGCCGTCGGGGAGCGGATGAAGATCAAGGGGATCCCGCAGGACATCGGGGAGTTCCGGCGCTGGCGGGACGACTACGAGGCGCGAACAATGCGCTACGCCCGGACCAACGAGCTCATCGGGACGTACACGCTCGATCTCATGTGTTCCTGGTACCCGGAGCCGGCCCGGCCGGTGGTCCGCAAGGTCGTGCAGGCGCTGATCGACGACGACATGACCCGCGCCTTCGGCTTCCCGTGGCAACCGCCGGCGTTCCGAGAAGCCGCCTACGCGGCGCTGCGGATGCGGTCGAAGGTGGTGCGGTGGCTGCCGGTCCGCCGCCGCGAGCTCGGGTCCCGTGGGACCGAGAACCGGACGTACCCGGGATACCCGGAGGGATACCGTCCCGCCGACCTGGGGGCCTGCCCCATCCAGCCGCGCGACCGGGTGGGCGCCTGTCCGGTCGTGCACTCCCCAGTCGCCGGCTCCACCGGAGCCGCCTGACCCCCTGCCGGCCCGGGCTCAGCGGGGGAGCAGCAGGGTCCGGGCCAGCTCGCCGAGCCGGACGGAGGCCGCCGGGTCGAAGCCCGATCCCCACCCCCCGTCGATGACCACCGACAGGGCGGCGTGCACCCGTATCCGGGCGGCCACCTCATCCGGCCGGGGCCCGCCGCGCGCCCGGGCCGCCCCGAGGACCAGCCCCGCCCACCGGTCGAGCTGACCGCGCTGGGCCAGCCGGATGCGTCGGCGGTCGTCGGCGCCGAGACTGCCCAGCTCGGAGTGGTACAGCATCAGCTCGGGGCCGTGGGAGAACGCGATCGCGACGTACTGGTCGAGCAGGTCGGCCAACGCTTCCGCCGGGTCGGTACCCGCCCCGTGCCACGCGGCGTGCCGGTCCAGGAGCTCGCCGACCAACCCGGCGGTCCTGTCCACCGCCGCGGTGAGCAGGGCGGCCTTGTTCGGGAAGTGGCGGTACAGCGCCGACGCGGCCACACCCACATCGGCGCCGATCGCCTCCATCGTCACACCGTCGTACCCCGTGGAGTGGAAGCGCTCGATGGCGGCGATGATGGCGCCCTCGCGGGTCGCGGCACCGCCCCGCAACCGCGTCGGCACCGCTGCCGCCCCGGGTGGCCCCGCCTCCGCCGCGGGATCGGGCGGTCGACGTCGCTGCGGCACGCACATCGCGAGGTCGTCGGCGATCGACGTCATCAGCGTCACGGCGTCCGGTTCGGTGATCTCGATCCGGTGATGCCCGAGCGAGGCGATGCTCGACAGGATCGCCCCGGCCGCCGAACCCGCTCCCGTGGTGGGCCCTCCTCGTCGTCGTCCTCGGACGGCGTCGGCGACCCGACCGCGCACACGGGTGTCGGCGGCGACCACCGCGGCGCGGTCCTCCGGGTTGAGGTACCGGATCTGCCAGCGGTACAGGGCCGCGCGGGAACGGTGGGTGAGCGTGGTGCGGGTGACGGACTCCACCAGGTGCCGCAGGGAGTCCGCATCGTTTGCGCCCACCGGGGCGGCCTCCGAGGCGGACGGGGTGCCGGTGGCGGTCTCGAGCTCGGAGATGAGGATCGCGACGGCATCCCGGAACATCTCGTACTTGCCCGGCACGTGCCGGTACAGCGCCCCGGGCGTCACCTGCAGACGGTCGGCGATGTGCTCCACGCGCGTGGAGTGGTAGCCGCGCCGGGTGAACTCCTCGCCCGCCACCAGCGCTATCTCCGCACGTCGGGACCCCGGGGGCGGGGCCTGGAGGGGGCGGGCCGTCTGCGCGGGAGTGAGGGTCACGTGGGTTCGTCTTCCGGGTTCGACGGAACAAGGTGTGATCTTGACAACACCAGTTACAGTGGCCCATAGTAAACCCGAATTCACAGATATATGTGATCGGATCCGCGGGACGAGCTAGGCAGTCGGTGCGGATCGTGGTCGAACGCGGAAGGGATCACCCACCCATGCCAGTGCCCGAGGCCTTCATCTACGACGCGGTGCGCACGCCCCGCGGACGGGGCAAGTCCAGTGGTTCGCTCTACAGCGTCGCCCCGATCGACCTCGCCGTCGGCGTGCTGCGGTCGCTCGTGGAGCGGAACGCCGATCTCGACCCGGCGCAGATCGAGGACGTCGTCATGGGCATCGTCGGCCCCGTCGGGGAACAGGGCGCGGTGCTGCCGAGGATCGCCGCGATCGCGGCGGGCCTGCCGGAGACGGTGGCGGGCGTGCAGGAGAACCGCTTCTGCGCCTCGGGTCTGGAGGCGGTCAACCTCGCCGCGCAGAAGGTCCGCGCCGGCTGGGAGGACCTGGTCATCGCCGGCGGTGTGGAGTCGATGTCACGCGTCCCCATGGGCTCGGACGGCGGTGCATGGGCGCAGAACCCGCGGGTCAACTATGAGACCTCCTTCGTGCCGCAGGGCATCGGCGCGGACCTCATCGCCACGCTCGAGGGCTTCTCCCGGAGGGACGTCGACGAGTTCGCGCAGCGCTCCCAGGAGCTGGCCTCGGCCGCGTGGGACGACGGCCGGTTCGCCCGTTCTGTCGTCCCGGTGGTCGACCTGGCGGGGCAGGTGGTCCTCGACCACGACGAGCACATCCGCCGCGGCACCACCGCCGATGATCTCGCCGCCCTGAAGCCCTCCTTCGCCGCCCTCGGCGACCAGGCCGGGTTCGACGCCGTCGCGCTGCAGAAGTACCACTGGGTGGAGAAGATCGACCACGTTCACCACGCCGGCAACTCCTCCGGCATCGTCGACGGCGCCACCGCTCTGCTCATCGGCAACGCCGAGGCGGGCGAGCGCAACGGGCTGGCTCCCCGCGCCCGGATCGTCTCGGCCGCGGTGGTCGGGTCCGAACCCACGATCATGCTCACCGGTCCCACCCCGGCCGCCCGCAAGGCGCTGGCGAAGGCGGGGCTGACGATCGACGACATCGACGTGTTCGAGGTCAACGAGGCATTCGCCGCCGTGCCCATGAAGTTCGCCAAGGACCTCGACGTGCCGATGGACAAGATCAACGTCAACGGCGGCGCGATCGCCATGGGCCACCCCCTCGGCGCCACCGGCGCGATGATCCTCGGCACCGCCCTGGACGAGCTGGAACGCCGCGATGCCCGCTACGCCCTGGCGACCCTCTGCGTGGGCGCCGGAATGGGTATCGCCACCATCATCGAACGCCTCTAAGCCCGCCGCCGGCCCCACGCCTCACAAGGACGAGAAAAACGCCCATGAGCAGCACATTCACCAACACCATCACCTACGAGCGCGACTCCGACGGCGTCGTCGTCCTCACCCTGGACGACCCCAACCAGAGCGCCAACACCATGAACGCCGACTACCTGGCCTCCATGGAGGCCGCCGTGGACCGGCTCTCCGAGGAGATCGACGACATCACCGGTGTCGTCCTGACCTCCGCCAAGAAGACCTTCTTCGCCGGCGGCGACCTCGGCGACATCCTGTCCATCCCCTCGGACGGGGCGGACCTCGCGGTGGAGACCGTCGAGCGAGCCAAGGCGCCGCTGCGGAAGCTGGAGACCCTGGGCAGGCCGGTCGTCGCCGCGATCGGCGGGGCCGCGCTTGGTGGCGGTCTCGAGATCGCCCTGGCGACCCACCACCGCGTCGTGGTGGACTCCCCGGCCGTCCAGCTGGGGCTGCCGGAGGTGGGCCTGGGCCTGCTCCCCGGTGGCGGGGGGATCGTCCGCACCGTCCGGATGCTCGGCGTGGCCACCGCCCTCATGGAGGTGCTGCTCGAGGGTAAGCGACTCCGTCCCGCCAAGGCGCAGCAGATCGGTCTGGTCGACGAGCTCGTCGCGAGCCCGGACGAACTGCTGCCCGCCGCGAAGACGTGGATCGCCGCGAATCCCGACGCCGCCCAACCGTGGGACCGGAAGGGCTACCGCATGCCCGGCGGGACGCCGTCCAACCCGGCCCTCGGCGCCAACCTGCCCGCCTTCCCCGCGATGCTGCGCAAGCAGCTGGGGGGTGCGCCGTACCCGGCGCCGGTCGCGATCATGGCCGCGGCCGTCGAGGGGGCCGGGGTCGACTTCGCCGCCGCCCAGGCGATCGAGGCCCGCTACTTCGCCGGTCTGGCCACCGGTCAGACCGCCAAGAACATGATCCGCGCGTTCTTCTTCGACATGCAGAAGGCCAACGGGTTGGCCAGGGCCCACGGCTCGGCCGACCGGGAGCCGATCTCGAAGGTCGTCGTCCTGGGTGCCGGGATGATGGGCGCCGCGATCGCCTACGTCTGCGCCAAGGCCGGCATGGAGGTGGTCCTCAAGGACATCGACCAGGCCGCCGCCGAGCGGGGCAAGGGCTACTCGGCCAAGCTCGTCACCAAGACCGTGTCCCGCGCCGCCGAGGGCGAGGTCCGCGACAAGGCCCGGGCCAAGGGCGAGGCCCTGCTCGCGCGCATCACCCCCACCACCGACCCGGCCGCGGCCGCGGGCGCACAGGCCGTGATCGAGGCGGTCTTCGAGGATCCGAGGGTCAAGGAGACCGTGTTCGCGGAGATCGCGCCGCACATCGCCCCCGACGCCCTGCTGTGCTCCAACACCTCGACCCTGCCCATCACCATGCTCGCCGAGGGTGTGGACCGGCCCGCTGACTTCATCGGGCTGCACTTCTTCTCACCCGTGGACAAGATGCCGCTGGTCGAGATCATCAAGGGAGAGAAGACCTCCGAGGACGCGCTCGGACGCGCCCTGGCGCTCGTCGCCCAGATCTCCAAGACCCCGATCGTCGTCAACGACTCCCGCGGGTTCTTCACCTCCCGCGTCATCGGCACCTTCACCAGCGAGGGAATGGCGATGCTCGCCGAGGGCGTGCCCGCCCCCACCATCGAGCAGGCGTCGGCGCAGGCCGGATACCCGGCCCCCGTGCTGGCGCTGATGGACGAGCTCACCCTGACCCTGCCCCGCAAGATCCGCGACGAGACCCGCCAGGCTGCGGAGGCGGAGGGGCGCGAGCTGCCCGACCACCCGGGCAACGCCGTGCTCGACCGCATGATCGACGAGTTCGACCGCAAGGGCCGCTCGACCGGCTCCGGCTTCTACGAGTACTCCGACGGTAAGCGGGTCGGACTGTGGCCGGGGCTGACCGACGCCTTCGGTGGTACCACCCAGATCCCGCTGCAGGACGCGATCGACCGCATGCTCTTCGCCGAGGCGATCGAGACCGTCAAGTGCCTTGACGAGGGCGTGCTGGATACCACCACCGACGCCAACGTTGGATCGATCCTCGGCATCGGCTTCCCGGGCTGGACCGGCGGCGTCGCCCGCTACATGGATCAGTACCCCGGCGGCCTGCCCGGCTTCGTCGCCCGCGCCGAGGAGCTCGCGCAGCGGTACGGCGAGCGCTTCACCCCACCGGAGTCGCTGCGCGAGAAGGCGGCATCCGGCGGCACCTACGAGGAGGTTCATCCGTGATCCGCACCCGATTCACCGAGGAGTTCGGCGTCCGCCACCCGATCGTCCAGGGCGGCATGATGTGGGTCGGCCGCGCCGAACTCGCCGCCGCCGTGTCCGAGGCGGGAGCGCTCGGCATCATCACCGCGCTCACCCAACCCACGCCCGAGGACCTGACCCGCGAGATCGCGCGCTGCCGGGAGTTGACCGACCAGCCCTTCGGCGTCAACCTCACCATCCTCCCCGCGATCACCCCGCCGCCGTACGCCGAGTACCGGCAGGCGATCGTCGAGTCGGGAGTGAAAATCGTCGAGACGGCCGGGTCCAACCCCAAGGACCACCTGCCGGTGTTCCACGCCGCCGGCATCAAGGTGATCCACAAGTGCACCTCGGTGCGTCACGCCGTCAAGGCCGAGCAGCTCGGCGTGGACGCCGTGTCGATCGACGGCTTCGAGTGTGCCGGCCACCCGGGGGAGGACGACGTCCCCGGCCTGGTGCTCATCCCCGCCGCGGCGGCGAGGCTGTCCATCCCGATCCTCGCCTCCGGCGGCATCGCCGACGCCCGCGGCATGGTGGCCGCGCTCGCGCTGGGCGCCGACGGCGCCAACATGGGCACCCGCTTCATGTGCACCGCCGAGTCGCCGGTGGCCGAGCAGGTCAAACAACAGATCGTGGCCAACACCGAGCTCGACACGAAGCTGATCTTCCGGACGCTGCACAACACCGCGCGGGTGGCCGCCAACGCCGTCTCCGCCGAGGTCGTGTCGAAGGAGGCCGAGGGCGCCGAGTTCTCCGACATCCAGCACCTCGTCGCCGGCGCCCGCGGACGCAAGGTCTTCGAGGACGGCGACCTGGATGCCGGTATCTGGAGCGCCGGCCAGTGCCAGGGTCTGATCCACGACGTGCCCACCGCGGCCGAGCTCGTCGACCGGATGATGGCCGAGGCCGAGGAGATCATCACCGGCAGGCTGGCCGGGATGGTCGAGGCGGGGGAGACGGTCCGATGACCGCGACCGGACGCGACGCGGTGAGGATCTCCCGCGATGACCTGGGCGTGACCACGATCAGCATCAACCGGCCCGACCGGATGAACGCCCTCGACCACCCCACCGTCACCGCTCTGACCGAGCTCATCACCGAACACGGCACCGATCCGGGCACCCGGGTCATCGTGCTTTCAGGGGAGGGCGGGGCGTTCACCACCGGAGCTGACCTGCAGGCGATCAAGGACGCCGGCGCGGACGCGCCCAGCCCCGACGACACCATGGCGGGGGCCGCCGCACTGGTCCGCGCGGTCCTCACGGTCCCGGTCCCGGTGATCGCCGCCGTCACCGGCCCGGCGGCCGGGGTGGGCGTCTCGCTCGCGCTGGCCTCCGACCTCGTCCTCATGTCGGAGGACGCCTACCTGCTGTTCGCGTTCACCAACATCGGCCTCATGCCCGACGGCGGCGCCAGCGTGCTGCTGCCCGCGGCCGTCGGACGGTCGATCGCCTCGCGCATGCTGCTGCGTGGCGACGCCGTCTCCGCCGCGGAGGCCCACGACGTCGGACTGGCCATGGAGGTCCACCCGACCGCGGACCTCGAGCCCGCCGCCGCGAAGCTCGCCCGCCGACTGGCCCGGGGTCCGCGCCGCGCCCTGGAACTGACCAAGCGGGCCGTCACCGGGGCCACGCTCGCCGAGCTGGACGCGGCCCTGGCCAGGGAACACGAGGGCCAGTGCGAGCTGCTGATCTCCCCCGACTTCGCCGAGGGCGTGTCCTCGATCCTCGAGAAACGGCGCCCGAACTTCTCCTGAACCGTCCCTCCTGTCACCTGCCCCTCCCGTCACCCACCGCCCGACGAAAGGCCGAGATCATGACCACCGCCACGGATCCCATCGCCGAACTCCACGCGGCACGCCGCAACAACTGGAACACGTGGGTCGCCACCCACGCCGAGATGCAGCCCGACGCCGAGGCGTTGCGGTTCCTCGGCCAGACCACCACGTGGTCCCAGCTGCACGATCGCAGCAACCGCTTCGCCGACGCGTTGGCCCGCCGCGGTGTGGGCAGGGGCGACCGGGTTATGCTCATCACGCTCAACAACCCGGAGTTCGTCGAGGCGGTCCTGGGCATCAACGAGCTGGGTGCCATCGCGGTCCCGGTGAACTTCCGTCTCACCCCCGGCGAGCTCGCCTACCTGGTCAGCGATTGCACGCCGAAGGTCGTCATCACCGACGCGATGCTCGCCCCGCTCGTCGGCGCGATCCGCGCCCAGGGCGAGGAGCCGGGCCACCACATCGTCATCGGCGGTGAACCGGGGACGCCCGACCAGACCACGTACGCCGACGCGATCGCGGAGGAGGGCCAGCCGCACGAGCCCGTCGACGTCCCCGAGGACTCCACCGCGCTCATCATGTACACCTCGGGCACCACGGGTCGGCCCAAGGGCGCGATGCTCTCGTATGAGAACCTCACGGCGCAGTCCCTGACCTGCATCCGGGTCTTCCGACTGTTCGACGAGGACGGACGCGCGCTGTGCGCCGCCCCGATGTTCCACATCGCGGCGCTCGGTTCGATCGCGCCGAGCCTCCAGCTCGGCGGCGTCACGGTGGTCCACCCGCTGCAGGCCTTCGACCCCGCGGCGGTCCTCGACACCCTCGAGGCCGAGCAGATCACCAGCATCTTCCTCGTCCCCGTGCAGTGGCAGGCCGTCTGTGCCGAGCAGCAGGCCCGCCCGCGCAGCCTGGTGCTGCGCAACATTTCCTGGGGCGCGGCCCCGTCCACCGACACGATCCTGCGCGCCATGGCCGAGACCTTCCCGGACGCCCTGAACTGCGCGGTGTTCGGCCAGACCGAGATGAGCCCCATCACCTGTGCCCTCGACGGTGATGACGCGATCCGCAAGATCGGTTCCGTCGGCAAGGTCATCCCCACCCTCCAGGCCCGCGTCGTCGACGCCTTCGGCGAGCCCGTCGGCCCGGGTGAGGTCGGCGAGATCGTCTACCGCGGTCCCACCACCATGTCCGGCTACTGGAACAAGCCCAAGGAGACGGCGGAGGCCTTCGAGGGCGGGTGGTTCCACTCCGGCGACCTCGTCCGCATGGACGACGAGGGCTTCGTCTACGTCGTGGACCGCAAGAAGGACATGATCATCTCCGGAGGCGAGAACATCTACTGCGCCGAGGTGGAGAACATCATCGCCGGCCATCCGCGGATCCGCGAGGTCGCCGTGATCGGCCGCAAGGACGACAGGTGGGGCGAGGTCCCCGTCGCGGTGGTCGCCCAGAACGTGGAGGACGGCGCCGCCGATCTCACCCTCGAGGAGCTCACCGAGTGGCTGCGGGACAAGCTCGCCGGCTTCAAGCTGCCCAAGCATCTGGTCCACGTCGAGGAGCTCCCGCGCAACGCGAGCGGCAAGGTCGTCAAGGGCACTCTGCGCTCCGAGCACGGCACCGTGGGCGTCTGAGCTCAGCGGCATGGTCTTCCATCTCCCCACCGGCCGCGGCCCGGTCGTCGACCTCGCCGGCCAGGTCGGGTCGCTGGTCGGGTACTCGGTATTCACCCTGCTGCGGTGCGTGAGCACCGTCGCCCGCGGCCGGTTGGCGCTCGCCGAGACCCGTGACCAGGCGCTGTTCATCGCGCGCGTGAGCTCGGTGCCCGCACTGCTGCTCATGCTCCCGGTGGGGGTGCTCGTGGCGGTCTCGGTGGGCGAACTCGCGGGTCGGCTCGGTGCGGCCGGGTACGCGGGTGCGGTGGTGGCCTTCGTGGTGGTCGGGCAGGCCTCGGCCCTGGTGTGTGCGCTCATGCTCGCCGGGGTCGGGGGCTCGGCCATCTGCGCGGACCTCGGGTCGCGCACGATCCGCGAGGAGGTCGAGGCGATGGAGGTCATGGGCCTCGACGTGGTGGAGCGCCTCGTCGTCCCCCGGGTGATCGCCACCGTGCTCGTGTCGGTGGTGATGTGTGCGCTGGTCACGGCGATGGGCGTCGTGGCCTGCCTGCTCTACCAGGTCTACGGGCAGGGCGAGTCCGCCGGTGCGTTCCTGTCGACCCTCAGTGCGTACGGCCGCCCGTCGGATCTGTGGATGGCGATGATCAAGTCGATCGCCTTCGCGATCGTCTCCGCGCTCATCGCCACCTTCAAGGGATTGCACGCCGACGGCGGGTCCTCCGGTGTCGCGGATGCGGTGAACGAGACCGTCGTCCTGGCGTTCGTCACGGTCTTCGTCGTCAACACGGTCCTGTCCGCGGTCTACGGGCTGGCCGTGCCGTCGGTGGGGAAGTACTGAGATGGGTGACTTGCGGGTCGCGGAGTCGACGGCGTGGCAGCGTGCCCGCGCCACGCGGGCCGCGGGCCGCGTCACCGCGCTCGGCTCGGCGATGGCCGAGGTCGGCCGGCACGTGACCTTCGCCGGGCGGGTCCTGGTGTCACTGCCGACCGCGGTGGTGCGTTACCGCGGGCAGGTCCTCCGCGAGGTCGTCGACGTGGGCTTCGGGTCCAGATCCCTGGTCGCCGGTGGGGGGACCGTGGGCATCGTCCTGGCGATGTCCGCGGTGGCGGCGATCATGGTCGGGGTCGAGACCTACCGCGGCCTCGACCTCATCGGGATGACCACCCTGTCGGGGATGCTCTCGGCCATGGCGAACACCCGCGAGCTCGCGCCGGTGGTGGCGTCCGTGGCGCTGGCCGCCAAGGTCGGCACCGGGTTCACCGCCAGGCTCGGATCAATGCGTATCTCCGACGAGATCGACGCGCTCGACGCCATGTCCGTGCCGACCGTGCCGTACCTGGCGGGCACCCGCCTGGTCGCCACGATGATCTGCATAGTCCCCCTCTACGCGATCGGGTTGGTCGCCACCTACATCGCCACGCGAGTCGTGGTGGTGTACGTCAACGGCGGGTCGGCTGGTACCTACGACCACTTCTTCCACCTCACCCTCGGCCCCGAGGACGTGCTGTACTCGCTGGTCAAGGCGGTCGTCTTTGCCCTGGTGATCGTGCTGGTGCACTGCAGCTACGGCTACCACGCCACCGGCGGGCCCGAGGGGGTCGGCCGCGCGGCGGGTCGTGCACTGCGCACCAGCATCCTCGCGATCGGGTTCCTCGACATCGTGCTCACGTTCGCCCTGTGGGGCCTCGTGCCCGAGGTCCCGGCCCTGGGGATCACATGAGGAGCCGGGTGGCGGGCCCCGTGCCCGAGCGGACCCTGATCCTGCGCGGGGTGGTGGCGACCGTCGTGGCGCTGACGATCGGGGTGCTGCTGGTGGGCCGCGGGGCCGGCGCGTTCGACACCGGGGCCACGGTGACCGCCGCGCTGCCCGCGGCGGCGGGGCGGATCCCGGAGAACGCGCCGGTCCACCACCTGGGGGTGAAGGTCGGGGACGTGCGCGGGTCGGCGGGGGAGGTCGGCGACGACGACGAGCCCGGCACCCGGGTGGAGATGTTGATCGACTCCGGGCACGCCGAGAGGATCCCGGGCGACGTGGTCGTGCGGGTGGTCCCGCGCACGCTGTTCGGCGACGTCCGGCTGGACCTCGTCCCGGCCGGCGGGACCGGTCGTGCGTCGGAGCCCGCCGCCGACCGGGCACGGATGATCTCCGACGGCGACGAACTGCCCGCGGACCGGTCGAACGAGGCGGTGCAGCTCTACGATGTGTTCACCCGGGCCAGCGATCTGCTGGTGTCCATCGAGCCGCAGCGGATGCAGGTGGCGCTCACCGCGCTGTCCCGGGCTCTCGACGGTCGCGGGGAGACCCTGGGCCGTGCGATCGACGACGCCGACCGGGCGACCGAGCACCTCGACCCGGCGTTGGCAGGCGCGTTCGACGCCTCCCCGGGAGTGGCGGCCCTCGCCGAGGACCTGGCCTCGGCGAGTCCGGTGATCCTCGCGACGATGGAGGAGGCCACCCGCCTGTCCGAGATCGTCCTCGACCGTCCGGGCTCACTGGGCCGCCTCCTCGACGCAGGTCTGGGCGCCGGGGCCTCGGGCGCGGTCCTCGCGGACCGGACGGTGCCGGGCGCGATCCGGTTGGTCCACGACACGGGGGTCGTCTTCGACCGGACGGCCCGCAATCCGCACGGGGTCATCAGGACCCTGTACGCCATGCGGCCCATGGGCGAGGCGGGAGCGGCCGCGTTCTCGACGGGCCGGTTCGACATCACCGCGGTCCCGTCGTTCGCCGACCCGATGCCCCACGGGCCGCAGGACTGCCCGCGGTACCCGGACCTGGCCGGGTCGACGTGCACGGGGGCGCCCGCCCCGGACAGCGGGCCGGGGCTCACCGTGAGCGCCGCCTCGGAACGGGACGCTCTCCGCGAGCTCCAGCTGGCCGCCGCGGGCGAGCCCGGGACGCCGGTACCGCCGCCCGGGGCTCCGGACGCGGGCCCGGACACGGCGGCGTGGACAATGCTCGGCCCGCTCGTACGCGGGAACGAGGTGACGATCCGATGACCGGCCGTCCGGGTCTGGCGCCCGCGCTCCGCCTCTTCGTCTTCTGCCTGCTCGGAGTGCTGTGCACGGTGCTGGTGATCAACACGCTGCGGGTGCCGGTGGGGTTCGGCGCCCGCGGGTACAGCGCGGAGTTCGACGACGTCGGCGGGCTAGGCCCCGGATCGGAGGTCACGGTCGCGGGGGTCCGGGTGGGTCGGGTCCTCGGGGTGGAGCGGGAGTCCCGTGCCGACGGGGACGTCACCGCCGTGGTGCACTTCGAGGTCGAGCGGGACAATCCCGTCACCGCGGGGGCCCGCGCGTCGGTGCGGTACGGGGACATGCTGGGGATCCGCTACCTGTCTCTCGATCCCACCCCGGGTGGCGCACCGGCCGTCCGTGGGGCGGTCGACCGGCCCGAGGGCTCCCGCATCCCGTTGGAGGACACCACGGGCCCGGTGGACCTCACCGCGCTCGTCAACGGTTTCAAGCCGCTGTTCGAGTCGGTGCGGCCGGAGGAGGTCAACGCGCTCTCGCACACGGTGGTCGCGGCGTTCCAGGGCGAACCCGGGGCGATGGATACGCTCCTGTCCCGGCTGGCCCTGCTCAGCCGGGACGTCCTCGACCGGGAGGACGTGTACGTCCGCCTCGCCGACAACATCGAGGCGCTCGGGGACACGCTCACCGGTCGGGACGAGGACCTGCGACGCCTGGTCCGCGGCCTCGACGAGGTCTCCGGTGCACTCGCCGACGGCGACGGCAGCGACCTGGCCCTGCTCGTCGACCGCGGCGGTGCCTCCTCGGCGGCCCTGGCCGCGATGCTGCAGGAGACCGACCGGGATCTGCGGGCGAGCGTCGACGCCGCCCGCTACACGACCGACGGCTGGGTCCCCCGGACGGACGAGTTCGAGTCGACGCTCGGCCGGGTCCCCACGTTCGCCCGTGGGGTCAACGCACTGACCCGCAAGGGCGGGTTCCTGTCCCTGTACATGTGCAACTTCACCGTCTCGTGGGACGGGATGCAGGTCAACCCGTTCGGCCACCAGAACTCGGAGGTGTGCAGGTGAGGGGTACGGAGGTGATCCGCGAGAGTCTGGCGGACCTGGTCAGGGACCCGCGGCACGCCCGAAGAGGGAACACGGTGTTGGTGGGGGCGGTGTCGATCCTGCTCGTCATGGCGGTGTTCGTGGCCGGCGTCGCGCTGCCGCGGTTGTGGTACGTGCTGCGCACTGAGCCGTACGCGGCGGAGTTCCACAACGCGGGCGGCCTGCGCGCCGGCGACACGGTCCTCATCTCGGGGGTCCCGAGCGGCAGGGTGGACTCGCTGTCGATGGAGGACGGTCTGGCCGTGGTGGGGTTCCGCCTGGACCGGGGGCAGGGCCTCGGGGAGGCGAGCACCGCGACGATCGGCCTCAAGTCGATCCTCGGTAACCGGTTCCTCGAGGTGGTCCCGTCGGGCTCCGGCGACCTCGGTCCCGAGCGCCTCATCAGGGTGGAGCGCACCACGTCGCCGTACATGATCGACGACGTGGGCGAGGCCGTGACCGATCTCGCCGACGGTCTCGACATCGAGGCGGTGAGCGCGGTGATCGACACCCTCGACACTGTTCTGCCACAGGACGTCGACGCGACGGGACGCGCGATCGACGACGTCTCCGCCGCGCTCGGACTCCTCGCCCGTGAGGACGCCAGGATGAGCGAGGTCGTCACCACCACACGGGAGATCACCGGGATCCTCGTCGCCCAGGAGGCCGGGATCCGTTCGCTCACGGATCAGTCCCGTGTCCTGGTGACCGTGCTGACGCAGCGCCGTGAGGCACTCCGGGCCCTGGTCACGTCCGTCGAGGACCTGGCGACCCGCGTCCGGTCGCTGCTCGGCTCCGAGGCAGAGGACGTCGACCGGCTGCTGGTCAACATGCGATCGATCAGCGAGACCTACCGCCGCAACATCGAGGTGATGGATGAGGCGCTCACCCGCATGCCACCCGGGCTCCGCGCCGTGAGTGACGCCACCGGAAACGGGCCCTGGACCGACGTCGCCACCCCCACCGGCCCGATCCCCGATTCCGCCCTCTGCGCGTTGGGGGTGATGGACGGATGCAACTGAGCCGCGCCCGGGTCCTGATCGTCCTCGCCACCGTCCTCGTCGCCGCGATCGTGCTCGGCGTGGTGATGGCCGGCGGTCACCGCGATTCCCGCCTCCGGATCTCGGCCGAATTCGCCACCGCGGACGGGATCTACGCCGGCTCCCAGGTACGGATCGTCGGTGTCGAGGTGGGGTTGGTGGAGAAGGTCGAGCCGCTCGGGCCGGTCGTCCGCGTCGACCTCTCCCTGGACCCCGGGACCCGGTTGCCAGAGGACGTGGGCGCGGTGGTGATGAACCCCGCCGTCATCGCGGACCGGTTCGTCGAACTCACGCCCGCGTACACCGCCGGACCCACCTTCCCCGACGGTGGCGTCATCCCGGTGGCGCGGACCCGGGCCCCACTGGACTTCGACGAGTTCGTCGCCGGCCTCGACACGCTGAGCTCGGCGTTCGCGCCGGGTGCCGAGGACGTCGGCCGGGGTCTCGACCGCGGGGCCGCGGCGCTCGACGGCCGCGGTGAGGACCTGAACCGCGCCATCCGGGACCTGTCCACGGTCTCGGCGGTGGGCGGGGACCGCGCGGAGGACCTCGACGCGATCGTGACCGAACTGTCGGTGCTCATGGACGCGGCCGGCGGTCGCGACGAGAAGATGCGCGACCTCGTCCTGGGGCTCGACGACCTGGGCCGGCAGATCCGCGAGGACCGGATCGACGTCGCGGCCCCCGCGGAGGACCTGCGCGTCATCCTCGACGAACTGGACGGGATCATGGCCGCCCGCGATGAGGACCTCACCCTGACCACCGAGGCCACGCGGGAGGTCACCGCCCTGTACGCGCGCCACCGCGCCGACTTCGCCGAGTTCCTCGACCAGTATCCGCTGATGTTGGGCAACCTGGCCGACAGCATCGGCCCGGACGGCCGGGCGCGGATCCGTCTCAACATCTCGTCGAACATCACGCACTTCGAACGCGGTCGCGAGCTGTGCGCCCGGCAGCCGCTCCCGTTGTGCACGGGGGCAGGGCTGACGAACCCGCTGATGTTCCCCGTCGAACAGGACGACCCGCTCGGGATCGTGGGCGCCCTCGAACGCGCGACGGGAGGTGGGTGACCCATGAGGGAGACCAGAACGGGACCGCACGTCGTCCGTGGGTTCATCGCGATGACAGGGGTGGTGCTGCTCGTGCTGGCGGCGGTCGTCGCCGCGCACTCCCCGGCCCTGTCACTGCAGGCGCTCCCGCTCGGTATGGACACCGGCGAGGGGTCCACGGACGTGGAGATGCGGTTCGAACGAGCCGACCGTCTCGCGCCCGGTGCCGAGGTCCGCTACGGCGAGGCACTGGTGGGGCGGGTACGCGCGGTGGACACCGATGGCACCGACGCGGTGATCGGGGTCCGTCTCGAAGGCGACTCCGGGGTTCCCGCCGACGTGCTGGCGGAGATCCGTCTCCCGACCGCTCTGGGCAGTCCCTTCATCGCGCTCAGCGCCCCCCGCGGGGAGGCGACCGCCGGGCTGTTGGAGGACACGAGGCTCATCCCCCGCACGCGGACCGGCGTAGGGCCGGACCTCGAGTCGAGCCTGGCCTCGCTCGGGTTGCTGCTCAACGGCAGCGGGATCGACCAGCTCGGCTCGGTGATGGAGGAACTCACCGTGGCCCTCGGTGGCCGCGGCGACGAGATCGGCCGGATACGCGAGCGCGGTGAGCGGGCCCTGGCGCTGTACGAGGCGCACCGGGACGACGTGGACCGCACGCTGGTCGCCCTGGATCGGGTCAACGCCGCGCTCGCCGGCCGCCGGGACCTCCTCGACCGCGGGCTGGACGTGTCGGCGGACCTGGTCACGGAAGCCGCCCGCAGCAGGGAGACGATCGTCGCCCTGATGGACACGGTCACCGCGCTGACGGTCCAGGTCGACCGGTTCACCTCGGAGACCGACGGGAGGATCGCCCCGTCGCTGCGGACCCTGACCGTCCTGCTCGAGGACATGCAGGGCTTCGGCGGGGAGGTCGCCCCCACCCTCGCCGCGCTGGAACAGTTCGTCATCCAGCTCGACGAGGCGGCCCGCGGCGACCACCTGGTCTTCGACGGCGATCTCGACCTCACGGGCACTCTCGACGTCCTCGGTACCGGCGGTGAGGCGCGTGCGGGCCGGCCCCTGCCGCCGGGTGTCACCGGGCCCCCGGACACCCTGCCGCCGACCGGAGGTGCACCGTGAACCGACACATCGTCGCCCAGGCGTTGCTCTTCGCCCTCATCTCGGTCGTGGCGATCGGTTACGGCATCCGCTACATCGGCCAGGACGCCGACGTCTCCCGCGGTTTCCGCGTGATGGCACACGTCGAGGACGCCCGCGGTGTCGGGCCCGGGGTGCGGGTGACGTACCGCGGCGCGGACGTGGGGGTGGTCCGGGGCGCCGAGCTCGACGGCGTCGGCGGGGTCCGGCTGGACCTCAGGATCCTCGAGGGCACCCGGATCCCCCGGGACTCCCTGGCCAAGGTGGTCACCAGCACCGCGCTGGGCGACAACCGGCTCGACGTGCGGCCCGAGACCGCGGACGGTCCCTACCTCGGGGAGGGTGACGAGTTGCGCGTCCCGGAGGACGTGCAGTCCCCGCCGTTGGAGGACCTCATCGCCGACATCGACACCTCGCTGCGTGCCGTCGACCCCCGGTCCCTGGCCTCGTTCGGCGACAGCACCGCCACCGCACTCGAGGGCAACGGACCGCGTCTGGGCACCATCATCGAGGACACCGCGCGGCTGGCCACCGTGCTCGCCGACCGCGCCCCGACCTTCCGGGGTCTCGTCGACGACGGCCTGGTGACCGTGCGCGCGCTCGCCGCCCGTGACGCACCCGTCTCCGGATCGGTGACGGCGGCGCGTGACGTCACCGCGCAGCTGGCCCGTCGGGAGGACACCCTCGTGTACCTGCTCGACCGCTCACCCGAGGCGATGCTCCGTGCCCAGAGGCTGCTCGACGACAACCGGGACAACGCGGCCGGGCTTCTCGCCAACACCCTCGTGGTGACCCCGGTGTTCCGGGACCGCGGGCCGGCCTGGGAGGCGGGCCTGACCCAGGGGGAGCGGGGGCTGCGCGCCCTGGCCGGCTCGGTGCGCGACGGCCGCGCCGACTTCGCCCTCATCGCCACCCAGGGGCCGCTGTGCGTGTACCCGTACGAACCGCGCGACGTGCGAGACCACTCCTGGGAGGAGCCCGACCTGCGCATGTACTGCCCGCCGGGGGAGAACATCGCCCAGCGCGGATCACGGGCCGCCCCGCGGCCGAACGGCGAGGGTCTGGCGGGGGCGACCCGGCCGGGAACCCGGATCGGCCCGGACGTCGCCGCCGATCCGTTGCTCGTCCCCACGGGCACCGAGATCGCCGCGTACTGGACCACGATGATGGAAGGACTGCGCAGCAATGGTGGTTGACGAGACGACGCCCGACCCGACCGAGCCGCCCGACCCGCCCGAACCGCCCGCCGAGCCCGCGGGGTCCGGGGGTCGTCGCGGCCGTGCCCGGCGGATCGCGGGCGTCCTGATGATCGTGGCCCTGCTGGCGGCGACCGCCGTCCTCGGCTATCTGGCCTGGCAGAACCACCGGGACGACGAACTCCGCCGCACCGCCGCCGCCGACGCCACCCGCCTGGTGACCCAGCTCGCCTCGTACGACCACGCGGACGTGGACGCGAACCTCGACGCCGTCGTCGCCGAGGCCACCCCCGACTTCGCCGAGCGGTACCGCGAGGTCTCCGACGGCCTGCGCGAGCTCCTCGCCAGCGGCGAGGGCACCTCGACGGGGACCGTCAGCCACGCGGCCGTCGAGAGCATCGACGAGGAGCGCGCCGTGGTGCTGGTGTTCCTCGACCAGGAGGTCGCCAACGTCACCGTGCCCGAGGGGCGGGTCGACTCCAGTCGCATGGTCGTGACCATCGTCCGCGACGGGGACCGCTGGCTTCTCGACGACGCCCAACTCGCCTGACCCCACCACCGAAGGAGAACCGCCCGTGCTCACCGAACTGCACCGCAATCCCGCGCCCCCGGTCACCCGCGGGAGACCGCCCGAGGTCACCGACGCGGTCGACTCGCTCGGCGCCGCCAGCGGTGTCGCCAACGTGATCATGCAGCTGGCCTGGCCCGAGGTCGGCTGGGGAGTGCGCGAGAGCCGGGTGGACACCGGCAACGTCTACAAGCGCCCACTCAAACGCGCACGCACGACCTTCCAGTACCTCGCCGTGGCCACGCTCGGCAGCGACGAGGACAAGAGGGTCTACAGCGAGGAGGTCCACCGGATCCACCGGGAGGTGTTCTCCACGCCCGAGAGCCGCGTGAAGTACAGCGCGAACGATCCCCGGCTGCAGATGTGGGTGGCCGCGTGCCTCTACATCGGGTTCGAGGACGTCTTCGAGTGGCTGCACGGCCCCATGACCGACTCCGACAGGGAGGCGTTCTACGCGTCCGCGCCGTCGCTGGGCACGACACTGCAGGTGCGGCCCGAACAGTGGCCCGCCACCCGGGCCGACTTCGAGGACTACTGGCGTGAGGGCATGTCGCGGATCCGCTTCGACGGACCCGTCCGGGAGCACCTGATCGGGCTGACCGAACTCCGGATGCTGCCGCAGCCCACCACCCTGCTGTTCGGGCGGATCAACAAGTGGGTGACCACCGGCTTCCTGCACCGGGCGTTCCGGGACGAGCTCGGTCTCCCGTGGAGCCCGCGCGACCAGCGCCGCTTCGAGCTGTTCCTCGCCGTGACCGCACGGCTGAACGGGCTGCTGCCGGCGACCGTCCGGACGATCACCTACCGCATCCTGCTGGTCGACCTGAGGTGGCGGTTGACGACCGGCCGGTCGCTGATGTGAGGCTCAGGCCTCCGCGGCGAGCTCCGGCTCGCGTTCCTCGTCCCACACCCCGGCCCGCTCGAGGTGGGCGATGAGCAGCCTCGCGCCACCGGCGAACTCGGCGTCCACCACCGCGTGGGCGGTCTCGACATCGCCGTCACGCAGCGCCTCGAGCATCCGCCTGTTGTCCACCAGCGCGCCCGCACGCCACTCGGGGTCGTCCGCGTACAGCCGGTAGGGCATGTATCGGGCGGCGTTGGACAGGAAACGGGACAGTTTGTCCGAGCGGGACGTCCGGTTGAGCGTCCGATGAATGGCGTACTGGGCGTGCACCACGCCGTCGGTGTCACCGGACGCGGAGGCCTTCTCGAAGTCATCGATCAGCCGCGCGTGGAACTCGAGTGTCTCCGCGTCGTAGCGGGTGATGGCCCGGTCGACGATCCGCTTGGACAGTTCCGCCTGGAGCCAGAAGATGTCCTCGATGTCCTGCCGGCTCATCGGCGAGACCAGGTAACCGCGCCGGGGCACCAGATCGACGAGGCCCTCGCCACGCAGGGTGAGCAGCGCCTCCCGGACCGGGGTCACGCTCACCCCGAGAGCGGCGGCGGTCTCGTCGAGCCGGATGAAGTCCCCCGGACGGACCTCCCCGCTCATGATGCGGGTCCGCACGTGGTCGGCGACCTCCTCGGAGAGCTGGGGGCGCTGGGCGAGTCGTGTTGGGGCCACGTCCGCCACCTCGTTTCACGAAAGAAGGGGCACCCACGGGGAGCGCCGACGACCGATAATCGAAATCAAATATATCCGAAGCGGCTCACACTACCTCGCCGGGGGTGGAGGCGCCTGGTCACCGGAAGGGGTTCACGTGAAACATCTCGTGCCCGCCCTCGTCCTCGCGATGGCGGCCCTCGTCGTCGTTCCCTCCGGCGCGGCCGCGCAGACCGGTGACGCCGCGCAGACCGGTGACACCACCCCGCCTGCGGCCGCCACCACAGGTGTAGCGGATGGCGCGGTTCCCGCGCCGACCGCCGGCGGCCCGCACCCGGTGCCCGCGTCCTTCGTCGACGGACTGCGCGCGGAGGTGCAGAACCCCCTCGGCGAGCACCCGGCCACGAACGACTGGGACTGTGAACTGACCGAGGCCCGCCCGCGCCCGGTGGTCCTGGTCCACGGCACGTTCCTCAACCGCCAGGACAACTGGGCCTACCTCGCACCGAGCCTGGCCAACGAGGGGTACTGCGTCTACGCCCTGACCTACGCCGCGCATCCGGAGGCCCCCTGGCCCCTGAACGCACTGGGCGGAACGCGGACGATGGAGGAGGGCGCTGACGACCTCGCCGGGTTCGTCGACCGGGTGCGCGAGGCGACCGGAGCGGACAAGGTCGATCTGGTGGGGCACTCGCAGGGCACGATCATGCCGGCGGTCTACGTCAACGAGATGGGCGGCCACCGCTACGTCGAGAACTACGTCGGGCTCGGCTCGGTGTGGCGGGGCAGCACGGCGTTCTTCCTCTCCACGATCTTCGACGCGTTCGGGCAGGTGGGCATCCGCGACGAGGTCCAGGACTTCATCCACGCCGTCGGATGCGGTGCGTGCAACCAGGTCCTCGCGGGCAGCCGGTTCTTCCACGACCTGTGGCGGGACGGGACCCCGTACCACCCGGACGTGCGATACACGAACATCCTCACGAACATCGACGAGATCGTCACCCCGTACACCAGCGGGTACGTCGAGGGGCCCAATGCCGAGAACCACGTGGTGCAGGACTACTGCCCGCTGGACTTCTCCGAGCACGTCTCCATCGTCACCGACCCCGTCGCTCGCGATCTGGTGTTCAACGCGCTCGACCCGGGCAACCCGCGTCCGGTGGGCTGCGAGTTCGTCCCGCCGGTCACGCCGCTGCACAGCTGAGCGCATGGGCCCGGGCCGGGGAGACACCGTGCACGCTCCGTCGCACCCTGCGCCCGGTGCGCTGCGGAGAGGGCCGAATAGCGCGGAGGCGCTGCGGGGCGGCCACCGCCGGGCGAGACTGGGCCCATGACCTCAACCGAGAACCGTCCCGCCGTCCGTACCGAGCGCCGGGACCACGTCCTGCTCGTCACCCTCGACCGCCCGGAGGCCCGCAACGCCGTCAACGGGGAGGTCAGCACGCTGCTGGGCGACGCCCTGCACGAGGCGGACACCGATCCCGAGATCCGGGTCGTGGTGATCACCGGCGCGGGAGAGCGGTCGTTCTGTGCGGGCGCGGACCTCAAGGCCATCTCCCGGGGTGAGGACATCTTCCCGGCCGAGAACCGGCAGTGGGGATTCGCGGGGATGATGCAGCACTACGTCTCGGTCCCTGTGATCGCCGCGGTCAACGGCACCGCACTGGGCGGGGGCTGCGAGATCGCCCTGGCCTGTGACCTCGTGGTGGCCGCCGACCACTCGGTGTTCGGGCTGCCGGAGGTGCGGCGTGGGCTCATCGCCGCCGCCGGTGGCGCGTTCCGGCTGCCGGCCCAGCTGCCCCACCGGGTGGCCATGGAGATGATGCTCACCGGCGAGCCGATCACCGCCGGGCGGGCGCTCGACCTGCACCTGATCAACCACGTCGTCCCGGCCGACCGGCTGCTCGACACCGCGCTCGAGCTCGCCGGGACCATCGCCGCCAACGCGCCGCTGGCGGTCCAGGGGACCAAGCGGGTCGCGCTCGGTATCACCGACGGCGGGCGTCCGGCGGAGGTCGACCAGTGGAAGGTCAATGACACGGAGATGATCACCGTCATGACCTCCGAGGACGCGGCGGAGGGCCCGAGGGCGTTCGCGGAGAAGCGTGCCCCGGTGTGGAAGGCGCGCTGAACCCGGATCCGATGAGACCCTTCCCCCAACCCGACCGGATGTGAACTCCGCCCCCCGGCCCTACATTTCCTTTATGGAAGCAGTGTTGAGGTCGATGGTCGTCGAAGAGGACCTGCACGTCCTCGACACCGCGAGCAGGGAGTTGACGCCCCGGGCGGCGGAGTTGCTGGCCCTGCGGGGTGGAGGTGGCGCGGGAGAGGAACTGCGCAACTGCGTCATCCGCGCCGCGACCGCCCCTGCCGGGTCCGCGACGGAGCTGCGGTCGGCCCTCCGCGCGGAGCGGGCGGGGCTCAACGGGGCGGGGGCCGAGCTCGGGCTGGCGGTGGTCGCCGCCGGGGCCGTCCCGCTCGTGCCCCCGGATCCGCCCTCGTCGACGAGACGCCGAGGACTCGTCGACTCCTGGCCGACTACGAGTACCTGGCCCGGGATCAGATCTACTGTGGCGTCCGGATCCGGGTGGAGGCCCGGGCCTCGAGGGTGATCTGGTGGACCCCGTCACCTTCCGGGCCCGGCCCGCCACCGACGTCGTCTCGGATCTGGTGGAGTCCCTGACCGGCGAGTTGAGCCGCTCGGGCGACCTCGACACCGTGCGCACCCTGCTCGACAACGCGCTCTACAACGGCAGCAGTGCGTTCCGGCAGCGCCAGGCCCTCCGTCGGCGGGGACACCCCCACGACGTGGTCGACCTGCTCGCGGCGGAGACCGCCGGGATCAGCGGTCCCCGGTCGGCGGTCCCCGACGCCCACTCACGACTGTTCGGCGTCTACGAACCGATCGAGGGCCTCGACGCCGACCCGAGCTGGGACGAGGCGGTCGAGGAGGGGGGTGCCCCCCGAGAGGCCTACGCTCCCGTGATGTCGGCCCTGGACCGGGCGGGCACCGTGCGGCTCCGGTCGCGACAGGTGACGGCGGAGAAGGAGGCCTCGGTGGCCGGGGTGACGTTCCGGGTCACCGGACAGGAGCGGCCCCAGGCGTTCCCCATGGACTTCGTACCCCGCATCCTCTCGCCCGAGGTGTGGCAGATGCTGGCCGCCGGCACCGAGCAGCGCGCCCGCGCCCTGGACGCCTTCCTCGACGACATCTACGGCCAGCGCGAGTTCGTGCGCGCGGGGCACATGACGCCCGAGTCCCTGGACCGCGCCCCCGGTCACCGCAGCACGGGACGCGTACAGCGGCCGGGTCGGACGCGGGCGCACATCTGCGGGATCGACCTGGTGTGCGGGGACGACGGCACGTGGTTCGTGCTGGAGGACAACGTCCGGGTGCCCTCCGGGATCGCCTTCTCCCACGCCCTGCGACAGATGACCACCTCCCTGTTCGGCGACCTCACGGGCGGGTTCGATCTCCACGCGCCGGACGAGGCGTTCGGCATGATCCGCGAGACGCTCGAGGCGGCCGCCCCGCCGGCCGCCGGGGACGAGCCGCAGCTCGCGGTCGTCTCCTCCGGGTCGGCAGATTCGGCCTGGTTCGAGCACCGACTCATCGCGCAGCGCACCGGACTGCCGCTGGTCACGCCAGACCGGCTCACCTTCCGGGACGGGGTGCTGCACCATCGCGCGGGCCGCGACCTGCACCGGGTGGACGTCATGTACGCCCGGATAGACGAGGACATGCTCCTCAGCTCGCCGGGCGACGACGGCATCCCGCTGCGCGACGGGCTGCTCGACGCGCTCGGCGCCGGACGCCTGACCATCGCCAACGCCCTCGGCAACGGGGTGGCCGACGACAAGGCCGTCTACGCCTCCGTCCCCGCCATGATCGACTTCTACCTGGGGGAGACCCCGATCCTCGAGCAGGTCCCCACCTACCTGTGTGCCGACCGGACGCAGCGGGACCTCGTGTTGGACCGCCTCGGCGAGCTGGTGGTCAAGCCGATCGACGGGTACGGCGGACTCGGGATCACCATCGGGCCGGAGTGCTCGGAGGCGGAGCTGGCCGCCCGCCGGGAGGACCTGCTCACCCGGCCGGAGGGGTTCATCGCCCAGGAGGTCGTGCCCCTGTCCACGTTGCCGACCTTCGACGGCACCCGGATGCAGCGCCGACACGTGGACCTTCGCGCGTTCGCCCACGTCCGACGCGAGGGGGGCAGGACCACCGCACACGCGGTCCCGGCCGGGCTCACCCGGGTCGCGCCGGCGGGATCGATGATCGTCAACTCCTCGCGGGGCGGCGGCGGCAAGGACACGTGGATCATGCGGTGACCCCCGCGCCGGGCCCGGAGAGCTGCTGCGGGTGCGGGCTCGCCCGGGTTCGCTTAGCGTGGGAATGATGACCGACGCACAGCGATGGATCAGAGTCGAAGAGGAACTCCACCTCGTCGACACGAGGACCCGGCGACCGGTTCGGCGGGCAACGGAGGTGCTCGCCGCTCTCGGCGACACCGGGCAACGGGGACAGGAGGGCCACGTCCGGCCGGAGCAACACGGCGCGATCGTGGTCGCGGACGCGGGCGCCCACACCGGGCTCGGCGAGCTCGGGGACGCCCTCCGCCGTAACCGGACCCGCCTGGCGGAGGCCGCCAACGGACTGCGGACCGGGGTGGTCGCGGCAGGGTCGCTGGCCTCGCCCGGAGTGGAGTTCGACCCAGCGCCGCAGGACCCCCACCCCGCGCCGGGCCGCGAGTCGCAGACCCGCGCCTCCGCCGGCTTCCGGGTGGTGGTCGAGACCGCCGACACCGACGAGGCCCAGTACGCGGCCCGACGGGTCGCCGCCCTCGCGCCGGTGCTGCTGGCACTGTCGGCGAGTTCCCCCTACTGGGCCGACGGCACCGATACCGGGTACGCCTCCACCCGCTACTTCGAGAGCCAGTGGTCGCCCGCACACCTGCCCGCCTATGCCGCCGACACCGCCGACGAGGCGCTCGCCTGCGAGGACGAGATCGTCGCCACCGGCGTGGTCGCGGGACGGGAGGGGATCGCGGTCGACGTCCGCCCCGCCCGGGACGGGGACGGGATCGAACTCGTGGCCTGCGATTCGTGCAGCACGATCGACACCCTCGTCGTCGTCGCCGCCCTGTTCCGCGCGGCGGTCGACCGCGTCCTCGCCGAACGGGACGCCGCGCAGGGCACCGGATCCGGCGGGTGGGACGGACCCTCCGACGCCGTGCTGGCGGCGGCGTTCTGGCGCGCCGCACGCTCCGGACTCGAGGGGGACCTCGTGGACGTGGCGACCGGGCGCCCCCGCCCCGCCACCGAGGTGCTCACCGGACTGGTCGACGACCACGTGGACCACCTCCGGGCCGGTGGCGAACTCGACCTGGTGCTGAACCTGCTCGACGGGGTCCGCGGTTCCGCGACCTCGGCGACCCGCCAACGCGCGGCGCACCGCCGTCGGGGACGCCGCAGCGACGTGATCGCCGTCCTGCTGGCCGAGACCGTCGAGCGGATCCGCCCGCGGGACACCGCCGACGACCGCGGGATGCGGCACATGCTCGCCGCCTACTCGCCGCTCGGGGAGGCGGTCACCGAGGAGGTGCACGACGAGGCCATCTCCGAGGACGGCAACCCGCGGCCCGAGTACGTGGACCTGCTCAAGGCCGTGTCCGACATGGGCCCCGAGGTCCTGTGCGAGCGCAAGGAGCAGGTGGACGACACGCTGCGCTCCATGGGCATCACGCTCAAGGTGTACGGCAAGGACGAGCCGCAGGTCTTCCCGCTGGACTCCGTCCCGCGGATCGTCCCGGCCGACCAGTGGGCGCGGATCTCCGCGGGCATCGAGCAGCGGGCGCGCGCGATGGAGATGTTCCTGCGCGACATCTACGGGGCGGGCGAGATCAGCCGGGCCGGCGTGGTTCCCGCGGAGGCGCTCCAGCGGGCACCGGGATTCCGTCCCACCGGACGCGCGGTGCCCGAGGGCGTCCTGCACGCCCCGGTGTGTGGCGTGGACCTGGTCTCCACGGCGCCGGGCGAGTGGATCGTGCTCGAGGACAATCTGCGGATGCCCGGGGGGATGGCGATGGCGGTCGCACTGCGCGACCGGATCGCCGAGGGTTTCCCCGAGTTCGGTGCGCGGTCGGAGGTCCACGACCCCCGCGAGGCGCTGGCGATGCTGACCGACACCCTGCGGGCGGCCGCGCCCGAGGGGGTCGACGATCCCGCCATCGGCGTGGTGGTCGCCGAGGACGAACTCGAGGCGTACGACCTCAAGAGTGTCACGGCGGCGGTCGGTGGCGCCCTGGTGACGCCCTCGGACCTGGTGTGCGAGGACTCCGCCCTGTGGCGGGTCGAGGGCGGGGAGCGGCAGAAGATCGATGTGCTCTACGTCCGTATGGACGAGGAGATGCTCCTGTCCTCTACGGGCGCAGATGGCACCGCGCTGCGCAGCGGACTGCTGAACGCGATGGCGGAGCACGGCGTCGCCGTGGTCAACGCGCCCGGCAACGGTGCTGCCGACGACAAGGCGATCTACGCGATGGTCCCGAAGATCATCGATTTCTACCTGGGCGAGAAGCCCCTCATCGGCCAGGTCGACACGTACCTGTGCGCCGACCCCGACCAGCGTCGACAGGTCCTCGACCGGCTCGGCGAGCTGGTGGTCAAGCCGATCGACGGCTACGGCGGGTCCGACATCACCGTGGGCCCGGAATGCTCGCCCCGGGAGCTCGACGAGCGTCGGGACGAGCTGCGCCGCCACGGGGACCGGTTCGTCGCGCAGGAGGTGCAGTCACTGTCCACCCTGCCGACGTTCGACGGCCGCGAACTGCAGCGACGCCACGTCGACATGCGGGCGTTCGTCATGTTGCGGCACGGTGAGGGGGGAGAGATCGCCGCCACGGCCCCGCCTGTCGCACTGACGCGCGTGGCCCCGGCGGGCACCATGGTCGTCAACGCCTCGAGCGGAGGCGGCGGAAAGGACACCTGGATTCACCGTGCCTGACACCACCGAGGTCGAAGTCGAGGTCACCGAGGAGGCCGAGTCCCGCGACGTCGCGGGACCCCCCGACGACGCCGCCGGGGGGCCCACCCAGATCCGCCACACCACGTCCCCCAACCTGTCGCCCGACGGGTCGATGTTGGCGTGCGTGGTCACCGAGCGCACCGGCTACCCGCGCGCCGTGCAGAGGCCGCTGGGGCCGGGCGGGCTGGACGGGGCCGGGCCGGAGCGCGACGTCGTGCTGCCCGTCGACGGCCCCGTGCGCCGCGTGGCCTACTCGCCCAACGGCAGGTGGCTCGCCTGCGAGGTCGCCCCGGACGGCGGCGAGCGCGAACGGATCTGGCTGGTCACCACCGACCCCGACGATCACGACGTCTACCCCGTCGACACCGTGGGCGACGCCACCATCCAGATCGTCGGCTGGGACGGCGACCTGCTAGCGGTGACGGCGTTCGACTCCGAGGGCCTGGCCGAGGGCCGGCTCGTGGACCCCGAGACCGGGGAGCACACCGTCGTCGATCGACGGATGGGCGGCGCACTGGTCCACGCGTGGGACGGTGCCGCGCTGTTCCGGGTGGGTGCCCGCGGGAACCGCGAGCTGCTGCGCATCGTCCCCGACGGCCGGTGGTGGCCACTGCTGCCCGTCGACACCGGCTCCACCACGGACGCCGGGGTCATCCTCGACGCGGGGGATGCTGACCGCCCCATGCGGATGATCGTGCGCAGCGACCACTCGGCCGACCGGATGGGCCTGCTCGCGGTCGAGGCGGACGAGGACTCCACCGAGTCCTGGCCGGTGGCGTTCCGCAGGGACGCCGATCTCGACAAGGTCGAGGTGAGCCTGGACCGCTCGACCGCGGTCCTGTTGTGGAACGTGCGCGGCGGCCTGTCGGAGATCGAGGTCCTCGACCTGCGGCCGGAACGCCCCCGGGTCATCGTCCGGCCGCCGCTCCCGGAGGTCGTGGCGTCGTCCCCCTCGCTGACCGCCGACGGCAGGTTGCTCGCGCTCACCGTCCAGAGCCTGGACCAGCCGCCCCGCACCGTGATGTACGACGTGGACAACCGGAGGTGGACCGGGCGGCCGCCCGAGCAGCCCGACCCCGCGCCGACGCTGGTCGAGTTCACCGCCCGAGATGGGCTCCAGCTCAGCGGCTGGCTGTACCGTCCCGACATCGGCGACGAACCGGGCCCGACCGTGGTCCACCTCCACGGCGGTCCCGAGGGGCAGTCGCGCCCCGGGTACAACGACATCGCCCGCCGCTACCTCGACATCGGCGTGACCTACTTCGCGCCCAACGTGCGCGGGTCGACCGGATCGGGCCGCTTCTTCAGTCACGCCGACGACCGCTACGGCCGCTTTTCCGGCATCGACGACGTCGAGGACGCCCTGCTGCACCTGATCGACGAGGGCATCGCCGATCCCGGCCGGGCGGTGGTCTCGGGCCGGTCCTACGGCGGCTACCTGGTCAACGCCACCCTCGTCCGCCACCCCGGCCGGTGGTGCGGGGGGATCGCCGCATGCGGGATGAGCGACCTGCAGACCTTCTACCGCACCACCGAGCCGTGGATCGCCGCGGCCGCCTACCCCAAGTACGGCAACCCGCTTCAGGAACGTGAGCTGCTGCGGGAGGCCTCGCCCCTACGTCGGTATCACCACGTCGACGTCCCGATGCTCTTCGTCCACGGCGCGCACGACACCAATGTGCCGCTCAGCGAGACCGATCAGGCCGTGGAGTTCCTGCGCCGGCGCGGCGTACCGGTGGACGTCCTGCTGTTCGAGGACGAAGGTCATGAATTCGTGAAATTGGCCAACCGGCAGCTTCTCGGCGACCGGGTGGTCCAGTTCTGCCAGGAGGTGTTCGATGTTCGGACGCAAGAAGAATGAGACCCCCGACCCGACCGGGTTCGAGGGCCGGCTCGTCGGGTGGCGGCGGCACATCCACGCCCACCCCGAGCTGTCCTACGAGGAGCGGGAGACGACCGAGTACATCGAGGGCGAGCTCCGATCGATGGGGCTCAAGCCCGAGCGGTTCGAGGTGGGCACCGGGCTGTGGTGCGACGTCGCCGCCGTCGACGGGGCCACGTCGACCGACGTGGTGGCGCTGCGCGCGGACATCGACGCGCTGGCCATGAGCGAGGAGTCCGGCGAGTCCTTCTCCTCCGAGGTCGAGGGCGTCAGCCACTCCTGTGGGCACGACGGCCACACGGCGATGCTGCTGGGCGCCGCCGAGATGCTGGTCGCCGACCCGCCGCCCCGCCCGGTGCGCCTGATCTTCCAGCCGGCCGAGGAGACGATGCCCGGCGGTGCCAAGGACTGCGTCGAGGAGGGCGTGGTCAAGGGCGTCGACCGCATCCTCGCGCTGCACTGCGACCCGCACCGCCGGGTCGGCGAGGTGGGCGTGACCGGCGGGGCCATCACCTCGTCCAACGCCAAGATCGGCATCACCGTCCACTCGGACGGCGGGCACACCGCGCGTCCGCACGAGACCCAGGACACCGTCTTCACCCTGGCCCAGATCGTCACGGGCGTCACGGGCGTGATCGACCGACGGATCGACCCGCGGTCGGGCACCGTGCTCACGTGGGCCTCGATCAAGGCCGGCGGGTCCGCGCCCAACGTCATCCCCGACTCGGGCGAGATCTGGGGCACGCTGCGCAGCGCGGACCGCGATGTGTGGGCGACCGTCGAGCCGCTGGTCCGCGAGACGGTCGAGCGGATCGGTGCCCTGTACGGGGCGCGCACCGAGGTCGAGTACATCCAGGGTGTGCCGCCCGTGGTGAACGACGACGAGTGCGCCGACCTCGCGGCGAAGGCCGTCGAATCGGTGCTCGGAACCGACGGGGTGGGCACCGCCGACCAGTCCAGCGGCGGCGAGGACTTCGCCTGGTACACCGAGGAGATCCCCGGCGTCTACCTGCGGTTGGGGGTGTGGGACGGCGAGTCCGAGGAGACGGACCTCCACCATCCGGGCTTCGTGCTGGACGAGCGGGCGCTGGCCCACGGGGCCCGCATCTTCGACGCGTTCGCCCGCCTCGACCGCCCCGCCTGAACCGGCGGGGCGGCTCCCGCCGCGCGCGCTCACCCTCCCGCCCTCGTGCGCTCACCCTCCCGCCGCGCGCGCTCACCCTCCCGCCGAGCAGAGGATTTCGCCGGTATCGCCCGAGAGCGGGTGTGCGAAACCCTCTTCTCGGCGAGGTGCGGGGAGCCCGGCCCCGTCAGCGCACGGTGATCGCCGCGTCTCCGGCGGGGACGAGCTCGCCGATCACGGTGCCTCCCGGGATCTCCCCGGCCACGAGCAGCCCGCCGGAAGTCTGCGCGTCGGCGAGCAGGAGCAGTTCGTCCTCGTCCACGTCGGCCGCGAGGTGCGGACGTACCCAGTCGAGGTTGCGGCGCGTCCCGCCGCTGACGTATCCGTCGGCGAGCGACTGACGGGCGCCCTCGAGGTAGGGCACCGCGGCGGGGTCGATCACGGCCGAGACGCCGCTGGCCCGGGCCATCTTGTACAGGTGGCCGAGCAGGCCGAATCCGGTGACGTCCGTGGCGCACTCGACCCCGGCGGCCAGGGCGTCGCGGGAGGCGGCGTCGTTGAGGGTGGTCATCGTCTCGATCGCCTCGCGGCTCACCTCGCCGGTGTTCTTATGCCGACAGTTGAGCATCCCGATCCCGAGCGGCTTGGTGAGCGACAGCGGCACCCCGGCCCGGCCCGCGTCGTTGCGCAGCAGCCGGTCCGGGTCCGCCAGCCCGGTGACGGCCATGCCGTACTTGGGCTCGGGGTCGTCCACGCTGTGCCCGCCGGCCACGTGACAGCCGGCGGCGCCGGACACCTCCTGGGCACCGCGGAGCACCTGTCCGGCCATCTCGTACGGCAGGACGTCCATCGGCCAGCACAGCAGGTTGATCGCCATGATCGGCGTCCCGCCCATCGCGTAGACGTCGGACAGTGCGTTGGCCGCGGCGATGCGCCCCCAGTCGTACGGGTCGTCGACGACGGGGGTGAAGAAGTCGGCCGTGCTGATGACGGCCCGGCCACCGGTGATCCGCACCGCCGCCGCGTCGTCGCCGTCGTCGAGGCCCACGATGAGTTCCGCGGCCGGATCGCGGACCGGGGCCCCGATGAGGTCGGCAACGACGTTCTCCAGAGCACCGGGCGGGATCTTGCAGGCACACCCGCCCCCGTGCGCGTACGAGGTGAGCCGGGCGGCGGGCGAGATGGGTTCGGTGGTCATGGTCCGACCCTAACGAGGCGGCGCCGATCGGTGGGCGCGGCCGGGGAACACCGCCTAGTCTCGTGGGGCAGGGAGGCGTCCGGGCACCTGGTGGTCCCCGCGGTCTTCAAAACCGACGTGGCCGAGTATCTCGGTCAGGCGGGTTCGATTCCCGTCCGCCTCCGCCACAACCTCACCGTCACCGGCACCGATCCGAAAAGGGGAACGGACGATCACCGAGCAGCCGCGGACAGGGTCGGGGGCGCCGTCGCCCGATCCGCGTCGTCTCATTCCGTCCACCGACGTCCTGCTCCGCGATCCCCGGCTCGCCGAGGCGGTCGACGGGCTGGGCCGCGAGCTGGTCAAGGGTGAGATCCGCGGTGCGCAGGGCCGCGCCCGGGCCGGAGCACTCCCGCCCGACGGGATCGTCGACGCGGTGCTCGACGCGCTGCCCGGCGCGCCCGTGACGCTGACGCCCGTCCTCAACGCCAGTGGTGTCCTGCTGCACACCAACCTCGGCAGGGCGCCGCTGTCGGACGCCGCCGTACGCGCGCTCGCCGAGGCCGCGGGCACCAATGACGTGGAGCTGGACCTGGCGACGGGTCGCCGGGGCAGGCGGGGCCGCGGCGCTCTCGACGCACTGCGGGCCGCCGTGCCCACGGCGGGCGACGTCCACGTGGTGAACAACGGCGCGGCCGCCCTGGCGCTCGCGACGACCGCGCTGGGCGGGCCGGGTCGGACGATCGTCATCGCGCGCGGGGAGATGGTGGAGATCGGCGACGGGTTCCGCCTGCCGGAGCTGCTGGAATCCACGGGGACCCGGTTGCGGGAGGTCGGCACGACCAACCGGGTCAACGCCGAGGACTACTCCCGCGCGATCGACGACACCACTGCCTTCGTCCTCAAGGTCCACCCCTCCAACTTCGTGGTGAGCGGCTTCACCTCGTCCGTCCCGCCCGCCGAACTGCGGGATCTCGGGGTGCCGCTGGTGGTGGACATCGGCTCGGGGCTGCTCGCCCCCCACCCCACGCTGCCGGACGAGCCGGACATGACCACGACGCTCGCGGCGGGCGCCGACCTCGTGACGTCCAGCGGCGACAAGCTCCTCGGTGGCCCGCAGGCCGGGATCATGGCCGGCGACGCCGCGCTCGTGCAGCGCCTGCGTCGCCATCCGCTCGCGCGCGCGTTGCGCGTCGACAAGCTCACGCTGGCGGCCCTCGAGGCGACGCTGCGCGGCCCGCGCCCGCCCGTCGTCGCCGGTCTCGAGGCCGACCCCGCCGAACTGCGGGCGCGGGCCGAGCGGATCGCCGCACGACTGCGCGCGGCGGGGCTTGATGCGGAGGCCGTTCGGTCCGTCGCCGCCGTCGGCGGTGGGGGCGCGCCCGGTGTCGACCTCCCGAGCGCCGCGGTGTCCCTGCCGGAGCGCTGTGCCGAGACGTTGCGCGCCGGACGCCCCGCCGTCCTGGGGCGCGTGACCGACGGCCGGTGCCTCCTGGATCTGCGCGCAGTACCGCCGGGGGACGACGACGAGCTGGCGCGGCTCGTGCTCCGGGCGGAGGCGCCCACCTGATGTTCGTCGTCGCCACCGCCGGTCACGTCGATCACGGAAAGTCGACGCTCGTCCGCGCGCTCACCGGCGAGGAGCCGGACCGGTGGGACGAGGAACGCCGCCGCGGCCTGACCATCGATCTGGGGTACGCCTCGACCACCCTCGACGACGGCCGCACGGTCGCGTTCGTCGACGTGCCCGGCCACCGGCGGTTCGTCCCCACCATGCTGGCCGGGATCGGACCCGTCCCCGCGGTGATGTTCGTGGTGGCCGCCGACGACGGCTGGATGCCGCAGTCCGCCGAACACCTTGACGCGCTCACCGCGCTGCGCGTCGAGCACGGGGTCCTCGTCATCACGCGTAGCGACCTGCTGGACCCGGACCTCGCGCTGGCGGAGGCCCGCGACGCGATGGCCGGGACACCCCTGGCCGACATACCGTCGGTGTGCGTGTCGGCCGTCACCGGCGCCGGGATGGACACCCTGCGCGGCGAGCTCGCCCGGTTGGGCACGCTTCTGCCGGAGCCCGATAGCGACGCCGACGTGCGGCTGTGGGTGGACCGGTCGTTCACCATCGGCGGCGCCGGCACCGTCGTCACCGGCACGCTTCCCGCGGGCACCATACGGGCGGGGGACACGCTGGAGCTGGGCCCGGGCGGTCCCCAGGTCACCGTTCGCGGTCTGCAGTCGCTCGGGCAGCGGCGCGACGAGGTGGCGGCGGTGTCGCGGGTCGCCGTGAATCTGCGCGGCGTCGCCGCGGACGAGATTCCGCGGGGCAGCACCCTGGTCACCCCGCGGCGGTGGCGCCCGGTCGAGACCCTCGACGTGCGCGTCGACGGGCGGATGGACGCGCTGCCGGAGTCGGTGATGGTGCACATCGGATCCGCCGCGACAGCCGCCCACGTGCGGCCCCTCGACGAGGGGCATGCCCGCCTGACGCTCGCGGACCCGCTGCCGTTTCGGGTGGGGGACCGGCTCATCCTGCGCGAACCGGGAGCCGACCGCATCCCGGCGGGCGCCGTCGTGCTGGATCCCGCCCCGCCGGCGTTGCGTCGCCGCGGTGCGGCACGCCGCCGGGCCGAGGAGTTGGCGGCGACACCGGAAAGCCCGGACCTGCCCTCGGAGCTGCGTCGTCGCGGCGTGGCCCACGTCGACGATCTGCGCGCATGGGGGATCACCGTCCCACCCCTCGAGGAGTCGCACCGCGGCTGGCTGATCGACCCCGGGCACGTCGCCGCCCTCGCCGAGACCCTCGTCGAGGCTGTGCGCGAGCACGACCGCGCCGATCCGCTCGATCCGGGCCTGCCCACCGAGGCGGCCCGCCGCGCCCTCGGGCTGCCCGACGCATCCCTGCTCACGGCCGTCCTCGAGCACTCGGCGGCGGCCTCGCTGCGGGCGGAGGGAGGCCGGGTGGTCGCCGGGGACGGACCGGGTCTGCCCCCGGCGGTCCGCGCGGCGGCGGACACCCTGGCCGAGCGGTTCCGGGGCAGGCCGTTCGACGCCCCGACCGCCGGGGAGTTGGCCGGGCTGGGCCTCGGACCGCGTGAGCTCGCCGCCTGCGAACGGGCCGGACTCCTCACCGGCGTCGGACCCGGGGTGTGGCTGGGCCCGGGCGCGGTCGACGAGGCGGTGCGACGGCTCCGCGAACTACCGCAGCCGTTCACCCCGAGCGGCGCGCGCACCCACCTCGACACCTCGAGGCGTGTGGTGATGCCACTGCTCGAGGTGCTCACCGAGCGGGGGCTCACCCGCCGCGAGGGCGACGACGGCCACGTCGTCGTCTGACCGGGGCGGTCGGTTACCGCGCCGGAGAGCGGGGGGCCACGCCGGCCGGACGCGTCCGCGGGGAGGTCCGGTCACCTCTCGCCCGCGTACGCCTCGCCGCCACCGCGGGCGTCGCGCCGCTCACGCTGGGGGATGACCACGTACTTCGGGTCCTGCGCCGACGCCATCCCGGCGTGGAACACCGCCCAGCGGGTGCACGCCGACCCCGCCGCCAGCGCGATCCCCGCGACCGCGGACAGCGCGCGGTTGCGTCGCCCGAGCACGGCGCCCACCGCGCCGGCGGTGGTGAGGATCTGGGCGGCGCGGTGGTACGCCCCGGCCCGGCCCTCGTGGAGCGGTTCGGCGGTGATGCCCATCGACTGCTGCATGATCCGGTCGGCGGCGAGCTCGAGCGTCGCGCCGCCCACGGCCAGCCGTCGGGCGGGGCCCGTCTCGTGGAGCGGATTGAGCAGCAGCCCGACCCCGCCGGACGCGGCCGCGGCGCTGCCCACGAACACGAACGGCAGCTCACGGCGCGCGGCACTCCAGCTCGGGAGGGACGTGTCAGTGAGCAGCACCGCCGTGTAGGACGCGACCGCCGGCGCCACGAGGGCGGCGACGATCCCGGCCGGGCGCGAGGCGCGGGTGATGAGATCGGTGGGCAGTCGGCGCGCGACCTTGGCCGGCAGCACCGGGACGACCTCCTGCCCCAGGGCCAGCCCCACGAACGGGCCGTACGCCGACAGGAGCCAGGTGCCCACGCTCATCGGGGAGGTCAGCTTGAACACCCGCAGCATGTGGTGGAACCGCTCCGGGCGTCCCAGGTCGCGGACCAGGTAGTAGAGGCTTCCGGTGATCCCGCCGAGCGCGACGATCCGCGCCGAGCGCCGCTGGCTCGGCAGGCCAGCCAGATCCGCACCGGCGGCGAGAAGGGACGAGCCACCGGCCAGCCCGCCGAGGAAGAGGTAGGCCGCGATGTCGTACTCCCACGGCGGGGCCTTGACGATCGGTGTGCCGTAGTAGGAGCGGAATTCCGCGGGGGGCACCACGAGTTGCTCGCGGCCCCCCTTGCCCTTTCGGCGGGTCCGCGTTTTCTGCCCCGGCCCCGGGGTGATGCCCGCCTTGTCGTCGTAGGCCCGGTTGTGGTCAGCTCGGTTGTGGTCGGCTGGGTTGTGGTCGGTCCTGTCGCCGTTGCCCATCAGGCCCCGCCCCCCGCGGCGAAGGCGGCCACCGCGCCGCCGAGCAGCGTCACCGCGGCCAGGGCGGCCTGCCGCCACATCGTCCCCACGAAGCGGGTCGTCACCACGGGGTCCGGCGGCAGCCCGTACACCTCCGGGTCGTCCAAGAGCAGGAAGAACGCGCCCGTGCCGCCGACGCCGTTGTTCGAGTCGTGCCCGTAGAGCTGGGCGTTCGGCTCGCCCGCCTCGACCAGCTGGTCCAGACGCCCGGCCGCGCGCTCGCGAAGCTCGTCGAGGTCACCGAACTGGATCGAATCCGTGGGGCACGCCTTGGCGCAGGCGGGGGTCTGGCCCTCAGTCAGTCGGTCGTAGCAGAGCGTGCACTTCTGGGCGATGCCCACGGCGGGGTCGCCCGCGGGGCCCGAGCGGCGCTCGATCACGCCGTACGGGCACGCGCTCACGCAGTAGCCACAGCCGTTGCAGATGTCGCTCTGCACCACGACGGTGCCGAACTCGGTGTGCATGAGCGCCCCCGTCGGGCAGACGTCCACGCAGGCGGCGTGCGTGCAGTGCTTGCACACGTCCGACTCCATGAGCCACCGGAAGTCCGTGGGCTCGCCGGCGTCGGGGGACTCACCGGGCAACGTCGGGGCCGGCATGCCCAGATCGACGGGCGCGGGCGCCGCGGGGGCCGGCGCGGCGTGCGCCCCGGGCCGGGCCGGCACCTCCTGCTCGATGAACGCGACGTGCCGCCACGTCGACGCACCCAGCGCCTGCGTGTTGTCGTAGGACATGCCGGTGAGCTCGAGGCCGTCGGAGGGGATGAGGTTCCACTCCTTGCACGCCACCTCGCAGGCCTTGCAGCCGATGCACACGCTGGTGTCGGTGAAGAAGCCCTTGCGGGGCGGCGGGTCCGAGTAGCCGTTGTCCTCGGCGGGGTCGATGTCCCCGAAGAAGGACCGCCCGAGATCGGACAGGAAGGCGGACATGATTCAGCTCTCCGTTCCCGGTTCGGTGATGACTCCCGCACGCCGACGGTAGCCCTCGACGAACTCCAGCAGCGCCGGTCCACGCGGTCGGCGTCCCGCGACGATGTCACAGCTCGTGGCCTTGGTCGCGGGAATGGACACGTTGGGATCGAGGGACTGGGCGAGCAGGTCGTTCGCCGGGTCGCCGATGCTCACGCCGTTGCCGCCCCAGTGATAGGGCAGCCCGATCTGGTGCAGGGTGCGACCGTCGATGAGCAGCGGCGTCATCCGCCGGGTCACCAGGACCCGCGCCTCGATCGCGGAGCGGGCGGTCACGATCGTCGCCCAGCCCCCGTTGACCAGGCCCCGTTCCCGCGCCAGCTCGGGGCTGATCTCGCAGAAGAACTCCGGCTGCAGTTCCGATAGGTAGGGCAACGTCCGACTCATCGCGCCCGCCGTGTGGTGCTCGGTCAGGCGGTAGGTGGTGAACACGAACGGGAACACCTCGCTGCCCGGCTCCCCGTGGCCCGGCTGGGTCTCGTTGAACCGACCGGGGCGTATCGCGCGGGCGGGATTGGCGTCGTGCCCCGGGTAGATCGGGTTCGCCACGGGTGACTCGGGCGGCTCGTAGTGCGCGGGCAGCGGACCATCGGCCAGACCGCGCGGTGCATAGAGCCACCCGCGGCCGTCGTCCTGCATGATGAACGGCTGCGCCCCACCGATGGCGTCCTGCGCCACCGCCCCCTCGGGCGGGGTGTAATCGGGAGCCTTGTCGGCCTCGAAGTCGGGCACGTCCTCGCCCACCCATCGGCCGGCGCCGTCGGCGGCGTCCGGATCCCAGCTGATGAGTGCCTTGGGTTCGCTCCAGGGCCGCCCCTCCGGGTCGGCGGAGGCACGGTTGTAGAGGATGCGACGGTTCGCCGGCCAGGCCCAGCCCCACTCCGGGGCCACCGGGCCCTGCTCGTGGCGGGACTTGCGCCGCGCGGCCTGGTTGACGCCGTCGGCGTAGACGCCGCAGTAGATCCAACACCCGCACGAGGTCGAGCCGTCCGGCTTGAGCTGGGTGAACGTCGACAGGGGTTCGCCGTCCGCGCCGCGGCCGTTGATCTCGGCCAGCACGGCCTCGGCGTCGGGTTCGTCGTCCGAGCCCGGCTCCATCGGGTAGTCCCAGGTCAAATCCAGTAGCGGCCGGTCTCGGGGGTCGGTGGAGTCGGCCAGCTTCTCCTTCAGACGGCGTCCGAGGTGATAGTAGAACCACAGTTCACTGCGCGCGTCCCCCGGTGGCTCGACGGCCTGGTGTCGCCACTGCAGCAACCGCTGCGTGTTGGTGAACGTGCCCTTCTTCTCCACGTGGTTGGCGGCCGGGAAGAAGAAGACCTCGGTGCCGATGTCCTCCGGGCGCATCTCGCCGGTCTCGATCTCCGGGCCCCTGCGCCAGAAGTCGGCGCTCTCGATCATCACGAGGTCGCGGACGACCAGCCAGTCGAGGTTGGCCAGCCCGGCGCGCTGCATCCGCCCGTTGGCGGTGCCCACGGCGGGGTTCTCGCCGACGAGGAAGTACCCGCCGCCGCCTTCGTTGATCTGCCGCTGCACCGTGACGGTCGAGTCGTGCTTGCCCGTGAGCTTGGGCAGGTAGTCGTAGGCGAAGTCGTTGTCCGCGGTGGCGGCGTCGCCCCACCAGGCCTTGAGCAGGCTGACGGTATACGAGCGCATGTGGCCCCAGAAACCCTGCGCCACGTCGTCGGTGCCGATGTAACTGTCGAGGTCCGGCTGCTCGCCGGCGTTCGGCGTGGGTAGGTACCCGGGCATGAGGTCGTACAGCGTCGGGATGTCGGTGGAGCCCTGGATGCTGGCGTGGCCGCGCAGCGCCATGATGCCGCCACCGGGGCGCCCGATGTTGCCGAGCAACAGCTGGAGGATCGCGGCCGTGCGAATGTACTGCACTCCCACGGTGTGCTGGGTCCAGCCGACGGCGTAACAGAACGCGGTGGTGCGTTCCCGTCCCGAGTTCTCGGTCAGCGCACGGGCGACACGGAGGAAGTCCTCGGCGGCGACGCCGCAGGTCCGCTCGACCATCTCCGGCGTGTAGCGGCTGAAGTGCCGTTTGAGGATCTGGAAGACGCAGTGCGGGTGCTGCAGGGTCTCGTCGCGCGGGGGATCCTCGGTCGTGTCGGACGCGCGGGCGCCGGCGGCGCCGGGGGTCTCGGAGGCCTCGTCCTCGGCATCGTCGTCGTCGCGGCCCTCGTCGGGCATGTCGTTCTGGGCACCCGCGTACTGCCAGGACTCCAGGTCGTAGGTCCGGTCGTCGGCGTCGAAGCCGGAGAACAGGCCCGCGAGGTCCTCGGTGTCCTCGAAGTCCTCGCCGATGATCGTCGACGCGTTGGTGTAGGCCAGCACGTACTCCGAGAACCAGGCGTCGTTGGTCAGGACGTAGTTGATCAGCCCGCCGAGGAACGCGATATCCGACCCCGCACGGATGGGTACGTGCTGGTCAGCGAGCGCACTGGTGCGCGTGAACCGGGGGTCGACGTGGATGATCGTGGCGCCACGCTGCTTGGCCTCCATGACCCACTGGAACCCCACCGGGTGCGCCTCGGCCATGTTGGAACCCTGGATGACGATGCAGTCGGCGTTCGCGAGGTCCTGCTGGTAGTTCGTGGCACCACCACGCCCGAATGAGGTTCCCAGACCGGGAACGGTGGAGGAGTGTCAAATGCGCGCCTGGTTCTCCACCTCGATGGCGCCGAGCGCCGTGTAGAGCTTCTTCATGAGGTAGTTTTCCTCGTTGTCCAGCGTCGCCCCGCCCAGGCTCGCGAGACCCCGGGTGCGCCGGACGGTGTCACCGTTCGAGTCCGTCTCCTCCCAGAACTCCTTCCGCGACTCCAGCACGCGGTCGGCGACCATCTCCAGGGCAGTGTCGAGGTCGAGTTCCTCCCACTCCGTCGCGTACGGCTTGCGGTGGAGCACCGTGGTGATGCGGTCCGGGTTGGTGACGAGCTGCTTGCTCGCCGAACCCTTGGGGCACAGGCGGCCGCGGGAGATGGGGCTGTCGTCGTCACCCTCGATCTGGGTGACCTTGCCACCGGAGACGTAGACGTCCTGGGCGCACCCGACCGCACAGAACGGGCAGACACTCTTGACCACCTTGTCGGCGGTGGCGGTGCGGGGGGTGATCTCGAGGGAACGCCGGGAGCGGGTCGCGGAGCCGCGACCGAGCAGATCCTCACCGGTGAACTGCCGCCAGACGGGCCAGTTCAGCGGTGAACCGCGTCGGCCCAGTTCCGGCCGCGACGCGCGCGGCCGGCCGGGGTCGGGCTGGCGTTCCGACCTCGCCTGTTCCGACCTCGCCTGTTCCGACATCGTCGCCTCCCGTTCTCCTGTCCGCACCACCTGGGTTCCGTGCCATGTAACGCCAGCACTATGGCCTTCGCAACCGATTTGGCGAATCCTCTCCCGGGGCCATGATGGTGGGGTGGACGAGCAGACTTGGAACGAGGACGAGGTGTGGGCGACCGTCGGTCTCATGGCCGATCCGGGCGTGCCCCGGAGGGTCGCGGTGGCGATCGCGGACGATCTCGCGGACGACCTGTCCAGCGAACTCGGGGGTCGGTGGCGGGTGGAGGTCGACCAGGAGACCCTCCCGCTCGGACCGGACGGCGAGATCCGGCTCACCGAGCACGCCCCCCGGCTGCTGCAGGAACACGACTGGGACTTCGTGCTCTATCTGACGGACCTCGCCACCCGTTCCGACGGGGACCCGCTGCTCTACGACGTGAGCGGCTCGACCACCGCGGCGCTGGTGTGTATCCCGGTGTTCGGCGTCGTCAGAGTGCGTTCGAAGGTCCGCAAGCTCGTCCTGAAGCTGGTGCGTGCGGGCACCCACCAGAGTGGGCTGGGCGCACCCGCGACGGACGACCTGCCCCCCGAGCACTGCCGAGGCTTCCTCAACAAGGCCCGGTTGCTGACGGGGATGGTGCGCAACAACCGGCCGACCCGGATGATGACGGCGCTGACCGGTGTCGTGGCCGCCGGAGCGGGGACCGGCGCCTTCGGCATCTTCTACGGGAGTATCGCCTCGCTCGCGGTGGCGTTGCATCCGCTCCGGCTGCTGCTGATCAGCGTGATGGGCGTGCTCACCCTGGTGGTGTGGCTCATCCTCCGCAACGGCCTGTGGACCCGCCCGGATGACGGGCTCACGGCGAGCAACCGGCGGATGGACAACGCGGCCACCGTCCTGACGGTCGGTACCGGCGTCGGCATCATGTACCTCGGCCTGCTGGCCGCCATGTTCGTGCTGGCGATCGCCGTGATGGACGCCGGATACCTCGAGACGCAGCTCGAGCGGCCCGTCTCAATCTGGGACTACGTCCACCTGGCCTGGCTGTCCAGTTGTCTCGGCGCCTTCGCCGGGGCGCTCGGGTCGAACTTCGACGACGAGGACGCCGTCCGCGAAGCCACCTACAGCCTGCGTTGGCACGAACGCCGCAAGATGTTCGACAGCTACGAGAGTGGGGATGCCGACAGCGACGAGCAGGAGGAACAGGAGCGGATCGAGCGCGAGTACGACGACGACGAGAACGACGACGAGAACGACGACGAGAACGACGACGAGAACGACGACGAAAACGACAGCAGCGAGAACAACGGCGACAACGACGACGACGGCGGCGGCGAGAGCGGGAACGGGAACCAGAGCTCCCGCGACGGGGGGCCGCGCGAGGTGGAGGACGACCGGCCGAGGGGGTAGACAAGGGATATGACAGCTGCACCGATCGACGCCGCCCCCGCGCAGGGCTCCGCCACGACCGCACCGTCGCTTCCCGTCGCCTGTGGTCCGCTGTCCGAGGCGGTCGTCGCGGCGTTGTCGTCTGGCGCCGTGCAGGACCTGCCGCCGGTACCGGCGGACACTGATCCGCTGGGCCGGGACCTGCAGCTCGCCCTGTACACGCTGTACGAACTGCACTACCGGGGTTTCGACGGGGTCGACGCGGAGCTGGAGTGGGAACCGGAGGTGCTGCGGCTTCGGCGGGACCTCGAGCGGGTCTTCCTCGGGCACCTGCGGTCGGCCGTCGAGCCCGGCGACGACCCCGTGGCCGAGATGGACGCACTGTCGGTCGAGGCGACCTCCGGCACCGGACCGTCCTGGTACTTCAAGGACGAGGGGTCGTGGGACCATCTGCGCGAGTACTTCGCCCACCGGTCCCTGTACCACCTCAAGGAGGGTGACCCGCACGCGTTCACGATCCCGCGCCTGCAGGGTCAGGCCAAGGCCTCGTTCGTCGCGGTGGAGTTCGACGAGTTCGGTGGTGGGCGGGGTGAGCGCGTGCACCAGCAGTTGTGGGCCGACCTCATGAGCGCCGCCGAGCTGGACCCGACCTACCTCGGTTACCTCGACCGGGTATCGGCAGAGACGCTGGCGACGGTCAACCTCATGTCGATGTTCGGCCTGCACCGGTCACTGCGGGGCGCGGCGATCGGCCATTTCGCGGCCATCGAGATCACCTCGTCGCCGGGATCGGCCCGCCTGGTGGCCGGACTGCGTCGGCTGGGCGCTCCCGAGGAGTGCGTCCACTTCTACGCCGAGCACGTGGAGGCCGATGCGGTCCACGAGCAGGTCATGCGGCACGACGTCGTGGGCGATCTGGTGCGCCGTGAGCCGGAACTGGCCGCCGACGTGGTGTTCGGTATGCGCGCGCTGGACTATCTCGACGACCTGGCCGCGGAGAAGATGCTCGCCGCGTGGAAGCGCGGGGAGTCCTCGCTCCTGTCCTGACAGCCTCCAGGCCAGTCTCCCGGCGAGCCGCCCGCCCCACCGCCCGCCCCACCGCCCCAGAAAATCGGCTACTCCGAATCGGGATTCGCTATGCGCATCGGGGTAGCAGATCCCGATTCCGAGTAGCGGATTCGCGGAAAGGGGTCCGACGCCGCCCCGGGGCCGCGCTCAGTCGTCGTCGCGGGCCGGGTCGGTTGCCCGTACCTTGCGGCGGTGGCTCGTGTCGCACAACGGGTAGGTCTTGCTGCGCCGACACGTGCACACGGCCACCATGAAGCGGTCCGAGCAGACGCGCTCGCCGTCGGGCGTCGTCATGTCGACCGGGCCCTCGATGAGCATCGGTCCCCCGGGCACGATCCGCACCCGCCGGGCGTCAGACGCGGTCAACGCGGATCACCACCAGCTCCTCCTCGCGGCGACCGGGCTCGAGCAGGCCGGCGGCCTCGAGTCGCTCGGCGTACGAGGTCATGACGGGACCGAAGTCCACGACGCGGGAGGCGACGGTCCGCGCGGTGAACCCCGACTGCTCGAGCTTGCGGATGGTCTGCGGGGGGTCCGAGAACTCCGAGTGCACGATCATCATGCTCCCGCCGGGCGAGACGAGGTCCGGGGCGAGGTCGCACAGTTGATCCAGCACCACGCGGCCGTTGGCGCCGGCGTCCCACGCCCGGTTGGGTCCGGTGCCCTCGAGCGGGGCGTCGGACGGGACGTACGGCGGATTGGAGACCACCACGTCGTAGGGCCCGGCCCGGCGGGCGTCGTCGAGGGTGCCGACCCGGACGTCCACCTGCACCCCGGCCCGCTCGGCGTTGCGGGACGCACACGCGACGGCGGCGGGGGAGATGTCGTAGGCGAGCACCTCCCGGGCACCCTTGAGTGCGGTCTCGATGGCGAGGATGCCGCTGCCTGTACAGATGTCGAGGACACGCCGCCCGGCGACCAGATCGCACTGGTCGAGCGCCTCACAGATGAGCCAGGAGTCGTCCTGGGGCGCATAGACACCGTCGTCGACCTCGATATGGGTGAACCGGGTCTGGGTCATCGGGGCCTCCGGTTGAGCTTCGGGACAGATGTTGTCCAGTCAATCGGCGAAGCGCCCCACCTGCAACCGGATGCGGTCCCCCCCCGGCCCGCCCGGCCTGCCCGTCCCGCCCGCCGGGCCGGCGTCCCGTGGCCTACCGCCAGTAGAGGCCGCCGGGGACGTCGCCGCCGCCGGTGAGACGGCAGGTGAGCACGGCGCCGTCGGCGGAGGTGACCGCGAGGCCCTCCTGCGCGCACGGTCCGCCGGGTCGCGCCTGCCCGGTGGCGTCCGCGACCGCGGCCCCGCCGGTCCCACCCGTGCCGCCCTGCGGCAGCCACAGGGGGCCGGCGCCCCCGGGGTCCTCGGTGCAGAACAGGGCGGAACCGTCCTCGGCCTGGGCGACCTCGCCGAGCATCTGGCAGGGCCCACCGGTGCCGACGACGTTGGCGGGCAGTCGGGGCGCGGGGGCGGGGGAGACCGGCGGTGCCGGCGCGGGGGGCACGGAGACGGGCTGCGCGGTGTCGGGGGCCGTGGTGGTGGGGGCGGGAGTCGAGGATGACGACGACGACGAGGTGTCGGGCCGCGTCGTCGGCGAGGTGGCGGAGTCGTCCGCGGTGTCGGCGGAACAGGCCGCGAGTGCGACACCGGCCGCCATCGCGAGTGCGATGACGGCCGGGACACGACGACGCCCCGTGGTGGTGTGCGGGTGGTTCGTCGCTGTATTCATACGATCCTTCTGCTGCGCTGGTCAGGCCCCGATGATGAAGGCCTCGAGCTCGGCGCGGGCTTTGTCGTCCGCCATCTGCTCCGGCGGCGACTTCATCAGGTACGCCGAGGCCGGCAGGATCGGTCCGCCGATACCGCGGTCCTTGGCGATCTTGGCCGCGCGGACGGCGTCGATGATGATGCCCGCCGAGTTGGGCGAGTCCCACACCTCGAGCTTGTACTCGAGGTTGATCGGGGCGTCACCGAACGCGCGTCCCTCGAGACGAACGTACGCCCACTTGCGGTCGTCGAGCCACTCCACGTAGTCGGAGGGGCCGATGTGGACGTTGCGGTCGTGGATCTTGTCCTTGAGCGACCCCTCCAGGTTGGAGGTCACGGCCTGGGTCTTGGAGACCTTCTTGGACTCCAGGCGGTCACGCTCGAGCATGTTCTTGAAGTCCATGTTGCCGCCGACGTTGAGCTGGTACGTGCGGTCCAGCGCGACGCCGCGGTCCTCGAAGAGCTTGGCCATGACGCGGTGGGTGATGGTGGCACCGACCTGGCTCTTGATGTCGTCGCCGACGATCGGGACGCCGGCGCTGCGGAACTTCTCGGCCCACTCCGGGTCGGAGGCGATGAACACGGGCAGGGCGTTGACGAACGCGACGCCCGCGTCGATGCAGCACTGCGCGTAGAACTTGTCGGCCTCTTCCGAACCGACGGGCAGGTAGCTGACCACGACGTCGACCTCGGCGTCACGCAGGGCCTGCACGATGTCGACGGGCTCGGCGGCGGACTCCTCGATGGTCTCGCGGTAGTACTTGCCCAGGCCGTCGAGGGTGGGTCCGCGCTGCACGGTGACGCCGGTCGGCGGCACGTCGCAGAGCTTCAGGGTGTTGTTCTCGGAGGCGTTGATCGCCTCGGCGAGGTCCATGCCGACCTTCTTGCCGTCCACGTCGAACGCGGCGACGAACTCGACGTCGCCCACGTGGTAGTCGCCGAACTTGACGTGCATGAGTCCGGGAACGGTCTGGTCGATCGCGGCGCCGGCGTAGAACTCGACGCCCTGCACGAGCGAGGACGCGCAGTTGCCGACGCCGACGATCGCGACGCGCACCTTCTTGTCGGTCATTGGGGATCTCCTTGTGATGGGTTCTCTGTCCGGATGAGTTCATTGATCCAGCGCAGCTCGCGCTCGCTGGTCTCCAGCCCGAGCAACGTGAGTTGCCGGGCGTAGCGCAGTTCGGTGGGCCCGGCGCGGGTGGCGGCGTCGCGTTGGCTCTCGCGACGCTCCTCCAGCACCCGACGCCGACCCTCGAGAAGGCGCACCCGGGCGGGCCCGGGAGTGCGGTCGAAGAACGCGAGGTGGACGCCGAAACCGTCGTCGGCGAACGACGCCGACACCGGCTCGTCGAGCAGGGCCGCCAACGTCCCCTTGCCGCGGGTGGTGATGCGGTAGGTCTTGCGCCCGCGCCGCGCGGTGGCGGGCGGCCTGGTGGCGGTGGCGGCCGAGGAGTCCTCGACGATGTCGCCCTGCTGCTGGAGGCGGCGCAGAGTGGGGTAGAGGGATCCGAAGGACACGGTCCGGACCGTCCCGAGCATCTCGGAGAGTCGCTTGCGCAGCTCGTAGCCGTGCATCGGCCGTTCGTCGAGCAGACCCAGGATGGCCAGTTCGAGCACTCCACCTCCCCCTTCCCGTGACTCGTGCCTGTGCGCGTCATGCGCCGTGTGTCATGCGACGGTTTCAGACTGTACACCCGCTGATGTATCGGGCCGATATACCGAGTAGTGGCATCGGTCCGACGTGTCGGCACGCTCCGCGGCTCGCTCCGGCCCGGGCCCGCTGCGGGGGCCGTAGGCTGGACGCCGTGGACCAGGCCGACTCCCGCTCCCCGCGACCCGGCCCCCCGCCGGGGCCCGAGGACCCCACCGGCCGTGCGGCGCTACAGCGTCGACGGGTGGTGGACTTCGCGCTGCGCCGCCGCGGTGTGCTGGGGGGCCTGCGCGAGGGCGCGCTCTCGCTCCGCGAGGTGTGCGACGCGGACGTCTACCTCCTGCGGGCCGCCGGTTTCCACGGCGTGGAGACGGAGACGGTCTGCCCGGTGTGCCGCAAGGAGAACCTCACGGAGGTCTCCTGGGTGTTCGGCGACGACCTCGGGCCGGCGTCCGGGTCGGCCCGCGGTCGGGACGAGATAGAGCACCTCGCCCTGACCCACGACGAGTTCACCGTCCACGTGGTGGAGGTGTGCCGCAGCTGCTCCTGGAACCACCTCATCCTCTCCTACGAGGTGGGGCTCACCCCGGGTGCCGGAAAGCGCGTGCGACGAGCGGCGCGAGAGCTCCGCCGACACAGCTGACGCCCGCCCGGAGTGCCCGACGCGGGTTCCGGAGTACAGAATCGGTCGCGATTTCGTACACAATGGTCGCCAGAGCACCGCAACCGGGGGACTCCCGGGCCAGACGGGTCGGCTCGCAGGAGGGTAGAACATGTCGCAGAATGGCAGGACGAACCGGTCCGCCGACGAGGGCCGGAGCTCCAGCTCGGACCGGCGCGGCTGGGCCCGTCGCCATCCGGTCTGGACGACGGTGATCCTCCTCGCCGTCGTCGTACTCGTGATCCCCCTGGCCATCGCGGGGGTGATGTACAACCGCACCGAGATCCCCAGCCCCGGCAGCGTCCGCACCGAACAGATCTCCGAGATCTACTCCAGCGACGGCACCACGATGATCGGCCGGATCGTGCCCCCGGAGGGCAACCGCACGCTCATCGAGCTCGACGCGATCCCCGTCCACGTGCGCAACGCGGTGATCGCCGCCGAGGACCGCAGTTTCTACACCAACGAGGGGTACGACCCCACCGGCATCGGTCGCGCGGTGATCGGGCAGATCACCGGCGAGGCCGGCGCGGGCGGTGGCTCGACCATCACCCAGCAGTACGTCAAGAACACGATGGTCGGTGACGCCCCCACGTACCAACGCAAGGCCAAGGAGATCGTCATCGCGGCCAAGATGACGAACGAGTGGTCCAAGGACCAGATCCTCGAGGCCTACCTCAACACCATCTACTTCGGCCGCGGCGCCTACGGCATCGCCGCCGCGTCCACCGCCTACTTCAACAAGCCGGTCGAGGCGCTCACGATCGAGGAGGGCGCGCTGCTCGCCGGCGTCATCCAGTCGCCGTCGGCGCTCGACCCGCTCAACAACCGGGCCGCGGCCGAGGGCCGCTGGAACTACGTCATGGACGGGATGCGGGAGATGGGCGCGATCGATGCCCAGCAGCGCGGCAATGCGGCGTTCCCGCAGGTCGTCGAGGACCCGCAGGCGATCGAGCAGAACGTCGGCGACCCGAGCAACGGACCCATCCGTCGTCAGGTGCTGGGCGAGCTCGCGGCGGCCGGGATCGACGAGCAGATGCTCAACACCCGGGGGCTGAAGATCACCACGACGATCGACCCCCAGACCCAGTCGGCGGTCGTCGACGCCGCCCGATCGAACATGCAGGGCGAGAGGCCGGAGAACCGGACCGCCATCGTGTCGATCAATCCCAAGACGGGCGGCGTGATCGGGTACTACGGCGGCGAGGAGGCCGAGGGCTGGGACTACGCCAACGCCCCCCTGCAGACCGGTTCGACGTTCAAGATCTTCGGCGTCGCCGCCGCCCTCGACCAGGGCATCGGCCTGGGGACCCAGATCTCGTCCGCGCCCGTGACCACGGGCAACGTCACGGTCACCAACGTCGACGGCCGGTCCTGTGGCTCGTGCTCCATCTCCCAGGCGTTGCTGCTGTCGCTCAACACCTCGTTCATCCGGCTCCAGCGCATGCTGGACGACGGGGCCAACGACGTCCGCGACATGGCCCACCGCACCGGCATCCCCAAGCAGATCCCGGGTCTACCGTGGGAGACGCTGAGCGAGCAGGGCGAGGATCCCTACGACGGCCTCATCCTGGGCCAGTACCCGATCCGCGTGCGGGACATGGCGACCGGCCTGGCGACCTTCGCCGCAGAGGGCGTCCACCGGCCGACCCACTTCATCGAGCGGGTCGAGACCGCCGACGGCGAGGTGCTGCTGGACAACTCCTCGATCGAGGGCGAGGAGGTGGTCGACCCCGACGTCGCCAACAACCTCACCTCCGCGATGCAGCCCATCGCCGCCTACTCGAACGGTCACTCGCTGGCCGGCGGGCGGCCCTCGGCCTCGAAATCGGGCACCACCCAGCTCGGCGAGACCGGGTACAACAAGGACGCCTGGTTCGTCGGCTACACCCCGTCGATCGCGACGGCCGTCTGGGTGGGGACCGACGACAACCAGCCGCTGCTCAACGCCTGGGGCGGCACCATGTACGGCGCGTCACTGCCCGCCGACATCTGGAAGTCCACGATGGACGGCGCCCTGTCCGGCACGGAATGGGAGAGCTTCCCCGAGCCCGGGTACATCGGCGGCCAGGCCGGCGCGTCCCAGGGGCAGTCCTACGGGAGCGGTTCGGGCACCACGGGCGGGACCGGTACCGGTGCCGGCACCGATGACTACGTCCCCCAGACCAGTCAGGCCCCGGCCCCGGTCCAGCCCGCGCCGGCGCCGCAGGCTCCCGGCCCGCTCACGCTCCAGGTCCCCGGACTGCCGGAGATCGTCATCCCGGGCGCCGGTGCGCCCGCACCCGCACCCGCCCCGGCGCCCGCGCCCGAGCCCGCCCCGGTCCCCGGCGGCGGTGGTGGCGGTGCCGGTGGTGGTACCGGAGGCGGCACCGGAGGAGACGGAGGCACCGGTGGCGCAGGCGGCGGGGACGGCGGGGCCTGATCCCGGGCGACCGGCCCCCGCCCCCGCCGCTAGGGTGTGACCGTGCAGAGCAACGGCCGTATCTCCCCGCTGCCGCTCGACGACGACCTCCGCTCCCTGGAGCCGCACGAGCGGGTCCGCCCCGGTGACGGGGTCGGCGCGGAGGCCCTCGCGGCGTGGGGTGGGCCGGTCGGTCGCCACGCGGTGGTCGGCCGTCAACGGTTCTGGACCCCGCTGCGCGTGATCATGCTGTTCGCCGTGATCTTCCTGGCGTTCGGGTTCTTCTCCAAGGCCGCCTGCCTGGAGACCACCCATCCCACCGACGGTTCGCAGCCGGGCCTCAACTGGGACGGCCGCCAGTACTACAAGGCGTGTTACGCGGACCCGCTGCCGCTGTACTCGGCCGAGGGGTTGAACACCGGCGCCTTCCCGTACAAGTACATGTGGATCGCCGACAACGGCGAGGTCCGCTACATGGAGTACCCGGTGGTGTCCGGGATGTTCCAGTACGTCACGGCGCAGGCGGCCCAGGCCTGGCACGCGGTCTTCCCCGGCGGGCTCATCGAGGTGGCCAAGTATTTCGTCCTGGGCAGTGTCCTGCTGGCGTTGGCGTGGATGGTCGCCGTGTGGGCCACCTACCTGTCCGCGGGGCGCAGACCCTGGGACACGCTGCTCATGGCGGCCAGTCCGCTCATCATCTTCCAGGCTTTCACCAACTACGACCTGATGGCGATCGCGTTCGCCTCCGTCGCGCTGTTGCTGTGGGCCCGTTCGCGCCCGGTCTGGGCCGGGGTCGTGCTGGGCCTGGGCGTGGCGGCGAAGCTGTACCCGCTGTTCCTGTTCGGCGCACTGCTGGTGGTGGCCCTGCGCCGTCGGCGCTTCGCCGAGCTGGGTAAGGCGGCCGCGGCCGCGGTGGTGGCCTGGCTGGCCGTGAACCTGCCGATCATGATCCCGTTCCCCGAGGGCTGGCGGGAGTTCTACCGACTCAACTCGGACAGACCCGCCAACCCCGAGAGCATCTACGCGGTCATCCAGACCCTCACCGGGTGGCAGGGCTTCGACGCGGCCCGCGCGGCGGGGGAGGCCCCCGCGACCCTCAACCTGGTGTCGTTGGGGTTGTTCGCGCTCGGCTGCATCGCGGTGCTCGTCATCGGACTCACCGCGCCCGTCACGCCCCGGGTCGCGCAGCTGGCGTTCCTCATCGTGGCCTTCTTCCTGCTCACGAACAAGGTGTGGAGTCCGCAGTACTCGCTCTGGCTGGTGCCCCTCGCGGTGCTCGCCGTCCCCCGCGTGCGGCTCCTGCTGCCGTGGATGGCGTTCGACGCCCTGCTCTGGGTGGCGCACATGTCGTACTTCCACGGCGTGGACAACAAGGGGATCGGCGCGGACGTGTTCCACCCGCTCGTCCTGGTCCGCGACCTGCTGGTCGTGGCGATCTGCGCGGTGGTCATCCTCGAGATCTACCGCCCCCACCTGGATCGCGTCCGCGTGACGCACCAGGGCACACCCGAGGGCCCGGACCCGCTGGCCGGGGTGCTCGCCGACCCGGACGAACCCCTCGTCGTCGCCCCGCCCGCGAGGCGCGACTCCGCCGACGCCCCCCGGAAAGAGGACGCCGCCCCATGAGCACCAACTCCATGATCTGGATGTTCGTCTGCATCCTGATCGGCTTCATCTGCATGGTCACCGCTGCCGGCGGCTACCGGGCCGGGTGGCGCCAACCCGTGTGGATCGGCTGGACGGTGGCGGCCTTCCTGTTCCTCACCGTCATCCCGGTCACGCAGGCGTTGACGATCGGCCTCCAACACGGCTGACCGCCCCCGCCCCCGGTCAGCGGCCCGGCGCTCCCACTGCGCGACCCGCTCAGCCGCACAGGTCGAACGGCTCGGTGTCCGGGAAGTGGCGACCCCATTCCTCGGCGGTGAGCTGCACGCCACCGGCGCAGGCCTCGCTCACCACCCGGTCCGGGTCGAGCTGCCACATCCACATGGCGCCCTCGACGCCCACCGCGAGCAGGCCGCCCGTGGGCGAGGCGCTGCGACCCTGGTAGAGCAGGGGATCGGTGGTCGATCCCAGCACCGCCCACGGTTGCGGCCCGGTCGGGTCGGAGACGTCCACCACGGTGACCTGGCCCGTGCTCGAGGTGAGCATGAGCAGGTCGTCGTCCGCGGAGAAGGCGGTCCAGTAGATCTCCCCGGGCGGCGCGGTGAACGAGGACAGTTCGCGGGGCGCGGTCGCGTCGGGCATGTCCCACAGTCGGATCGTCTTGTCCCCGCCGGAGGTGGCCAGCAGTGGCGAGCCGTGCGCGTACCCGGCCGACGGCGAGGCCCCGATCCCGGTGGTGAGCCGGTGGGCGACGGTGGGCCGGTCGGGGTCTGCGGTGTCGAGGATGACCGTCTCGGGCCCGAGGGTCGGCACGACGAGTTGCCCGGAGTCGGCCGAGAACTCGGCGACGACGCACGGGTCGGGCAGCGGCACCGTGACCCGGAGCGTGGGCTCGGCGGGATCGGTGACGTCGACCAGTCCCAGGTCCGGGCTGGTGTCGCTGCACACGGCCAGGGTGCGCCCGTCGGGGCTGAGCGGGCTGGCCACCACCACGCCGGAGGTCACGGGCAGGGTCGCGATCGACCGGGTGGCCGGCCCGAACGGTGCGGTGAACACCTGCAGGCCCCCGTCGGCAAGCCCCGCGTAGACGACGCGCCCGTCGGGGGACATGGCCACGGAGCCGGAGAACCGGGTCCCGGCGTCGGGGACGACGCGGCCGGTCTCGCGCGGGACCGGGCCGGTGGTGTCGACGACGGTGTAGTGCAGTTCCGCGGCGGTGACGCCGAGGACCCCGGTGGTCCGATCCGCCGAGGACGCGGTCTGGAAGATCGAGTTGGACTCCGAGGCCGCGCCCAGGCGTCCCAGCGGCCAGAGTCGGACCAGGCCGTCGACCGAATAGGTCACGAGGCGGTCGGAGTCGGTGAAGCGGACCCCGGTCGCGACCTGCGAGGCCGGCAATTCGGTGAGCATCCGGCCGACAGGGTCGTAGACGCGGACCCGCTCGTCGGAGCCGGCGGCGGCGAGCCGTCCCAGGTCGTCGTAGGTGACGTCGTGGACGTAGGCGTTCCACCCGGTCAGTTCGGGTAGCGGGCGGGCACCCTCGAGGACGGCGGCGCCGTCAGCACCGCCGTCGCCGTCCAGCTGCCAGCGCTGCACGGACCGGTCGGTGGTCCCGGCCGCGATCCGGGTCCCGTCGGGGCTCACCGCGAGGGCGAGCGGGATCGCGACCGGCCCGGTGTCGAGGTCCGGCCCGCGGCGAGCCCGGCCGGACGCGTCGGCGTCGAGCAGCGTCTTGACGCCCGCGGTGCGGTTGGCCGCCAGCAGGGTCTGGCAGTCGGGCAGCCATGCCAGCGCTTCGACGGGCTTGGCGACCTCGGCCCCGGGATCGGGGACGGCGACCCGCGCGCGCTGGTCGGTGACGGCCAGCGCCCCGCCGCGCATGCCCAGCGGCCACCGCAGGACACGACCGTCACCGGTGCCGGCCGCGAGGGTGGTGCCGTCGGGGGAGAACGCGACGGAGTGGAACGGCCCGGCACCCTCCTCGAGGGCGGCCAGGATCGTGGGCTCGGTGGGATCGCGCAGGTCGACCAGGTGCACCGCGCCCTGTCCGGCGACCCCGAGGACCGAGCTGCCCGGCGACAGGTCGGCGGCGTACAGCTCGTGGCGCTCCCCGACGCCCAGGGCGAGGGTCGCGACCGCCGCGGGGTCGCCCGCGCGGAAGATCCGCAGGACTCCGTCCGAGCTGACGGCGGCGACACCGCCGTCGTCCGGCAGCGCGACGACCCGTCCACTGCCGGGTGCGGCCTCGAACCGCAGTGGCACGTCGGCGCGGCTGGTGTTGAGCAGCGCCGAGCGCGCCTCGGTGGTGGGGTGGATCCGGTAGGCGGCCAGCGCCAACGCGCGGCCCAGGCCCGGGTCGCGGGAGAAGGCGGTGGTGGAGGAGACCGATCCGGAGCGGGACAGGGCCACGTCGCGGGTGTGGCGGGCGTCCGCGCCGGCGCGGAGTGCGACACCGCTCGCGACCAGGGCCAGGACGGTCACCACCGCCAACGACGCCGCCAGCACGGTCAGCGTACGGATGCGCCTGCGGTCCCTCCGGGCGACGGACCGGTGATGGGATTCGGCGGCGGCGAGGAACTGCCGCTCCGATTCCGCCAGGTGGGCGCTGGGGCCGTCGTCGTCGTCCCTCCACCTCAGGTAGTCCGCGGTGGCCGAGGCGGGGGGCAACGCGGACTCGTCGCGCCCCGACCCCTCCCAGTCGGCGGCGGCGGAGCGCACGCGCGCGAGGGTGCGCAGGCCCTCCCGGTCCGCGTCGATCCAGTCGACCAGGCGCGGCCACGAGGAGAAGAGGACCTCGTGGGTGGGGGTCACCGCCTCGCCGTCGACGGTGAGCAGGCCCGCGTGGGCGAAGGGGGTGGCGACGACGAGGAGGTCCTCGGACAGCTCGGCGAGCGGGGCGTGACGGCGGACGGGACGGGCCGAACGGACGTCGACCAGCCGGAGGAACAGGGTCCTGCAGGCGGCCCGGCCGGGCGGATCCAGTTCCTGGTAGGCGGCTTCCGCCGACGCGCGGACGGCGCCCTCCACCCCGCCGGAGGAGTAGTAGTCGTCCACGGTGATGCGGCGGCGGCGGCTGCGCTCCCAGCACACCAGCAGCACGTGGGACAGCAGCGGCAGGAGGGAGCGTTCGTCGGCGCCGCCGTCGGCGGGGGCGACCGCGTCGAGCAGCAGGTTCACCAGCGAGGGCTCGACCGTGTAGCCGAGGGAGCGTGCGGGCTCGACGATGATCTCGGCGAGCTGCTCGCGGCTGGGCGGGCCGATCACCACCGGGTCGTCCAGGGCGTCGCGCAGGACGGGCTCGGCGAGGGCGGGCTGGAAGAAGTCCGCGCGCAGGGCGAGGATCGTCGGCCGGCCCTCGGCGGCGCGGGTGGCGAGCACGTCGAGCACCTCCGCGCGGCGCGCGGGGCTCACCTCGTCCGCCCAGAGCTCCTCGAGTTGGTCGACGACGAGGTGGCCGGTGGCGCTCGCGAGTTCGCCGGTGATCCCGGCCGGGCGCACGATCGCCACGGTCGAACCCTCGGCGACCCACCGCGGGGCGAGTCCGGCGGCGAGCAGTGACGACTTGCCCGACCCGGAGGCGCCCACCACGACGAGCGGCCGCGTCCGTGAGGCGGTCACGCGGGCCAGGACCTGGTCGATCTCGGCCCCGCGACCGTGGAAGAGGGCGGCGTCGTCACTGAGGTACGAGCGCAGGCCGACATACGGGCTGCCGGTGTCATCGGGCTGGGGCACGGCCGAGCGGGGCGTCGGTCGGGCGTCGGTCGGGTCGGTCGCGGTCGGGGCAGCGGGGTCCGTCGACGATCCGGTCTCCCCGGGGCGGGCGCCGTTCTGCGTGCGGCGGGTGGTGCGTCGGGGCCCCGGACGCATCCGGACCCGCTCGACGGCCGCCCGCCACTCGTCGATGGTGGCCGCGGTGGCGGAGTCTGCGCGGGCGGGGTCCGTGCCGGCAGGGTCCGTGCCGGCAGGGCCCGTGCCGGCCGGGCCCGTATCCGAGCCCGCGTCCCCGCCGACACCGAGCAGACGGAGCAGCTCTACGAGCGTCGCCTCGCTCGCGCGGGTCGGCACGTGCTGGCCCGAGAACCAGCCCGAGGCGGTCCCGAGGGTCAGGGAGGGGACAAGCCGCACGACGTCGCGGACCGAGAGTCCGGCCGTCACCCGGAGAGCGGTGAGCGCGGTGCCGAGCTCCTCACGAGTCTGAATCTGAGAAGGAGCTGATCGTCCAACTGCGCCCTCGACGGGCTCGCGGGGGGTGTGCACGGTCAACATCGTACGGCCGAGCGGCCGGCGTACGGAAGGGATTCGGAGGTCATGTGCTGGGGTTTCATACGATCGTAGGACGCATCCGTACGGACTTGTACTGACAATTCGGGGGAAGTTCACGCCGTGACCGGCCGTCGCCAGAATGAATCGGAACTCATCGAACGAGAGGGCGCCATGACCGCCACGATTCCTTTCCGCCCCGCCGCGGCCCGTCCGGACCTCAGTGACCGGGAGGTCGAGGTCCTCATCGCCTGGCTCGCCTCGGACAGCAAGCGCGAGGTCACCGAGCGGCTGTTCCTGGCCGACTCCACCGTCAGCACCTACATCCAGCGGGTGCGCTCCAAGTACGACGCCGTCGGCCGGCCCGCGCGGACCAAGGTCCGGTTGCTGCTGCGAGCGGTGGAGGACGGCTACGTCAGACTCGACGACCTGTGAGGGGGTGGCGCGCCCGTGCGACGGCGCTGCCGCCGCCGACGGGGATTTCGTCTGCCGAGGTCACCGGGGTAGCCTTGAGCGGTTGCTGACGCAACGACCCTCCTGCCACGGAGACACCGTGGCCGAATCTGTAGTCCACAGGAGGTGATGAGGTCCCATGCGTCAATACGAAGTGATGGTCATCCTCGATCCCAGTCTCGACGAGCGCACCGTGGCGCCGTCGCTGGACACGTTCCTCAACGTGATCCGGCAAGAGGGCGGATCGGTCGACAAGGTCGATGTCTGGGGGAAGCGCCGCTTCGCCTACGAGATCAACAAGCAGACCGAGGGCATCTACGCCGTCGCGCAGATCAAGTCCGAGCCGGACGCGGTCAAGGAGCTGGATCGTCAGCTCGGTCTGAACGAGAACGTTCTCCGCACCAAGGTGCTCCGCGCCGACAAGTGACCCGGAGTGTCCGACCGCACCGGTAATCTGGGCGCGGTCGGTCGGCCTTCGATCACCATCCACCTCAGGCTGTAATACGCCGGCTTCAACACGGAGGACAAGCGCATGGCACAGGGCGACACCCCTATCACAGTGGTCGGGAACATCGTCGCGGACCCCGAGCTGCGGTTCACGCCGTCGGGTGCCGCGGTGGCGAACTTCCGGATCGCCTCCACGCCACGTCGCTTCAATTCGCAGACCAACCAGTGGGAGGACGGCGAAGGCCTGTTCCTCACCTGCAACGTCTGGCGGCAGGCGGCGGAGAACGTCGCCGAGTCGCTCCAGAAGGGCATGCGCGTCATCGTCAACGGTCGGCTGCGCCAGCGGTCGTATGAAACCCGTGAGGGCGAGAAGCGCACCGTCTACGAGGTGGAGGTCGACGAGGTCGGCCCGTCGCTCAAGTACGCCACCGCCAAGGTGACCCGCACCAACCGTGAAGGCGGCGGGGGCGGCGGCCAGCAGGGCGGCGGTTTCCAGGGTGGCGGCCAGCAGGGCGGCGGCTTCCAGGGTGGCGGTCAGCCGCAGGGCGGTTACGGCGGCGGCCAGGGCCGTGGTCAGCAGAACGACGACCCGTGGGGCAGCGCCCCGCAGGCCGGCGGTTCCGGTGGCTTCGGTGGCATGGACGACGAGCCCCCGTTCTAGAGCGCGTCGAATTCCCCGGGGCGCCACCCGCGTCCCACCCCATAAGCATGAGACATGACCTCGCGACATCCCGGCCCAGGTCGGGTCCGTCGGAGGAAAGAAAGGTAGACGGATCATGAAGCTGATCCTCACCGCCGACGTCGACAAGCTCGGTGCGCCGGGCGACATCGTCGAGGTCAAGGGCGGATACGGTCGTAACTTCCTGCTCCCGCGCGGGCTGGCCATCGTGGCCACCCGTGGCGCCGAGCGCCAGGTCGACTCCATCAAGCGGGCCCAGGAGGCTCGTGAGGTGCGCGACTCGGACCACGCCAACGAGCTCAAGCAGAAGCTCGAGTCGCTGGCCGACGTCAAGGTCGCGGTCAAGACCTCGGACACCGGCAAGCTGTTCGGCTCGGTCACCGCGGGCGATGTCGCCTCCGCCATCAAGGCCGCGGGCGGACCGACTCTCGACAAGCGTGCCGTCGAGATGCCCAAGGAGCACATCAAGTCGACCGGCGCCCACAGCGTCGTCGTCGACCTGGGTCACGACACCACCGCGCGCGTCGCGGTCGAGGTCGTCCCCGCCTGATTCACCGCGAAGGGCCCCGATCGTCACAGTGACGGTCGGGGCCCTCGCTTTTGTGGACGGCCTGTGGATATCTAGTTGTAATGCCTAGGGTCCGGACGGTTCTCGGATCAGTGCCGTTCATCTTTCGTTATCCATTGTGTCCCTGTTTGTGACGTGGTAAGCGCCGTTCTCCACCGGCGCCGCGACCTGCGACGATGATGGTGACCTGCGGTTTTGCTGAAAGTGGCCAGCGGTTTCCACCGGTTGTCCACAGTGATACGCCCATCGGCCCTGCGTAACCCACATCCATTCACAGTTGTCCACAGGTGCTCTCTCGCAAATGTGGACAAACCTGTGGATAACCGGGTGGGCGGGGCGCCGGGCGTGTCGGTCCGGTGACCTACAGTGGAGGGGTCGCTCGGCGCCTGTTCAGGGTCGGTGCCCGTTCGGGTCGGTGCCTGATCGGGGTCGGTGGCGGTACGAGTTCTACAGCGGAGAGGAGCGGTCATGGCGCAGGGGGGATTCAGCGGTCCCGGCGAGATGCCGCCTCCGCCGGATGAAGGTGGCGGCGGGGAGTTCGGCCGCACCCCGCCGCAGGACCTCACCGCCGAGCAGTCCGTGCTCGGCGGGATGCTGTTGAGCAAGGACGCCATCGCGGACGTGGTGGAGGAGATCCAGCCGGGCGACTTCTACAAGCCCGCGCACCAGGCGATCTACGACGTCATCCTCGACCTGTACGCACGCGGTGAGCCGGCAGACGCCGTCACCGTGGCCGCCGAGCTCGACCGCCGGGGCGACCTCCGCCGTGCCGGCGGTGCCCCTTACCTGCACACGCTCATCTCCACCGTCCCCACCGCGGCCAACGCCGGGTACTACGCGCAGATCGTCGCGGAGAAGGCGGTGCTGCGTCGCCTGGTCGACGCCGGCACCCGGATCGTGCAGTTCGGCTACTCGGGGTCCGAGGGCGCGGACGTCGCCGAGGTGGTGGACCGCGCCCAGGCGGAGATCTTCGAGGTCACCGAGCGGCGCACCACCGAGGACTTCGTGATCATCGAGGAGCTGCTGCAGCCCACGATGGACGAGATCGACGCGATCCACACCGCTGGTGGGCTCGCCCAGGGTGTGCCCACCGGATTCGCCGACCTGGACGCCGTGACCAACGGTCTGCACGGTGGCCAGATGATCATCATCGCCGCCCGCCCCGGCGTGGGTAAGGCGCTGGCCCTCGACACCGTCCTGCCCACGCCCGACGGGCAGACCACCATGGGCGAGGTCGCCGTGGGGGACCGGGTGCTGGATGCCGACGGGCAGCCCACCGAGGTCGTCGCCGTGACCGAGGTGTGGCAGGACCGCCCGTGCTTCACAGTGCGGTTCAACGACGGCACCGAGCTGGTCGCCGACGCCGAGCACGAGTGGCGTATCGAAATGGGCGGCACCGAGCAGGTCGTCACCACCAAGTCACTCGACACCCTAATGCTGGTCTGCGACTTCGGCATCGTCGTCCCCGAGAATCCCGGCTCCGGCCGGGCGGCCCGGCTCATCACCGACGTGCGCAGTGCGGAGAGCGTCCCGGTCAGGTGCATCGAGGTCGCCGCCGCCGATCACCTGTATCTGGCCGGGCCCACCGCGATCCCCACGCACAACTCGACCATCGGCCTGGACATCATGCGGTCCTGTTCCATCAAGCACGGGCTCTCCTCGGTGGTGTTCTCGCTGGAGATGAGCCGCACGGAGATCGTCATGCGCCTCATGAGTGCCGAGGCACGCGTGAAGTTGTCCGATATGAAGTCGGGCAAGATGAGCGATGAGGACTGGACCCGGATGGCCCGGCGCATGGGGGAGATCTCCGAGGCGCCGCTGTTCATCGATGACTCGCCCAACATGACGATGATGGAGATCCGCGCCAAGGCCCGCCGGCTCAAGCAGAAGCACGACCTGCGGCTGATCGTGGTGGACTACCTGCAGCTGATGTCGTCGGGCAAGAAGGTGGAGTCCCGTCAGCAGGAGGTCTCCGAGTTCTCTCGTCAGCTCAAGCTGTTGGCCAAGGAGATCGACGTCCCATTGATCGCGATCTCCCAGCTGAACCGTGGCCCCGAGCAGCGAACCGACAAGCGTCCCCAGGTGTCCGACCTGCGTGAGTCCGGCTCACTGGAGCAGGACGCCGACATCGTCATGCTGCTGCACCGCCCGGACGCCTCCGAGCGCGACGACCCTCGGGCCGGCGAGGCGGACCTGATCCTGGGTAAGCACCGCGGTGGTCCCACGTCCACGATCACGGTGGCGCACCAGCTGCACTACTCGCGGTTCGTGGATATGGCGCGGGGGCTGTAGCTCTCGTCGTCGGTTGTGGAAACAGGTTGTCAGCCCGACGCTACGGTGTCAGTGAATTGCCGCTGGGCGTTCAGCGCACGGTTGGCGAGATCCATCGTCGGTGCGGTCGCTCTGGTCCAGGGGGCCCGGTCCGTATCCGGGGGCGAGCCTCGGTGGACAGTAAGGTGCGCTGCACATGGTGATGGGACCTACGCACGCGATGAGCGGCGCCGGCGCGGGGTTGGCTATCGGGGCCTTCCTCCCAGTCGAATGGGGTGGGGCCACCTCACCCACGGAGGTGCTCGTGTTTGCGGGTGTCACCGCCGGAGCGGCGCTTCTCCCGGATCTCGACACACCGCAGAGCACGCTGGCCCGCAGCTTCGGGCTGGCCTCGAGGGCCCTCGCTCACATCACGGAGCGGGTCTCGAAGACCATCTACGACCTGACGATGACGCGCAAGGACGCCCGGATCAGCAACGGGCACCGCACCGCGACCCACACGTTGTGGTTCGCACTTCTTGCGGGCGCCGGCACGGCCGCCCTCGTCTCGGCGTTCGGTAAGAACGGCGCTATCGGGGTGCTGTTCTTCATGCTTGGCCTGGCCATACGCGGCCTGGCACCGAACTGGGCCAAGAAGCAGGATTGGATCTACGTCACCGGGCTCTCGTTGGCGCTTGCAGTAGCAGCGTGGTTTGCGCTGCCGGCTTCGGTCGGCAGCGCCGCGCTCGGCGCAGCGGTCACTGCCGGTGTCGCGATGCACATCCTCGGCGACGTGATCACCAAGCGGGGCGTGCCTCTACTCGGCGGCGTCGTCAGTATCGGAGGCGAGCGATGGTGGAACTTCCGCCTACCGGGACCACTGCGAATCCGTGCGGGCGCCGGCATGGACAGAATGTTGGCCGCTGCCTGTACCGGCGTCACAGTTGTTTTGGCCTACTGCGTGGTGCGGGCGCCACACCTGATCGGCGCACCCTGGGTGACCGGCACCTTCCACTGAGACGGGGTCCGGTAGCGAACTAGCGGCGTCGTCCACGAGTCCTGCTCCTGCGGGGCCCGTCGCATCCGCCGCGGAGGCGTGCCCATCGCGCAGACCTCCGACCTGCGGCAGGCTAGAACGCGCGCGTCGTCACCGGGACGCTAGTTGTGCGCCCATCGCTGTGATCAGTTCGTTCCAGGCCGTGTCGAACTTGGCGACGCCCTCGCGCTCAAGCTGAGCGAAGACGTCATTCATGTCGATCCCGACCTCACCGAGCGCCTCGAACAGCGCTGCAGGCTCGGCAAACCTTGTGGTGCTCGATTCCGAAGAAATGACTCCGTGGACGGCGAACGACTCCATGGTCGCCGCCGGCATCGTGTTGACCGTCGCCGGTGCGACCAACTCACTGACATACAGGGTGTCGCTGTACCGCGTGTCCTTCACGCCGGTTGACGCCCACAGCGGCCGCTGCGGTCGGGCGCCGCGGCCGGCCAGGCTCCGGAACCGGTCGGAGCTCTCGAAGTGCTGCTGATACTCGGCGTAGGCCAGCCAGGCATTGGCCAGCGCGGCCTGGCCCTTCAGAGCCAGCGCTGCCGGTGTGCCGATGGCCTCGAGTCTGGCATCGACCTCGGTATCGACCCGCGAGACGAAGAACGACGCCACGGAGTGGATGGACGACAGGTCGTGGCCGGCCAGGGCGGCGGCGTCCAGACCGTCCAGGTAGGACTGAACGACCTGTGTGTAGCGCTCGACGGAGAAGATCAGTGTGACGTTCACGCTGATGCCTTCGGCCAGCACCCGACTGATCGCCTCCAGCCCGGCCGTGGTGGCCGGAATCTTGATCAGCAGGTTGGGTCGGTCCACGATCTGCCACAGCTCCTTTGCCTGTGCCACCGTGGCCTCGGCATCGTGAGCCAGTCGCGGATCGACCTCGATCGATACTCGCCCGTCTACTGTCCCGGTTCGCTCGTACACCGGCGCCAGGATGTCGCAGGCGGCACGGACATCGTCGGTGGTGACGGCCTGGATCACGGCGTCCACCTCATGACCTCGGCCTCGGAGGTGGCTGACCTGCTGGTCGTACGCCGTCCCGCTCGTCAGCGCGGCGTGGAAGATCGCCGGGTTCGTCGTCACCCCGACCACGGACCGGGTCTCCACCAGTTCCGCGAGGCGTCCGGAGGAGATGAGGTCCCGGGACAGGTCGTCGAGCCAGACCGACACCCCGGCTCGGGACAGCTCGGCAAGTTGCGCATTCTGGGACATCGTTTGTGCTCCTGATCGAACTGACAGTTGGTGTTCCGCTGGTGCAGCGGTCGGTGGTGCGGTGGTCCGGTGATGCGGCTGGGGGAGGGCGGTGGTCAGCCCCAGCGGGATTGGCCCCCGTCGAGCGGGATGGTCGCTCCGCTCAGGTACGAGGCCTCCGCCGAGCAGAGCCAGGCGACCGGGCGGCCGATGTCGGTCACCGGGTCACCCACGCGGCCGGCGGGGATGGCGGAGAGGAACTCGGCGGCTTCCTCGGGGTTGTTGTCCATCCACCAGTCCAGCCCGGGACTGTGGGCATGCGGAGCGACGTTGAGAGCGCGGATTCCGTCGCCGGCCCATTCGTACGTGGCGGCCCGTGTGAGGGCGCGCATGCTCTCCTTCACGGCTCCGTAGATGCCGTAGTTGGAGGGATCCCACCGGACGGCTGCCGAGGTCACCAGGTTGATGATCACCCCACCGCCCCTCTGCGCCATGAGAGGGCGGGTCAGCTTCATCAGCGTGAGCGACACGCGGGGGCCGGACTCGAAGGCCTTGCGAAAACCGTCGTCGGGGTAGTCGGACAGTGGCAGGGGCCGGGCCATGTTCGCGTTGTTGACGAGGATGTCGACCCCTCCGAAATGCGTGACCGCTGCGTCCACGATCGCCTCGGGTGCGCCCTCCGCGGTGATGTTGACCGGCAGGCATTCGGCCGCACCGCCGATCGCGCGAATCTCCTCGGCGACCTTCTCGAGCTTCTCCACCGTCCGCCCGACCAGCAGGACCGAGGCGCCTGACTCGGCCAAGCCGAGCGAGATCCCGCGGCCCACGCCCTGTCCGCCTCCGGTGACGATCGCGGTCTTTCCTGCCAGGCGGCTCGCGCGATCAGTGCCGGGTGTGGCCGCGATCTCGGGACGGTTTCCGGTCATATGATCCTCCGATGTGGGTGCGGGGCGAGGCGGGACAAGCACTGACCTCGCCGCTGTAGTCAAGTGTGTGCAGCTTGACTGTAGTCAACTGTGTACAGTTGGCGAAACCGGCAGGATCAATACCCGCTGGGGTATAGTGCGCCGTGGGCTGACCACACAGCGGACTCAGTCATGAAAGGGGAGCATGCCCACCGAACGCGCACCCGTACTCGGTCTCGAGGCCAACGCCGCCCAGTTCACGCTGCTGGTGGCGATCAATGCGCTGGTCGGCGGCATGGTGGGACAGCAGCAGACCGTGCTGCCCCTGCTGGCGACGGACGTCTTCGGCCTGACCGGCTACACCTTCATCTTCACCTACGTCGCGGCCTTCGGTGTCACCAAGGCGATCGCGAACTACTTCGCCGGGACATTCTCGGATCGATACGGACGCAAACCCGTCCTGTTGGTCGGGTGGCTCTTCGCCATCCCGGTCCCGCTCATGCTCATCTGGGCGCCCGAGTGGGGCTGGGTGGTGGCCGCGAACATCCTGCTGGGCATCAACCAGGGCCTGACCTGGTCCACGACCGTGGTCATGAAGATCGACCTCGTCGGGCCGCGACAGCGTGGTCTGGCGATGGGGCTCAACGAGGCGGCAGGATACGGCGCGGTCGCGGTGACCTCGCTGCTCGCCGGCTACCTGGCCGGGCAGTACGGTCTGCGACCGGCGCCGTTCCTGGTCGGAGTGGCCTATACGGCCCTGGCCCTGGTGCTGTCCGGGATCTTCGTCCGCGAGACCCGCGATCACGCCCTGGTGGACGCGGGGCGGCACACCGCCCGCCCCGACGGACTGCACGACCATCTCCACGCCGACATGACGGACCGCGAGATCGCGATCCAGACCAGCTTCAAGGAACCGGCTCTGTCCTCGGCCAGCCAGGCCGGGCTCGTCAACAACCTCAACTTCGGGCTGTCCTGGGGACTGTTCCCCCTGTTGTTCGCCACCGCGGGTCTGTCCGTGGGGCAGATCGGGCTCCTGTTCGCGCTCTACCCCGCCGTCTGGGGCGTGGGACAGCTGTTCACCGGCGCGCTCTCGGACCGGATCGGCCGCAAGCACCTGATCTCGGTGGGAATGGCCACCCAGGCGGTCGCGCTGGTCGTCATCGCGCTCGGCAGTGGATTCAGCACGTGGGCGGTCGGGACCGTGATCCTGGGAGCCGGGACCGCGATGGTCTATCCCACGCTGTTGGCGGCGATCGGCGACGTGGCCCACCCCGTGTGGCGGGGACGAGCCGTCGGGGTCTACCGCGTGTGGCGCGATCTGGGATACGCGGTCGGCGCGGTTTTCGGGGGGATCGTCGCCGACGCCATGGGAATGCACGCCGCGGTGTGGGCCGCCGCCGCGGTCAGCGCGGTGTCGGCGGCCGCCGTGGCGATCCGCATGTACGAGACCCTCACACCAGTCCTAGTTCACGCGCCCGCGCCACCGCCGCGGTCCGGGAGGTGACGCCGAGCTTGTCGAAGACGTGGACGAGGTGGGTCTTGACCGTCGCCTCCGATACGTGGAGTGACGCGGCGGCCTGCCGATTGGTCGCCCCGGTGGCGACGGCGCGCAGGACCTCCGCCTCCCGCTCGGTCAGCACCGGCCGCGGGTCGCGCATCCGGCTGATCAGCCTCGCGGCGACAGTGGGGGACAGCGCGCTCTCGCCGGCAGCGGCAGCGCGCACCGCGCCCAACAGCTCGTCAGGGCCGGCGTCCTTGAGCAGATAACCGCAGGCCCCGGCCTCGATGGCGCCGATAATGTCCGCGTCAGTGTCGTGGCTCGTCAGCACCAACACCTGCGGGGGGTCGGCCAGGTCGCGGATCGCGGCGGTGGCCAGCACACCGGCGGTGGCATCCCCCGCGAACCGCAGGTCCATCAACACCACGTCCACGTCCCCGATCCGGCACCGCTCCACGGCAGCGCCGGCCGCCGCCGCCTCGGCGACCACCTCGATCGCGGGATCGGCGGCGAGCAGTGCACGCAGCCCGGTTCGCACCACCGCGTGATCGTCCGCGATCAGGACACGCGTCCTCGTCGTCGTCATCTCTCGTCTCTCAACCGGGTCCCCGGCGCCGTCTCCCGCACCGGCAGCTCGGCACGGACCACCGTGCCCGACCCCGGCTCGGAGTCGACCTGGAACCGCCCGCCCAGGTCGCCCACCCGCCGCGCCATGCCGTCGAGTCCGAACGAGGCAGCGGTGCGCGGGGCGGCGACGTCGAAGCCGTGGCCGTCGTCGGCGATCTCCAGGACCACGGCGGTGGGGGAGCCGGACAGGGTCAGTGTGATCCGCTGCGGCGCACCGTGCCGCACCGCGTTCGTCAGGGCCTCCTGCGCCACCCGGACGAGCACCGCGGCGAGCTCCGCCGGCGGCTCGGTGGAGGGCTCGCTGGAGGGCTCGGTGGCGTGCTCGCCGGCGTTCTCGCCCGCGTACTCCGTCGCGACGGACACCTCGAGCCCGGGATTCTCGGCCCGGCACCTCGCAGCCACACGGCCCAGCGCCCCGGCCAGCGACACGCCGTCGAGCGGCGTGGGCCGCAGGGCGGCGATGAGCCTGCGCGTCTCGGTGAGGTTCTCACCCGCCACCTCGCGGGCCAGACGGATCTGGTCGACGGCGGGGCTCGAGGGCGCGGTGCGCTCGGCCGCGTGCAACAGCATCCCGATGCTCGCGAGCCCCTGCGCGACGGTGTCGTGGATCTCCCCGGCCAACCGTGCGCGCTCGGCCTCCCGGCCCACCTCCCGTTCCCGCGCGGCGAGCGCCGAGCGGGTGGCCACGAGCTCGGCGATCACCTCCCGCCGGGCCTGGGACTCGCGGTGCAGTGCCCGCACACCGGCGCCCAGACCGAGGGCCACGAGCGCTCCCACCGTCGGGCCGATGACCCCGGCGGGAGTGAACCCGTGATGCAGGCCCAGGGCGACGACCGCCACGGCGGCCAGCGCCGCCACCGCCGCGGTGCCCGCCCACACGCCGAGCAGGAACTGGACCAGGAAGAACAGAGGAAACGCCAGGTAGGCGGCCTCGGGAACCCGGATCACCAGGCACGCCCACAACGCCAGGACCGCGACCAGCCAACCGACCCGGACGGCAGTGGTCGTCGGGCGGCGGCGCGCCCACACCGTCCCCGCGACGTACACGACCGTGAACCCCACCGCGGCGGCGACCGCCGGCGGATCGGGCATGCCGGAGGTGTCCCGGTGCGCGCTGACCAACGTGAGGGCCAGCAGCGCGGCCACCAACGTGTGCAGTGCCACCTCGAGCTGCGCGAACACCGCACGCACCCCCGCCGACTCCGGCGGGAGCTCGGCGGCGGTGGTCGGCGCAGGGGCAGGCGCGGCGGCGGACGCGGGCGCGGGGATCACCCGGTCGACGCTAGTCCCCGGTGGGGCACCCGGCATCCATCGAACGATGGAGGCCGGCCCCACCGTTCGTCGCCGCGGAACCACCCTCGTGGCCGATCCGGTGCGGCGTCGGCGGGACGAGCCTGGAGGCAGACCTCCACGACAGGCAGACCCCACGAAAGGGACCCAATGTTCTTCGCACTCCGCGAGCTCCGCACGGCGCGGTGGCGCTTCGCCCTCATCACGGGCGTCGTACTGATGCTGTCCGTCCTGGTGGCGGGCCTACTCGGCCTGACCGCCGGGCTGGCGCACCAGAGCGTGTCCGCGCTCCGCGCGCTCGGTTCGGACGGCTCCGGCTTCGTCCTCCCCGCCGACGACTCCGGCGCCGTCGACCTCGACCGCGCCGCACTCACCGCCGACCAGGTGGCCACCGTTGCCGCCGGGGACCCGTCGGCCGTCCCGGTGGGACTCGCCCGGATCACCCTGGACGACGGCACCGAAACCGGCGTCTCCGTCGTCGCCGTGGGACTGGCCGACGAGGTGGGATCGGTGGCGCCACCGGCGCCGGGGGAGGTCCTGGTCTCCGACGGTGTCGACGACGAGGTGGGCGCCGACGTCGGCGTTATCAGCCTCGGGGGCAGCGCGTTGGCGGTCGCCGGACACACCGGTGATCTCTGGCATTCGCACACCCCCGTCGTCGTCACCGACCTCGACACCTGGCACTCGCTCGCTCCGCGCGGCGGGGCCGCCACCACCGTGGCCGTGGCGGCGGACGCCGACCCGGAGGCCGTCGCCGCCGACGCCGGCCTCACGCTGGTCGAGGCCGACGGACTCGTCGGGGCACTGCCCTCGCACCGGGCCGAGAACACCTCGCTGAGCACGATGACCACCATGCTCCTCGCCGTCACCGCGCTGGTCGTGGGCGCGTTCTTCGCCGTCTGGGGGATGCAGCGCCGACGTGACGTCGCCGTGCTCAAGGCGCTCGGGGCGTCCACCGCCGCGGTCGTCCGCGACTCGGTCGGCCAGGCCGCGGTCGTCCTGGCCGTGGGCGTCGTGGGCGGGGTCGGCATCGCCGCCCTGGTCGGCCTGGCGGTCGGCGGCACCGTGCCGTTCGTCGTCTCGGCCGCGACCACCCTCGTGCCGGCCGCACTGCTCGCCGTGCTCGGCCTCGCGGGCGCCGCCGTCTCACTGCGGCCCGTGCTGACCGCCGACCCCAACTCGGCACTGGGGGCGGCCCGATGACCGGCTCCGAGTCCGGCACCTGCCTCACCTCGTCGTCGTCGTCGACCCCCGCGTCCTCACCGCGACCCACCACCAGGAGAACCGCCATGCCCCGTACCGCCCTGACCCGTACCGCCCTCCACGATGCCCCCGTGACCACCGCGCCCGTCCCGACCGCACTGCGGATGGAGAACGTCGTCCTGACCTTCCCCGACGGCCACGGCACGGTCACCGCCGTCGACGACGTCTCGCTCTCGATCGGGCGGGGCCGCAGCCTCGCGGTGACCGGCCCCTCGGGATCGGGGAAGTCGAGCCTGCTCGCCGTCGCCGCCACGCTCGCCCGACCGGACTCCGGGCACGTGTGGCTGGAGACCGTGGACGGGGCGGTGGACCTGGCCGCGGTGGACGCGCGCCGGGGGGCCGAGCTGCGTCGACGAGAGATCGGCATCGTGTTCCAGCAGGCCAACCTCATCGAGTCGCTCACGGCCCGGGAACAGCTCGAGGCCATGGTGTGGCTGGGGTCGCGGCCGTCCCGCGCCCGACGGCTCCACGCCCGCGAGCGCGCCGACGAGCTGCTCGGCGTGGTGGGACTGGGTGACGCCGCGGACCGGTCGGTCGGGGCGCTGTCCGGCGGGCAGCGGCAGCGGGTGGCCGTGGCGCGCGCCCTGATGAGCGGGCCGTCGCTCCTGCTCGCCGACGAACCGACGAGTGCGCTGGACTCCGCGTCCGGTCGGGTCGTCATGGACCTCCTGCTCGGTACCGCGCGTGAGCTCGACGTGGCGCTCATGCTCGTCACACACGATGCCACGATGGCGGCCCGGTGCGACGCGCAGGTCCACCTGGTCGACGGAGCGGTCACCACCGCGGCGCCCGGCAGTAGTTTTTCCTGATTTTCCCGGTGCGCGTCCCTACGCTGGGGCGATGACCATCGACGACGGCGACCCCCGGCCCTCCCCCGGGGCGTCCCGGTGGAGGGCACCGGCGGCGGGCGCCGGGTTCCTCCTGGTCCTCCTGGCGGTCTTCGCCGGGCTGGCGTTCGCCGTCTCCGACGACGAGACCGTCTCCATGGACCGGCCGGTGATGATGTGGGTGCACGGGGCGACGACGCCCTGGCTCACGGCCGCGGCGGAGACCGCGAGCTACCTCGGCGGACAGTTCGTGCTCGCGGCCTCCGTCGTGATCGCGCTGCTGCTGTGCGTCCTGCGCAGATTCGGGGGCGCCTTCCTCGTGCTGGCCGCGGTGTACGGGTCGTCCAGGCTCAACGTCGCCCTCAAGCCGGCCTTCGAGCGATCGCGCCCGGATTTCTGGGAGCACCTGTCGGCGGAGAACACCTTCTCCTTCCCCAGTGGGCACGCGATGGGGTCGATGTCGCTCGCGGCGCCGCTGGTCGTCCTGACCTGGGGCAGCCGGTACCGGTGGGCCGCGCTCGCGGTGGCGGTGGTCTACGTCCTCGCGGTTGGCGCGTCCCGCGTCTACCTGGGGGTCCACTTCCCCAGCGACGTCCTCGCGGGCTGGTGTCTGACCGTCCTGTGGGTCGGGATCCTCGTGGTGATCCTGCTAATCGTGACCCGCGTGCTCCGCCGATACGCGCCGACGCTCGCGGACTGGGTCTGACTCCGGTCCGGCACGGTTCGGCGGCTCGGGACCCCGGCCCGGTCGGGCGGTCTAGGATCGGCGGGAGTGGGCCCCGCGGGGCTCGGAACCCGGACAGTAGTGGGTCGAGGAGGCGCCATGACCATGAACTCTCATCCGGTGACGGGTGCTCAGGCCCCGGCGGATCGTCGCCACCGCGTCGTCATCATCGGGTCGGGTTTCGGAGGCCTCGCCGCCGCCCGCGCCCTCGACAAGGCGGACGTGGACGTCACCCTGGTCGCCAGGACCGGCCACCATCTCTTCCAGCCCCTGCTGTACCAGGTGGCGACCGGAATCCTGTCGGTCGGGGAGATCGCGCCCTCCACCCGGTTGGTCCTCCGCGATCAGGAGAACGCCACGGTCGCCCTCGGTGAGGTGGACCGGATCGACGTGGCCGCGCGGACCGTCCACGCGGCCGCCGGGCACGTGGACTTCGAACTGGAGTACGACAACCTTGTCGTCGCCGCCGGCGCGAACCAGTCCTATTTCGGGAACGACCACTTCGAGCGCTGGGCTCCCGGCATGAAGTCCATCGATGACGCCCTGGAACTGCGGAGCAGGATCATGGGCTGCTTCGAACAGGCCGAGGTGACCGAGGACGACGCGGAACGTCGTCGCCTCCTGACGTTCGTGGTGGTCGGCGCCGGTCCCACGGGCGTGGAGATGGCCGGACAGATCGCGGAGCTGGCGCAGCGGACCCTGAAGAACAGCTTCCGCCGGATCGACCCGGGCCGGGCCCGCATCATCCTCATCGATGCCGCCCCCGCCGTCCTGCCGCCCTTCGGGCCGAAGCTCGGCAACGCGGCCCGCAGGCGGCTGGAGGAACTGGGTGTGGAGGTCCAGCTCAACGCCATGGTGACCGATGTGGACTACAGCGGAATCGAGGTCAAGGACCCCGACGGATCGCTCCGCCGGATCGACTCGACCTGCAAGATCTGGTCGGCCGGCGTCCAGGCGAGCCCACTGGGCCAGATGCTCGCCGACCAGACCAGCGCCGAGGTGGACCGGGCGGGCCGCGTCCTGGTGAATCCCGATCTCTCGTTGCCCGGGCACCCGGAGATCTTCGTGATCGGCGACATGATCAACCTCGACAACCTGCCGGGCGTCTCCCCCGTCGCGATCCAGGGCGGCAAATACGTCGCCAAGCAGATCGTCCGCGAGGTCGAGGGGGGACGGTCCCCGTCCGAGCGCCCGCCGTTCAAGTACTTCGACAAGGGGTCGATGGCGACGGTGTCGCGCTACAGCGCGGTGGCCAAGATCGGGCCGCTCGAGCTCCACGGCTTCCTCGCCTGGGTTCTGTGGCTGGTGGTGCACCTGGCCTTCCTCATCGGCTTCCGGAACCGCGTCATCACCCTGCTGTCCTGGGGGCTGCACATCGGTGACCACCGCTCGCACCTGAACTCCACCGCCCGGTGGGTCTACGCACGTCAGGCCATCGCCGAGGCGCAGGAGCGGGAGCGTCGGGACGCCGACCGCGCGGTGTCCGACTGACCCGACGCCGTCGCGGGCCCCGGACACCGAATCGCGGGAAACGCTCAGTCTGGAACCTGGGCACGGCACTACACTGCCCTCATCACGACCGCCCACATCATGGACAAGGGCTGGAGGACGGCCATGGGCACGCTGACCTACACCGCGACCGTCTCGGTCGACGGGTACGCCGCGGACGCGAGTGGCGACTTCAACTGGTCCGCCCCGAGCGGCGAGGTGTTCCGGTTCCACGTGGAACGCCTGGGGCCCGTCGTCCACGAGGTGCTCGGACGGCGGACGTACAAGCTGATGGAGTACTGGCTGTCCCCACCGGAGGACGACTCGTGGAGCCCCGACGAGCACGAGTTCGCGGAGCGGTGGAAGGCGATCCCGCGCACCGTGGTGTCCTCGACGATGACCGCGAACGACCTCGTGTCCGATCGTGATCGCCTGGTCCCGCGACTCGACCTGGACACACTGCGCCGCATAGTCGACGAGGCACCGGGCGAGGTGGAGATCTTCGGACCCACCACGGCCGGCGCGGCGATCCGCGCGGGGCTGGTCTCGGATCTCCGGTTGTTCGTCGTCCCCAGGGTCGTGGGCGGCGGACTGCGCGCGCTGCCCCCGGACACGACGCTGGACCTGGAGCTCGCCGCCCATCGCGTCTTCGCCGGCGGGACCGCGTACTCCCACTACCGGACGCGCTGACCCGGCGCACGGCATCACCCGCGCCACCCCCGTCACGCCCCGCGGCGGGGAAGGGATTGGACACCGTGCGCAGCGATCGCGAAAATCGACGAGCTGAGCTGTGCCACGTGCACAGCCACCACCGGTCAGGGTGACCCACATCACCTGGCCGCCTACGCTTGTCGCGGTCGACGGTCGGTGGTCGACAGTAATTGCGCCGTTCAGACGTCCTAGGAGGAACATGGCAACGCCGGACGGGTCCACAGGGCCCCACGGGACGGGTACCGCGGTCCCCGAGACGATCTCGGCCGAGCCGGTGCCCCGGCGCCGGATCATCCTCGCCTCGCTCATCGGGACCACGATCGAGTTCTACGACTTCTACATCTTCGCGACGGCCGCGGTGTCGGTCTTCCCGCTGCTGTTCTTCGCAGGCGGTGACTCCGGCACCGCTCTGCTGGCCTCGATGGCCACCTTCGGTACGGCGTTCATCGCGCGGCCGCTCGGGTCCATCGTCTTCGGTCACTACGGGGACCGTCTCGGCCGGAAGGTCACCCTCGTCGGCGCGCTGCTGACCATGGGTATCGCGACGTTCCTCATCGGCCTGCTGCCGACGATCCACCAGATCGGTCTCTGGGCGCCGGCGATGCTGACGATCCTGCGCTTCTTCCAGGGCATCGGCCTGGGTGGCGAGTGGTCGGGTGCGGCGCTCCTGGCCTCCGAGACGGCGCAGCCGGGCAAGCGTGCGTTCGCCGCCATGTGGCCGCAGCTCGGCGCCCCGTTCGGCTTCATCCTGGCCAACGGCATCTTCCTGCTGCTCACGATCTGGTTCTCCTACGATTCCACCGCTGCGGAACTGGGCGACCCGTTCCTGGTGTGGGGATGGCGCCTGCCGTTCCTGTTGTCGATCGTGATGGTCGCCGTCGGCCTCTACGTCCGGCTCCGCATCGAGGAGACGCCGGTCTTCGCCCGGGCGATCGCCAACAACGAGCGGGTCAAGACCCCGGTCTCCGAGGTCTTCCGCCGCAACTGGTGGGAGATCATCCTCGGTACGTTCATCATGCTGGCCACGTACGGCCTGTTCTACCTGATGACCACGTGGATCCTGTCGTTCGCGATCGGTGGCGCGGACGCCGGCGGGCTCGGCTACGGCTACCAGTCGTTCCTCATCATCCAGGTGATCGCGATCCTGCTGTTCGCCGCGTTCGTCCCGATCGCCGGTTGGTTGGCCGACGTCCTCGGGCGTCGTCGGATGCTCATCGGCGTCACCGCCGCCATCATCCTGTTCGGCCTGAGCTTCGGCTGGTGGCTCGACCCGGACGCGATGGGTACGGGCGAGGACCTCGACGTGGTGCGGATGCTGCTCTTCCTGTGCGTCGGCATGATGCTCATGGGGCTGACCTTCGGGCCGATGTCCGCGGTGCTTCCCGAGTTGTTCCCCACCCACACGCGCTACACGGGCTCGGGAGTGGCGTACAACTTCTCCGCGATCCTGGGCGCGGCGCTGACCCCGTTCGTCGCGGTGTGGCTGGTGCAGACCTACTCGGTCGCCTACGTCGGCTACTACCTGGTCGGCCTGAGCGTGCTCACCATCATCTCGCTGGTCCTCGCCCCCGAGACCAGCAAGACGTCCATGTACTCCGACGAGCAGCAGGCCGAGGGCGCACACACCTGACGCCGTCGTGACGCCGATCTCCGGCGCGAGACACAGAAGACCCCGGGACGAAGAACTGCGTCCCGGGGTCTTTCGTGTATCCCGTCCGGGTCAGGAGAAGCCGCCGAGGAGGTCCGTGGGCAACAGCCCGGTCAGGGAGTCGGTCGCGCTGCCGATGTCACTGCCGGCCCCCTGGAGAAGGGAGCCGAGACCGAGCGAACCAAGGAGCGGGGCGGCGAGGGAGCCCGCCGCGAGAGAACCGAGGGAACCGAGAGCGTCTGAACCCATTGCAGGGGAGTCCTTTCGTCGGGGTGATGAGGCGATCCGGGTCACAACCGGTGCGCCGGGGCCGAGGTTAACAGCGATCCGCACTGGGCTCGACCGGTGCGCTACCGGTCTCTGGAACATCTCCCGGGGTGCCCGCGTGCGGGGAGGCGGGTTTGGGTGGTCCGGCCGTCAGCCCCTAAGCGGGAAAGCGCGGGCCACGTTGAGGACGCCGAGGACGACGAGGGAGATCGCGAAGAGCCACCAGAGGAACCCCGCGCCCCACACCGGGGTGCTGAGCAGCGCGAACCCGGCGAGGACGGAGATGATCGCGAAGAGGATCGTCACCGAGGTGGAACCGGTCTCGCCGAGGGTGAACAGTGCGGTGAAGCCCTCGACGATCCACATGACGCCGACCATGACGCTGACGAACAGGGCGAGGAAGACAGCGGATTCCTCCAGCGAAGCGAACGCGTAGGCGCCGGCGATGACGAACAGTAGGCCGAGGAGCGCATGCCCGATCCTGCTACCCGTGCTCTGCCATCCGGCGATGACCGCGACCGCGATGTACACGATTCCGGAGACGATCGCGTACACGGCGAGCAGCCCGGTCACTGCGAGGGCGGTCTTCACGGGCCAGAACAGGACCGCGATGCCGAAACCGGCGGCGATGAGGCCGCCGATCAACAACGCGACGCGAAACGGATTCACGGTGCGGGTGGGTGCGGACGCGTGACTTGGTGCGGACACGGCGGGGGCTCCGATCGGGTTGGAGGGGGAGGCTCGACCAAAAGTGGACGAATATTGAACTTGCCCGATCTCGGCCGTACCGAGTTCCCGTGGCGTGTCGTCAGTCGCGCTCGACCTCGCGCAGTTCGCCGGTGCCGACGTCGTAGACGAAGCCGCGGACGGCGGTGGCGTGGAGCAGGAACGGATCGGACTCGGCGCGGGCGATCGACTGGCGCACGTCGGCCTCCGGCTCGGGGAACGACTCCGGCGCCCAGCGGGGCCGCAGGCCGGTGTCGGATTCGATCCGGTCCTTGAGGTCGTCGTCGCGGAAGGTGAGCATCCCGCAGTCCGTGTGGTGGATCAGGACGATCTCCTCGGTACCCAGGAGACGCTGGCTGATCGTCAGCGAGCGCAGGACGTCGTCGGTGACGACCCCGCCGGCGTTGCGGATGACGTGCGCGTCGCCCTCGGTCAGGCCCAGCAGGCCGTACGGGTTGAGACGGGCGTCCATGCAGGCCACCACGGCGATCTTCCGCCCGGGCGGCATGGGCAGGTCGCCCTTGTCGAAGTCGGCCTGGTAGGCCTTGGCGGCCTCGAGCAGTTCGTCGGTGACGGTCATGGCCGAAGGTTAGTCCCGTTTCGGCGGCCCGGCCAGGGTCGGTCGCGCAGCGGCAGCTCACGGACCCGGTCGGGGCGCGGCAGGTCAGGCGGGGGAGCGCAACGGCATCTCGTGGACCTCGCGCACGAACTCCGGCAGTGGCCCGGCCGTGCGCAGGACCTCGGCGATCGACGGATCCGCCAAATGGAGACGACCCACGGAGATGAGGTCGAACTCGCCGCGCTCCATGCACTCCACGACCGCATCGATGTTGTCCGCGGCGATGGCCGGCTTGCCCGACTTCTGCTCGCGCAGGGACGTCCCGATCCCCACCCCGCCCACGGCGCCGGACGGCAGGCCGGTGAGCCGGCGGGCCCATCCGGCCAGGGTCACCTCGCCGTCGTCACCTCCCAGGTCGGGGAATGCCGCGTCGCTGAACCGCCTGGTCGAGGCGTCGAGCAGATCGACCCCGGCCTCGGCGAGTGCGCCCAGGTAGACGCCCAGTTCGTCGGGAGTGGTCGCCTTGCGGACCGTGTAGTCCTGTTGGGTGTGCTGGGAGAAGCGGTAGAACAGCGGCGCGTCGGGGCCGATCGCGGCGCGGACGGCGGACACGACCGCGGCGGGGAAGCGACTGCGTGCGGCCAGGTCGCCGCCCCAGTCGTCGGTGCGGCGGTTGGTGTCGGCCCAGACGAACGCGTCGAGCAGATACCCGTGGCCGCCGTGCAGCGTCACGCCGTCGAAACCGGCGTCCATCGCCAGGCGCGCGGAGCGGGCGAACGCGTCGATGACCTCGGAGATGTCGGTGTCGGTCATCGGCGGCACCTCGGGCGACCAGCGGGCGACGCTGCGCTCGGAGTACGTGGTGACGCCCGGGGTTCCCCACCGGCCGGACGGGCGCATGGGGTGCATCTCCATCAGCCGGTCGCGGTGGGCCCGGTCGAAGCGGGCGTTCGCGCCCCAGAGCGGGCCGACGTGCCAGAGCTGGGCGATGATCCGGCCGCCGGCGGCGTGGACGGCGTCGGTGACCACACGCCAAGCCGATACGGATTCCGGCGTGTCGAGGCGGGGGATCCACGAATGGTCGACCGAGGTCGGGTGGTCGACGCCGATGCCCTCGGTGACGACGAGCCCGGTTCCGCCTGCGGCACGGTCGGCGTAGTAGTCGCGATTGACCTCGTCCGGCAGGCCGTCGGGGCATCCCATGCGCGTCATGGGGGACATGACGAGGCGATTGGCCAGGTGGAGTGACCGGACCTCGAGGGGACGGAACAGGGCCTCACGGCCCGGGGCGACCGGCGGGGTGGCGATACGCGACGTCATGATGCGCGACCTCTTTGTTTCCTCGGGCGGTCGTCTCGGGCCTCGATCTCGAGACTCTCGCGGATTGACGAGTGTCAGTTGTGATCGAGGTTACCTAAGCGGGTGGGCGGATGTCGCATCGGCGGTGGCCGCGCTGGACATCCCACCTAACCTGCGGCGTCCGCGAGCGCGACCTGGATCGCGTCGTCGACCCCGGTCATCCGCCACCCCTCCGGGAACAGGTCCGCGGCGGGATCGCCGACCACCATGTCGTGTTGCAGGCTCTCGATCAGCGCGCTGACCGTCGCCCCGTCCTGATCGACCAGGGGTGCCAGTCCGGCGGCGACGAGGTCCCACGGCACCCCGGGCACGGGGAGGCGCACCGTCGGCAGCCCGGCGATGCGGGAGTAGCGCGCGAGCAGCGCGGGGTAGGTCAGGGCCTCCCCGCAGCCGAGGTCCGCGTGGCCGGTGCGGGGCTCTCCGTCCAGGGCGTGACACACGGCCTCCACGACGTCCCGCTCGGCGACGGGCTCGACCCTCCGGTGTCGCATCCATCGGGGCACGGGCTGGACGGGGAGCAGCTCGCAGAGCGTGCGGAGGACCTCGAAACTCGTCGAGCCCGCGCCCAGGATCACCCCGGCCCGCAGCGTGAACACGGGCGTGGGCCCGGCCGAGAGCAGCGATTCCACCTCGAGCCGCGACGCCATGTGTTGCGAGAGCGGCAGTCGGTCATCCCCCGAGGGGGCCAGTCCGGAGACGTAGACACATCGCTCCGTGCCGGCGGCGGCCATCGCCCGGCGCATCGCCTCCGCGCCCTCGGCGTCCTCGCGGCGGAAGTCGGCACCGCCGCCCATCCGGTGGACCAGGTAGACCACCTCGTCGACCCCGTCGAGGGCCGCCGCGAGACTCGCCGGGTCGACGACGTCGCACCGCACCTTCTCGACCCGATCGGACCAGGGGTGCGTCGCGGCACGGCCGGGGTCCGTGACGCCGGCCCGGACGCGGTGACCGCGGTCGAGCAGGGCGGGTACCAGGCGCGAACCGAGATACCCGCCGGATCCCACGACCAGGACGGTCATTCCGCGTCGAGATCCTGCTCGATGAGCGCGGCGATCTCGGCCACCGCGTCGGCATCCTCTCCGCTGACGGTCACCGTGGCGCCCTTCTCGGCGCCGAGCGCCATGATGAGCATCGCGGACGCGGCGTCGGCCTCCTCGTCGTCGTAGGCGATCTCGATGTCGGTCTCGTACTTCTCGGCGGCCTCGGCGATGATCCCCGCGGGGCGGGCGTGGAGGCCCTCGGCCGATCCGACGGTGACGGTGGTGCTGGGCATGGTGACTCCTCTGTTGTATTCGGGTGGCCCGGGGGGTTCCCCCGTCATCGTGCAGGTTCGCGCCTCAGGCCGCGACCGGCTGTGCCGCCGCGGCCGGGGCCGGGGTGGGCTCGCGGCGGGTGGTCTTGGCGACCACCACGGCCGCGCACGCGACGAGGGTGCCGGCGAGGATCGCCAGGAGGTAGCCCCAGACCGGGTTGATGGCGAACACCACGAACAGCCCGCCGTGGGGCGCGTACGACTCGACCGAGAACGCCATGATGAGCGCACCGGTCACAGCACCACCGGCCATCATCGACGGGATGACGCGGAGCGGGTCGGCGGCGGCGAACGGGATCGCCCCCTCGGTGATGAAGCTGGCGCCCAGCAGGAACGCGGCGCGGCCGTTCTCCTGCTCCACCGGGCTGAACAGGCGCTTGCGCACGACGGTCGCCAAGCCCATCGCGAGCGGCGGAACCATGCCGGCGGCCATCACCGCGGCCATGATCCGCAGCGTCGCCGGGTTGTCGGCGACCAGACCGGCCGTGGCGAACGTGTACGCCGCCTTGTTGATCGGCCCGCCCAGGTCGAAGCACATCATCAGGCCCAGGATGACGCCCAGCAGGATCACCGAGGAGCCGGTCATGCCACCCAGCCACGACTCCATGGCGGAGGTCAGTGAGGCCAGCGGGCGGCCGAGCAGCAGGAACATCAGCAGGCCGATCGCCAGCGAGCCGATGAGCGGGATGAGGACCACCGGCATGAGACCGGCGAGCCAGCGCGGCGTCTTCCAGGTGGTCATCCACCGCACGAGGTAGCCGGCGAGGATGCCGGTGACGAGCGCGCCGATGAACCCGGCGCCGAGGGTCGCCGACAGCGCGCCGCCTACGAAGCCCGGTGCGATGCCGGGACGGTCGGCCAGGCCGTAGGCGATGTAGCCCGACAGGACGGCGATCATGAAGCCCATCGCGGCCTGGCCGATCGCGAACAGCACGGCTCCCATGTAGAGCCGCAGCCCGGAGTGGGTGAGGACCTCGGCCCCGGCGGTCCCGGCGGACACGATCTCACCGTCGAGGTACCACACCTCGCCGGGCAGGTCGGTGAGTGAGAACCCGGTGGCGAGCTCCTCCCACACGAACGCCACGTCGTACCCGGCGAACAGGAACCCCAGCGCGAGCAGGAGCCCGCCGGCGGCGACGAAGGGGATCATGTACGACACACCGGTCATGACGGCGCGCTGCAGACCGCGAGCCCAGTGCTCGTCGGAGCCGGACCCGCCCGAGCCGGAGCCGCCGTCGGCGGCGCCGGAGTCCGCCGACACGCGCCGTGCCCGGGGGTCCTGGGCCGCGGCCAGCGCCTCGTCGAGGACCTGGTCGGGCGCGTCGATGGCCTTCTTGACCCCGTACTCGACGACGGGTTTGCCGGCGAACCGGCCGCGGTCGCGCACCCCGACGTCCGTGGCGAACACGACCGCGTCCGCGGCCTCGATCACCGCCGCATCGAGGGGGGTCGCCCCGGCCGAGCCCTGGGTCTCCACGTGCAGTTCGACGCCGCGCGCCTCCGCGGCCTGGGCGAGCGAGTCGGCGGCCATGTAGGTGTGGGCGATGCCGGTGGGGCAGGCGGTCACCGCGACCACCCGGGCCGGCGCCGCGCCCGCTGCCGAGCCGGGGGTCGAGGACGACGACGACGAGGTCTTCTCCTCCGGCCTGAGCACGCCCTCGATGACCGCGACCGCCTCGTCCGGCGTGGCGGCCGACCGGAGGGAGTCCACGAACTCGGAGCGCACCAGGTTTCGGGCGAGGGTGGCCAGGATCTTCAGGTGCTCCTTGCCGCCGCCCGCGGGGGCGCCGATCATCAGCACGAGGTCGGCGGGCCCGTCCTTGGCGCCGAAGTCCACGGGCGGGTCGAGCCGCGCGAAGGCCAGGCTCGGTTCGGACACCGCCTCGGACTTGCAGTGCGGGATCGCGATCCCGCCCTTCATACCGGTGGCCGCCTTGTCCTCGCGGGCGAACAGATCGCGTACGAGCGCGTCGTGATCGTCGGCCCGGCCGGCGTCGACGAGGGTCCGGGCCAGCGCCCGGATCACCTCCTGTTTGGTGGCGCCGAGGTCGGCGTCGAGCCGCACCGCGGCGGTCTCGATGATCGGCTGGTTCATTGCCGTGCTCCGTGTTCTTCCGAGGGTGCTGGGTGGGAGGGTGCTGGGTGGGAGGGGGCTGGGTGAGAGGGGCTGGGAGGCGGTCTGCGGGTGCAGGACGCCGGTGCGGCGGGTCAGTCGAGTCGCCGCACGGTGGCGCGGAACGTGGTCGGGTCGAGGCCCAGCGGCAGTCCGGTACCGGGCAGTGAGGCGGCGACGCTGCCGTGGTTGACCGCCCACAGCAGCCGGTCCCGCGGCGGGAGTCCGCGGGACTCGGCCAGCAGGTAGCCCGCGAGCGCGGAGTCTCCGGCCCCGACCGTGGATCTGACCTGCACGGGTGGGGTGTTCGCGTACCACGCCTCGTCGTCGTCGACCAAGACGGCACCGGCGCCGCCCAGGGTGACCAGGGTTGCGCCCACGCCGCGGGCGCGCAACGCCCGCGCGGCGTCCACCACGGGGTCCGTGTCGCCGGCGGCGGCGCGTCGCTCCAACTCGGAGCCATCGACGCCGGCCAGCTGCCCGAGCTCCTCGCCGTTGGGTTTGACCAGGTCGGGGGCCGCGCCGGGCAGCCGTGCCGCGAGGGCGGCCAGTGGTGCGTCGGAGGTGTCGACGGCGAGGCGGGCCCCCGCGGGGCGGAGTGCACCGACCAGGTCCGCGTAGAAGTCGTCGGGCACGCCGCGTGGCAGGGACCCGCACAGCACCACCCACGTCGCCTCACCGGCGAGGGCGGCGATCGTGGAGCGGGCCCGGTCGATCGTGGCGCCGTCGAGCTCGGGCCCGGGGGCGTTGATCTTGGTGGTGGTTCCGGCGGGGTCCGCGAGAGTGAGGTTGATCCGCACGGCGCCGTGCGCGGGGACGACGGACGTCGCGACGCCTGCCCCGGCGCACATCGCCACGAACGGGTCGTCCGCCGGGGCCGGGAACACCGCCTGCCCCCGGACCCCCCCGCCGGTGAGGACGCGGGCGACGTTGACGCCCTTGCCGCCCGGGGAGTCGTCGACGGCCGCGATGCGGTTGACCCCGCCCACGGTGAGCGGCGCGGGCAGTTGCGCGGTCCGGTCCACCGACGGGTTCATGGTGAGGGTGACGATCATGGCAGCACGACCTCGATTCCGTGGGTGTCCAGCGCCGAGGCCAGCGGGCCCGGCGGGGGAGCGTCGGTGACCAGGACGTCGACCCCGTCCAGCGGGGCGAACGAGACCAGGAACTCGTGCCCGAACTTGCTCGAGTCCGCGAGTACCACCACCCGGCGGGCCGCCCGGCACATGGCGTTCTTGACCGCCGCCTCGTCCGGGTCCTGTGTGGTGAGTCCGCGCTCGGGGTGGAGCCCGTTCGTGCCCACGAAGGCGACGTCCACCCGGATCGCCTCCAGCGCCCGGAGCACCGACGGACCCACGCACGCCCCGGTGAGGCCGCGGACCGTCCCGCCGAGGACGTGGAGGTCCTCCGACGCCGCGCGGTGCAGGCCGTCCGCGACGGGGATCGAGTTCGTGATGAGGGTGAGGCCGTGGTCGGCCGGCAGCGATGCGGCGAGGCGGTCCGTGGTGGAGCCGGCATCGAGCAGGACCGTGCCGCCCACGGCGGGGAGCAGCCGCAACGCAGCCCGGCCGATCGCGGACTTCGCGTCCACGTTCTCCGACCGCCGGGCGGCGAGGGTCCGCTCGACGCGGCCACCGGGCACCGCCGGGACCGCCCCGCCGTGGGTGCGTTCGAGGTGCCCCTCGGATTCCAGCAGCGACAGGTCACGGCGGATCGTCTCGGCGCTCACGTCGAGGTCTGCCGCGAGGTCGGCGACGGTCACCCGCCCGGAGGCGGCCAGCGTCTCCGTGATGTGTCGCCGTCGTTCGCTCCCGTACATGGGCTCCGACCTCTCCGCTGTTGTGACCGATTGTGTTGGATTCTGCCCGATACGGTTGGAAAGTCAAGCCGATTTAGTTATTCTCGTCACATAGTCGATCGATGAGCCGGACGTGGACGTCCGGTCCGCTAGGAGCTCCCATGACGCAGCAGTCGAAGTCCGGGACGGTCATCCGCGGCACCGGCGTGGTCGCCGGCCTGGCCTACGGGCCCGCCCGGTGGGTCGTCAGGCCGGATGGCCTCGACCCGGGGGCCGCGGGCGCGGCGGTCGACCCGGGGGCCGCGGGCGCGGCGGGAACCGGGACGGCGACGGGAGCCGAGGCAGCGGGTGCGCCGGACGAGGCGCAGATCGAGAAGGGCCGCGAACGCTTCGTCGCAGCGGCCCGGACCGTGGCCGACCGACTGGATCAACGGGCCGCCCTCGCCACCGGCGTCAGTGCAGAGGTCCTGTCCGCCAACGCCGTCCTCGCCCGGGACCGTGGCTGGGCCAAGGCGGTGGTCAAGGAACTGAAGAAGGGCGTGGCGGTCGAGGCCGCGGCGGTGGCGGCCACGGAGACCTTCGCCGCGATGTTCGCGCGTGTCGGCGGTCGGCAGGCCGAACGCATCACCGACCTCCGCGACATCTGCGCGCGCGTGGTGGCCGAGCTGCGCGGCCTGCCCGAACCGGGCGTCCCCGACTTCGACGCGCCGGGCGTGCTCATGGCCGACGACCTCGCCCCGGCGGACACCGCCGGGCTCGACCCGGACATGGTGCTGGCGATCGTCTGCGAGCACGGCGGGCCCACCTCACACACGGCGATCATCGCCCGGCAGCTCGGCATCCCGTGCATGGTCGCCGCCGGGGGACTCGCCGCGATCACCGACGGCACGAACGTACTGGTGGACGCCGCCGCGGGCACGGTCACCGTCGAGCCCGAGGAGGGCCCGGCCCGAGCGGCCGCTGAGGCGGACCGGCGCACCCGGGCCGCCGCCGCCGACTGGAGCGGCCCCGCCGTCCTGGCCGACGGGCACTCCGTACGCCTGCTGGCCAACGTCCAGGACGGCGAGGGCGCCGAGAACGCGGCGTCGGGCCCGGCCGGCGGGATCGGCCTGTTCCGCACCGAGCTGGCGTTCCTCGACCGGGCCGCCGAACCGACCCACGACGAGCAGGTCGACCTCTACGCCCGGGTGCTCGGCGCATTCCCGGACGGCCGGGTCGTCACGAGGACCCTCGATGCGGGCTCGGACAAACCGCTGGCGTTCGCGGGCATGACCGAGGAGGACAACCCGGCCCTGGGCGTCCGCGGCATCCGCGTGGATCTCATCGACCCCGGGCTGCTGGACCGGCAACTCGACGCCCTCGCCGCGGCCGGCCGCCGGGTGGGCGGGGCGCAGTCCTCACCGTGGGTCATGGCCCCCATGGTCGCCACCGTCGACGAGGCCCGCGACTTCGCCGACCGGTGCCGTCGGCGCGGCCTGACCCCCGGGATCATGGTCGAGGTGCCGTCGGTCGCGGTGGCCGTCGACAGGTTCCTCCCGCACGTTGACTTCCTGTCGATCGGCACCAACGACCTCACGCAGTACGTCATGGCCGCCGACCGGATGTCGTCCGACCTGGCAGCCCTCACCGACCCCTGGCAACCCGCCGTGCTCCGGCTCATCCGGGCGGTTGCCGAGGCCGCGGGCCGGTCGCCGGACGGTCGCACGATCCCGGTCGGGGTGTGCGGTGAGGCGGCGGCGGACCCCAACCTGGCGTGCGTCCTGCTGGGGCTCGGAGTCAGCTCGCTCTCCGTGGCCACCGCCGCGCTGCCGTTCGTCGGAGCCGCCCTGGCGGGGGCCACCCTCGAGCAGTGCCGGGAGCTCGCGGCCCTGGCGTTGGACAGTGACACGGCGCTCGAGGCCAGGGACGCGGTGCTGGCCGCCCGGAACTGACCGTCCCGCTCGGCGCGACCGTCCCGCTCGGCGCGACCGTCCCGCTCGGTGCGACCGTCCCGCTCGGTGCGACCGTCCCGCTCTGCGCGACCGGGCTGTGGTGCTCGGATCGCGGAGTTACCGTCGGTGACGACGGAAGGGATTCGACTGTGGACCTGCGTGGCGACATGACCGTGGACCTGACCATCGACACGGCGGACGGCACCGCGGAGGCGTTCGTCTCACGGCCCGAGAGCGCCGAGCATGACGTGCCGGGCGTGCTGCTGTTCCCGGACATCTTCGGTCTGAGGCCGCAGATCCGCATGATGATGGACCGCATCGCGAGCTGGGGTTACGTCGTCCTGGCACCGAACGTCTTCTACCGCTCCGGAACCGTCGAGGACCTGGCCCCGACCGTCGACCTGCGCGAACCGGGCGAGCGGGACGGCTACGTCGCGAAGGTCTTCCCCCTGATGGAGGGGCTCACCTCGGACCTGTCACGATCGGACACTGCCGCGTACCTGGACGCGCTGCTGGCACTGCCCGGGGTCACCGGCGACGCGGGGGTCATCGGCTACTGCATGGGGGCGCGACTCGCGTTGCGCGCGGGCGGGGACCACCCGGACCGCATCGCCACCGTCGGGGGATTCCACGGCGGCGGGTTGGCGACGGACGAGAGCGACAGTCCCCACCTGAGTCTCGCGACCACCCGGGCCGCAGTCCTCCTGCGTCATGCCGACGACGACCCGTCGATGCCGCGCGAAGGGATGGACGTCATCGCGTCCCTGGCTCGGGAATCCGGTGTGCCCCTGGACCAGGACGTTTACCCAGGTGCCCCACACGGGTACTCGATGGCGGACACGTCGATGTACGACGAGACCGCCGCGGAACGGCACCTCGAGGACCTGCGCGAGCATCTGGCACGGCGCCTCGCGCGCCACGGCGAGTGAGCTGAGCCCGGACGGAGACCCCCGGCCCACCGCGGCCCTCACGGTCCCTCGGTCACTCCCGCCCGTCACGATGAACTCTCGCCTGCCCGCCGGGGCACGCGAGACGCCAGGCGCGGGAGCGGATGCAGGGCGGGCCGGTGGGCAAGGCGCCAGGCTCGGGAGCGAGACGCCAGGCGCGGGAGCGGATGCCGGGAGGTCCGGGGCGGAGTGGTGCGTCCCGCCCCGGGACGTCAGACGTCGACGGTCTCCGAGGGGCCCGAGCGGGCCAGGGCCGCGAGCTGGCGGGTCGTCGCTCCCGGCAGGTACGCCCGGCCGATCGCCACCCCGATCCGCGGCAGGTCCGCCTCGTCGCGGAAACACAGGTAGACGGGCTCGATCCTCGGATTGAACTTCGACTTGAACTGGTGGAGCGACCGGAACCCGTAGTAGGGCTCGAGTGCCTGACCCAGCAGATCGAGTCCGCGGTCGAGGACGGCCACCTCGTCGTCGTCGCCACTACGCGCCAACGGGGCACCGGACAACGAGACGTAGTCGGCGCCCTCGTCCCTGAACTCCAGCGCGGAGCGGGCGATGAGGAACTCGACCATGTTGTTCGCGCCGGGGCCGTTGCGCTTGCGCATGAGATCCAGGGTCCAGCCGCGCACGCCACCGTCGGGCTCGCCGCGGTAGACCGGCAGCCAGGACAGCGCCGCCTGGACCACCCCGCCGGAGTCCACGGCCAGCGCGATGCGGACGTCGTCGTCGAGCGCCTCCTCGACCGTGCCGAGCGTGAAACCCATCTCCGGCAGCTCCTTGTCTCCGACCCACTGCTCGGAGATCTCCCGCACCTGCGCCAGCACCGCCGCGGGTTGCTCGCGCAGCAGTCCCGAGACGTAGGTGGTGCCACTCTTGTCCGCCTTGTTCATCGCGGACCGGATCTTCTGCCACTTCTTGCCCGTGAAAGCCAGGTCGGGCAGATCCATGATGGTGTCCTCGGCGATCTGCAGCGCCCGCCACCCGTGCGCGCGCATCCGGTCGGCCGTCTCCCCGGATACCGAGAACAGGCACGGGACGGCGGCCTGCGCCTCGGCGAAGTCGACGAACGAACTAAGGAGCACGTCGCGGTCGGCGGGGTCGGCGACGGGGTCGGCCAGCGCGATGATGGTGCCGACGTGCATCCGGTACCCCACGACGCCCGCCGAGTCGGGACCCGCGGTGGTGGTCCCCGCGCCGAAGAAGTAGTTCATCGGCTGCCACGTGATCATCCACGACATCGTGCTGCCGCCGTGGCGCCGGATGAGCTCACGGACGCGCTCCACCACGTCGTCCGAGTGGACGCGCGACCCGGTCACCCGTCGCCGCACGCGCACGCCGAACGCGCCCCGGCCCACCACCAGCAGCACGGCCTCGCCCACCCAGAGCAGACCGGTACCGAGGGTGACGGCGCCGAGGGACTCGAAGTCCGCGGCGACGACCAGGACCGTCACGACGAGGGTGACCACCGCGGTGACCAGGGCATAGGCGAGAGCCACGCCCCACGCTGCCCGGTAGCCACGGCGCAGCAGCTCCGCCGTGGCCGCGGCGATGAGGACGGACAGGAGCATGCCGACCAGGTTCACGTCCTCGGCCTCGGTGGGCCCGAGGGGGCCGTCGGAGGGCAGGAAGTACACCACCACGTGGACCGCGGCGATGAACCACATGCCCGCCGACACCACGAGCCGGGTCTCCCGCCTGGTCCGGGGCCGCAGGCCGTGCTCGGTGCCGGAGAAGAACCGCTCGCCGACGGCGAGGAACACCACGAACGCGACGAGGTGGGTGAGGTCGGCCAGGCTCCCGACGAACAGGAACGACACGATCACATAGCCGTAGAGCAGCGCCCGCGCGCGCAGTCGCCAGGGCGAGACAAGGGTGGCCGTGGCGGCGGCGAGCACGGCGATCACCGCGGTCGAGCAGCCGACGTCTAGCACCACCGACAGCTCCGTGGCCCACTCCCAGCCCACCGCGTCGCCGGGGACGATCACGGCGACCGCCCCGAGCACGCCGATGAGCTGCCCGCCGGCCGCGGTCAGCGCCGTTCGCACCGGGCCCAGGCGCCACTCGCCCATCCCGATGCCCGCCGCCACCAGCACCAGCAGAGAAACGTGCTGTAGCGGGGTGAGACCGAGCCAGGGCCCGGTCACGAGTGTCCACCAGCGGCCCCCCTCGAGCGCGGGCACGCCGTAGGCGACGTCGGGGAACCAGGTGGCGTCGCGGGCGCTGCGCCACAGGGCCTCGAACGCCACGCCGGTGACGAACAGGGCGGCGACGATCACCGCCGTGACGGGGAGCCGTCGCGCCGCCGTGGCGACCCGCGGGCGGCGACGGTCACGGGTGAGGGCGCGGCGGGCTCGTCGGATTTCTCTGTCAGCTGGTCGGTGCTCACGGGGTCCTCCGGGGGCGGCGCACGGCGAGGGGCGGGGGTGGGGGCGGATGGTCCAAGTATGGAGGCGTAGGCATGAGTGTGCGGTTATTTCCCCAGCGAAAGGGCTGTGACCACCGTCTCTACGGACGTCCGGTCGGCACCGGTGAGCCCGAGCACGGGCCGGGGCAGACAGTTCTCCGAGGCCAGCCCGAGGATCTCGGCGACGGCCGCGACCACCCGCAGGCTGCCGTGCGCGGAGAAGAGTTCCCAGAGCGGCGCCAGCCCGGCGGACTCGGCCAACGCCTCCTCGGCCCGACCGGACAGCGCCGCCCGCGCGATCGCCAGGGCGGGGCCCGGGACGGTGCCGGCCAGCACCGAGTACCAGCTGTCGCAGCCCGCGAGCAGTGCCGCCGCGGCCGAGGGGTCGCCGGAGACCCCCAGGCCCACACGTTCGGGCACCGCGGAGCGCAGTCGGGCGAGGTGCTCACGCGCCGCTGCGGGCTCCGCCGGCGGCGGCGGGATCTTGATCGAGGCCACCTGCGGGAATTCGACCAGTCGCAGGTAGAGCTCGGGCGTGAATCCGAAACGGGTGGTGCCGGGGTTGTCGTAGACCACCAGTGGCACGGAGAGTTCACCGGCGACGTCCGTGTACAGGCCCATCACGTCGTCGTCGGTGAGCGGCTGGTAGCTCATGGGCGCGAGCATCACCGCCGAGGCGCCGGCCGCCTGCGCGTCGTGGGCGAGGGCCTGCGCGTGGGAGGTCCGCAGGGCACTGATCCCGACGATCACCGGAACCCCCGCCGCGTGTCGGACGGTCGCCTCGGCGACCCGGCGCCGCTCCTCGCGGTCGAAGTAGGCATACGAACCGGTGGAACCGAGCGCACCGATCGAGTCGACCCCCGCGCGCACCAGTCGCTCGATGATCGCCGCGTAGGCGCCCTCGTCGACCCGGTCGTCGCTCATCGGTGTGAGCGGGAACGCGCTCAGACCGGTCGTCGCGTGTCCGGTCACAGCGTGAGGACCCGCCCGCACACCACCAGGTGCACCTCGTCGCAGCATTCGGCGACGGACTGGTTGAGCGCCCCCAGCAGGTCCCGGAACACGCCGCCCGAGCGGTACGGGGGCACGACCCCGGAGCCGACCTCGTTGGTCACCAGCACCACGTCGTCGCGGGCGGTGAGGGCGGCGCAGAGGGCGTCGGTCCGCTCGTCGACGGCGGCGCGCGCCTCGTCGGCGGGGGCGTCCCACAGTCCGAGATCGTCGACGGTGGCGGTGAGCCAGGTGCCCAGGCAGTCGACGAGGACCGGGCCGGGGGCGTGGCGGAGCGCGGAGGCCACGTCGGGGGACTCGAGGGTGCGCCACCCCGCGGGCCGGTGTGCCCGGTGGTGGTCGACGCGTGCGGCCCAGTCGGGGTCGTCGAGCTCGTCGGCGGGGCGGCCCGGCGCGACGAACGTCACCGCATCCTTACCGTCGAGCAGTCGCACCGCGTGCCGGGACTTGCCGGATCGGACGCCTCCGGTCACCAGGACGCGCGTCATCCCCGCCGCCCCCGGCCGCCGGCGAGGGCCGGGCCGGAGAACAGGGCCAGTCCCACGACGAAGCCGAAGTCGTACCAGTTGCCGTTGTTGTTCACCTCGTAGATCGTCACGGTGTCGGTGAACAGGGAGATGACGAAGGTGACGGGGAGGATGATCCCGTGCCACAGGCCGAGGAGGAACCCCGCGCCGGTGGGGGCGACGTCGACGTTGGGTCCGGCCGCGCACGCGCCGAGGGTGAGGACGACGACGAGGAGGACACCGGCGGCCAGGCCGGCCCGTGACCGGGTGGTCACTACCGCCGCCCGCGGGTGAAGTAGAGGATCGGCCCGATGAAGTTGATCGCGATGATCGCGGCCCACTTGCCCTTGGAGCCCTGCACCTTCGCCGCGGGCCGGGAGGCGAGGTCCGCCCACGCGGTCGCGGCGAGTGACACCTGCACCGAGATGAGCGTGAGTAGGACCGTCTTCTGCGTGTCGGTCAGGTCGTTCCAGCGCTTCTTCGTGGCCACGGCGTACCTCCCGGATCGGATTTTTCTTATCCTAGGCGCTGCCCGGCGCGAGGGATACGGCGTTCGCGGCGTTCCCGGGCGGGGTTACCGGGCAACAGCTGGGCCCGGAAGCGCGAGCCGGGGTACCACCCGGCGAACAACAGGATGAGGATCGCCAGGTCGACGACGTCGCCCCCGTAGTACATGAGCTGCGCGCCGGCGCGGGCGTCGACCGGGTCCACGCCGGCGGGCGGGTGCGCGTAGAGCCACTTGGCGAGGATCGAGTGGGCGGCGATGAACACCACCAGCACGGTCGCGCGGACGCGCAGGGAGGCGCGGTGCGGGTTGGGGTCCGGGCCGATCATCGCCACGGTGAACGCGATCCCGGCGAGCAGGACGTGGACGTGGACCAGCAGGTGCAGGGCCATCGACCGGTGCATGAGCTCGAAGAGTTCGGTCGCGTAGAGGAGCCACACCCCGCCGCCGTTGAGGACGGCGGCGACGACCGGGTGGGTGACCACCCGTGCGGGCCGAGAGCGCAGGACGGCGGACACGGTGCGTGCGCCCGCAGTCGGGAGCGTCCGCAGGGCCAGGGTGACCGGGGCCGCCAGCACGAGGAGCAGCGGCCCGATCATGCCCACGAGCAGGTGGGTGGCCATGTGGGCCGTGAAGTCGTGGCGGGCCGCCTCGGCGAGCGGGCCGGCCCAGCCGACGCCCACGCTGGTCAGTCCGGCGATCCAGACGGTGGTGCGCCATCCGGGCCACGGTCCGCGGCCACGGTGCCGGTACACACCGAGGAGGTACGCGGTCAGGGCCAGGGCGAGGACGGCCGGTCCGACGGACTCGAGGATCCACCACTCGGCGGCGACGGAGGTCGCGTGGTCTCCCGGCGTGGTGCCGATCGCGCCGGCGCCCCCCGGCGTGGCGTCGTGACCGTCGTGCGCGTGTCCGGTGCCCACCGTCGATCAGCTCCGGGGCCGCCGAACCACGGGGGATGTGAGCGGCGCGTTCCTGGTCCGGCGCAGCATGACCAGGCCGATCGTCAGCAGGATGATCGCGGAGAGGATCCACACCAGGTCGTAGACGAGCAGGTCCACGCCGTAGCGGATCTGGTGGATGCCGAGGAGCTTGTGGAACACGATCCCGTCGACCAGTTGGAAGAACCCGATGCCGGTGAGGACCGCCCCGGCCCAGCGGGTCCACGGGACGACGATCTGCTGGCGGACGTCCGCGAACATGAACAGTCCCCACACGGTGATCAGCCAGGTCGCTCCGTGGAACAGGCCGTCGGCGACCAGCGCCGTCGTCGTGGTGGACAGGTCGTAGAAGTGGTGCCACTGCAGGAGCAGGTGGAAGACGAACAGGTCGATGACCGAGCCGGCGATCCCGCACCCGAAGAGGAATCCCGAGAGCACCAGGCGTCGCCCGGCGGTCGGATCGGGTGCGGGGTCAGGTACGGGCCCGGCGGCGGGGGCGGGCGACGACGGCGTGGGCATGGGCGGTCGCCGTGGTCAGCTCGCGGTGGCGGTGTCGGATTCGTCCTCCGGTTTACCGGCCTTCTTCCACTCGGCCCGCTCCTTCATCTCCCTGGGACGGAAGTAGAGCAGTCCGGACAGGACGGCGACGAGGAAGACGACCAGCATGGTGATGAACAGCGGCCAGACGCCGGTGAGGAAGATGATCGGTACGGCCATCGCGGTGACGAGTCCGCCGCCGAAGAACGGTTCGAAGACGAGTTGCTTGTAGCCGAACGCCTCGAACGCGGGGCTCTGGGCATCGGGGTCGACGATGCGCATGAGGATGAGGCCGGTGGCGGTGACGCCCATCGACTGGCCGAAGTCTCCGATGCCGCGCTCGAACCAGTAGCGGCCGATGATCCGCGGTGCCAACCACAGGAAGATGCCGACGTTGACCAGGATGCCGGCCACGGCGAGGATCGTGAAGGCGCCGATGTTCTCGCCGATCGCCTGCAGGGACAGGGTGCCGATCGCCGCGACGATGAGGAAGTCGAGCGCCCAGCCCTGGATCCGCAGCATGATCTGCGGGTCGATGACGTGGGCCACCCCGGCCTTGGTCGCGACCGCCTGGACGATGACGCCGCCGAGCAGGGCGATGGGGAACAGCGGTACGTAGGCGAAGATCTCCAGCGGGGTGTTCTCGTCGAGCATGACCGACGCGTAGGTGGCCTGCTCGATCCATCGCAGCCCCTCGAGGATCCCCAGACCGATGAGGATCGCCAGGGTCACCAGCGCGACGTGGAGGGACAGCGGCTCCACCGACGACGGGCGGGAGGTCATCTTGCCCGCCGAGTAGTACTCGTCCTCGCGGAACAGGCCCTTCTGCTCGCTGATGGACATCTTGGCGCTGCCGCTGATGAGCTCGGTCCTGCCGGTGCGGGCGCCCCAGTTGATCAGGGCGATGCCGAGCACGATGCCACCGACGATGCCCACCGTGGCCATGCCGACGGCGAGGTCGGCCCCCACCGTGAACCCGAGTTCCTCGAACACGCCCCGCATGCCGGCCGCGGTTCCGTGACCGCCCTCGAAGCCGATCTCGATGAGGGCGCCCGTCATGGGGGAGGCGCCGAGCAGGGGCACGAGGATCAGGGCGGCCAGCAACAGTCCGACGACGTACTGCCCGGAGCCCAGGGCCACGCCGAGGGAGAGCTGCGGACCGACGAGCTTGACGGCCCGGGAGGGGCGCGGCAGGTCCTGGCCGAGGAACATCGTCGCGAAGATGACGCTGATGAGCAGGCCCGGGAGGGAGGACCACACCTCCACCATCGGTTCGGTGAAGAGCCCGTTCTCGCCCCACGGCCCGGTGAACCTGCCCAGGACCTCCGGCCCGAGCAGGAGGAGCAGTGCACCACCGACGATGGAGCTGGGGAGGAACAGGGACTGCACGATCCCGACCTTGACGCGGATGATCTTCCCGATCAACAACGCCAGTCCGAGGATGAGAAGGGCGAATCCCACAGCATTTGCGGACATTGGGCGACCTCGGTTCCGGAAGTGCGGCTTACGGTGTCCTCCCGAACCTATCCGGCGGGCGCGCGAATAGTCCCCGATCCGCCCACTTCTCGGGACAGTCGACCCTATGGTGAGCCGCAGACTGCAGCGAGGACGGAGTTCGACATGGTGGGACGAGACATGGCGGGACGACTCGAGGGCAAGGTCGCGTTCATCACGGGGGTCGCGCGCGGGCAGGGCAGGACGCACGCCGTCCGCCTGGCCGCCGAGGGCGCCGACATCATCGGACTCGACCTCGCGGGACCACTGCCGGGGCCGGTCCCCTACGACCCGGCCACCCCGGAGGACCTGGACGAGACCCGTCGGTTGGTCGAGGAGCAGGGGCGTCGCGCGCTCCTGTCCGTCGGAGACGTCCGCGACCTCGAGGGGATGAAGAAGATCGTCGACGACGCGGTGGCGGAACTCGGTCGCCTCGACGTGGTGGTGGCCAATGCCGGCATCTGCACCCCGCAGGTCTGGGACGCCATCAGTCCCGAGGATTTCGCCGCGACCATCGACACCAACGTCACCGGCGTGTGGAACACGGTCATGGCGACGGCCCACCACGTGATCGACGCCGGCGGCGGCTCGATCATCCTCACCAGTTCATACGCGGGCAAGAAGATCCAGCCGTTCATGATCCACTACACGACGTCCAAGCACGCGCTGGTCGGGATGACCCGGGCGTTCGCGGCGGAGCTCGGCCCGAAGAACGTCCGGGTCAACAGCATCCACCCCGGCGGCGTGGCCACCCCGATGGGCGGTGGAGACATGGTGAGCACGTTGGAGGCGGTCGGCGAGTCGAACCCCCCGCTCAACCTCATGGGCACGACGTTCCTCGAGCAGACGTGGGCGGAGCCGGAGGAGATCTCGAACGTCGTCGCGTTCCTGGCCTCCGACGAGTCGACGTTCATCACCGCGGAGCACATCAGCATCGACGGCGGGTCGCAGTACTTCTGACGGCGGGTCACAGTACTTCTGAGGCCATCACGCGTGTCCGAGGCCACCGCGCCGCGCCCGGGGGGATCATCGACGGGTGACGGAGACACGGTGGAAGGAGCTGGCGGAGTGGCCCCTGATCGGCGCCGCTCTGGCTTTCCTGGTCGCCTACGCGGTGATGGTGGTCGGACAACCCGGGGGTCCGGTGGCAGTGGTCACCCGGATCGTGATGGCGGGGACCTGGGTTCTGTTCGCCGTGGACTTCGTGGTCAGGTTGGCGTTGGCGGAGCGGACCGTGGTTGCTCAGGCACTGGTACGACCTCGCGGTCATCGCTCTGCCGGTCCTGCGACCGCTGCGACTGCTCCGGCTGGTGACCCTGCTCGGGGGGATGAGGCGGTCGGCGGGCCCGGTGGTGCGCGGTCAGGCGATCACCTACGCCGCGGGGTGGACGGCGGTCCTGCTCGTGGTGTCCTCGCTCGCGGTGTTGAACGCGGAACGTGGGGCACCGGGGGCGTCGATCCAGACATGGGGTGAGTCCCTGTGGTGGGCGACCGTGACGGTGACGTCCGTGGGGTACGGCGACTACTCGCCGGTGACCCCGGTGGGACGCACGATCGCGGTGGGGCTCATGTTCGGCGGGATCGCCCTGCTGGGCGTGGTCACGGCGACGCTCGCCTCGTGGCTCCTGGAGAGGATCGCCGATCGCGATGGTGCGGGAGAGGACCGGGCCGGACCCGGTGAGCCCGGTCCACGCGCCGACCCGCCCGGCGGCTCGTCCGTATCGTCGGGGCCATGACCACGGACACCGCACGCCCCCTCACTCTCGGAACCCGGTACGCGAGCGAGTTGCCGGAACTGGGCGTGCCGTGGAAGGCCGCGGAGGCGACCGGGCCGCGGCTACTCGTGCTCAACGACGCGCTGGTCGACGAGCTCGGCCTGGACGCCGACTACCTGCGTGGCGAGGAGGGCGTGCGGGTGCTGACGGGCAACCACGTGCCGGACGGGGCCACGCCGGTCGCCCAGGCCTATGCCGGCCACCAGTTCGGCGGCTACTCGCCCCGGCTCGGGGACGGGCGCGCCCTGCTGATGGGGGAGCTGCCCGATGGCCGTGACCTGCACCTCAAGGGTTCGGGGCGCACGCCGTTCGCCCGCGGCGGCGACGGCCTGGCCGCGGTCGGCCCCATGCTCCGCGAGTACGTCATCAGCGAGGCGATGCACGCGCTCGGCGTGCCCACCACCCGCTCGCTCGCCGTGGTGGCCACCGGGAACACCGTCCACCGCGAGTCGCCGCTGCCGGGCGCGGTGCTGGCGCGCGTCGCCGCGAGCCACCTGAGGGTGGGGACGTTCCAGTTCGCGCGATCGGTCGACGACGACGAGCTGCTGCGTCGGCTGGCCGACCATGCCATCGCCCGGCATCACCCGCACGCCGCCCACGCGGAGAACCCGTACCTGGAGCTGTTCGCCTCCGTGCTCCGCGACCAGGCCGGGCTCGTGGCCCGCTGGATGCTCCTGGGGTTCATCCACGGCGTCATGAACACGGACAACACCACCATCTCGGGCGAGACCATCGACTACGGGCCGTGCGCCTTCATGGACGAGTTCGACCCGGCCACGGTCTTCAGCTCCATCGACACCGGCGGCCGCTACGCCTACGCCAACCAGCCGCCCGTACTGCAGTGGAACCTCGCCCGGTTCGCCGAGACCCTCGTCCCGCTGGTCGACCCCGACCAGGACGAGGCGGTCCGACTCCTCACCGAGATGCTGGGCACGTTCCCGGAGCACTACCAGCGGGCGTGGACGGCCGGGATGCGCGCCAAGATCGGCCTGCCGGACGAGGTCGGGGACACCGAGGCGACCGACCTCATCGACGAGCTGTCCCGGTTGCTCAGTGCGACGCGGGCCGACTACACCGGTTTCTTCCGCGCGCTCGGGGCGGCCGCGGACGGGGATGATCAGCCGGTGCGCGAGCTGGTCGGAGCGCTCGCGGACGGCTGGTTGACGACATGGCGGGCCCGTCGACCCGACCGGGGATCGATGGACCGGGTCAACCCGATCTACATCCCGCGCAATCATCTCGTCGAGGAGGCCCTCGACGCGGCCACGGCAGGGGACATGGGGCCGCTGTCCGAACTCCTCGTCGTCGTCACCGACCCCTACACCCGGCGCGCCGGTTACGAGCGCTACGAACGTCCCGCCCCTCCCGAGGCCGCACCGCACGTCACCTACTGCGGCACCTGACGCGACTCCCCCAGCAGTACGCGCGTATTGATACGAAACATTTATCTTCCGTGGGGGCTGTTTGTCAGCCGTTCGTACGACAATGAGGTTGTCACATCAATCTTACGGCCGGGCCGTGAGACGGGCGGAAGGCCACCACGTGCGACTACTCATCGCGGACAGCGACGGCGGGTACCGTCAGACCTCGGCCGTCCTCGGACGGTTCGTCGACGACCTCACTTAATGGACGGGCGCCCGGGAGGCCGTGCGGGTGCAGTGGCCGGCACCCGGGTCGGGTCGACCCCGGCGGTCGCACACCTGGGAATCGGCGTCCGCGGCCGGGGTGGCCGACCTCAACCGCCTCGTCCATCTCCACCCGTCCGACGACCTCGTGCTCATCGGGGCGTGCTGCGGCACCCGGGTGATCCACGACTGGATGGACGCCCACCCGGAGGATCTCGACCGGGTCGCCGCCGTGGGGTTGGTCGCCGACCCGTTCCGACCGCGCGACCGCTGGCTCGCCGGCACGTCCGATCCGGGCGGGCAGGGCGTGGCGGGACCGCGCCGCGGACCGATCCCCGAGCGCACCCACTGGGTGTCCGTGCCGGGCGATCCGCTGAGCGGCGTGCAGCCGTCGAACCTGCTCCGCGGCGCCGTGAGGGACTCGGACCTGACGCCCGTCCAGGTCTACGACGAGCTGATCGAGAACCTCCCCGACTCCCGCACCCGGGTCGCCCTGCGTCTGCACGTCGTGGAGCATCCCGGACTGTGGTCACCCCATCTGCTCCGTCAGCTCGACGACGTCACCGACACCCTCCTGACCTATCGCGACGCGGCGTACGCCGCGCTGTACGAAGCCGACGTCGACGGTGCCTCCCCGCTGGCGCGGCTCGCGAGGGTCATCGCGGATCAGGTCGCGGCCGACCAGGCCGCCTGAGCGGTTCGGTACACCCAGACGGTGCGGTACAGCTGGACGGTTCGGTACAGCCAGACGGTTCGGTACGGCTAGACGGTCGCCGGGACCGGACGGCGGCTCCGGAGCAACTCCTCGAACCGCGCGGCCGGGCCCGGAGTGGGTAGGCGACCCTCGTTCGCGTCGGCGAGCAGAGAGTTGACCGTCTCGCGCGCACACGTCTTGTTGGAGCCGATGAACCCGCGCGGACCCCGCTTGATCCACCCGACCACGTAGAGCCCGGGCACCTCGCGGCCGTCGGCGGCGTCGAGGACGCGGCCCTCGCGGCTGGGGATGGTCGCGGACGCGGGGTCGAACGGCACCCCGGGCACCGCCACGCCGCGGTAGCCCACCGAGCCCAGGACCAGGCCCGCCGCGAGGGTCTCCTCGGAGCCCGGGCGGGGCACGGCGCGCACCCGGCCGTCGGGGTCGGTGACCGGTTCCGTGCGCACCACCCGCAGGCCCTCGGTCCGCGCGGTGCCCACGACCTCCACGGGCGCGGTCGCGAAACGCAGGATGATCCGGCGACGAGGGGTCGTCTCCGCGGTCCCGCGGCTCGGCCGGTCGGCGATCCGGGCCAGGAGTTCCAGCTTCAGGCGGCCCTGTCTGGTGGTCGCGGCGTCCGGGTCGATGCCGTCGGGGGCGTCGACGCGCAGGTCGATGTCCTCACGTGCGTCGAGACCGACCAGCTCGGGCAGGGTGAACGCCGCGTGCTCGGGGCCGCGACGGCCGAGAACCACGACCTCACGGACCCGGCTTCCCCGCAGCGCCTCGAGGGCGTGGCGGGCGATGGAGGTGCCCGCGAGCCGCTCCGGGTCGGTGGCCAGGATCCGGGCGACGTCCAGTGCCACGTTGCCGTTGCCGACGATCACCGCCCGCTCGTGATCCAGCGGGACGTCGGCGTCGGCGTGGTCGGGATGGTCGTTGTACCACCCGACGACCCGCGTGGCCGACGTGCTCCCCGGCAGGTCGACCCCCGGGATGTCCAGGGGGCGGTCCGTCCCGGCCCCGGTCGCGTACACCACCGCATGGTGGTGGGCCGCCAACTCCTCGGCGGTGATGTCCTCGCCGACGTGCACGCCGAGCCGGTAGCCGAACCCGGGCTGCTCCTCGATCGCGGTGAACAGGTCCGCGACCGCGCGGGTGCTGGTGTGGTCGGGCGCCACCCCATGTCGGGCGAGCCCGTGGGGGACGGGGAGCCGATCGAACACCGTCACCTCCACGCCGGGCTGGCGGAGGAGCTCGTCCGCCGCGTACAGCGCGGCGGGGCCGGCTCCCACGACCGCGACCCGCAGGGTCGTCCGGGTGGGCCCGAGGCGGACGATCGTGGGGACGCGGGCCTGGGGCCTGCTCGGCCGGTCGTCCCCGGTCAGTGCCTCGTTGATCCCGAGGAAGTCCTGCTGCTCGGGCGCCAACGCGGTGTGCGGGACGATCGCCCCGACCGGGCACGCCCCCACGCACGCCCCGCAGTCCACGCAGGACACCGGGTCGATGTAGAGCATCTCGGCGGTGGCGAAGTCGGGCTCGTCGGGGGTCGGGTGGATGCAGTTGACCGGGCAGGCGTGGACGCACGAGGCGTCCGCGCAGCAGGCCTGAGTGACGACGTGGGGCATGTCGGCGGCCTAGTCGCGGAACGCCACGGGCGGCTCGCCGCGGTACCGGGAGGGGCGCCCGTCGATCTTCAGGGCCTTCCACACCCGCCGCGCGGCCGGGTTCATCAGGCCCGAGTCCTCGGCGAGCTTGCGTACGTCGCCGAACAGGTCCGACAGGAACCGCTGCGACTCGGGGCTGTCCCAGTACAACTCGCGGACGACCTCATCCGGGATGTCGAACGTCTCGCGGAACTCCTTGGTGGGCTTGAGGATCGCGTCGCACAGCACCCGCATGATCACGGGGAAGGCCAATGAGACGGTCATCGCCTGGCCGCGGCTCAGCTTGGGGGCGTTGCGCGCCACGTAGGTGTGCGCGAACGAGATGTGCCGGGCCTCCTCGGCCACGTGGATCTCCATGATCCGGGACAGGACCGGCGGCAGGGTGTCCGAGTTGCGCAGGACCTGCTTCTGGGTGTGGTCGATGGGTTCCTCACCGGCCAGGACGCCGATGAAGAACGCCACCGGGAACGGGCCCGCGGCGAGCGGGATGATCGGGGACAGCCGCCGGATCCACCGCGGCATGCCGGGCACGTCGGCGCCGATGCGGTTCACGCCCTGCTGGAACATCTGGGTGTGGTGGCACTCCTCGGTGGCCTCGTGGGTGAGGTACCGGAACTCCGCGGCGCCGTTCTGGCTCTTGAAGACGTACTGCATGATCCCGCGGATGAGGATGTTCTCGAACTGCAGGCCGACCTTCATGATGTTGGCCTGACGCCACAGGCCGATCGCGATCTGCTTCTCCCGGGGCAGCCCCAGGTACCACGGGTGGCCGCCGAGCGGGTCGATCCCGGCGGGCAGGATCCAGCGCTCGTCGGTGGGGTCCACCGCGAAGTCCGGGTCGTCCCACGGGATGTCCTTGAAGGCGTCGAAGCTGCGGTGGACCGAGGCGTGCGACAGGCGCCGGAGCGTGTCCTCGTACTCCTCGGTGGTGGCCGACGGGGAGGGGGCGACAGCGGTCATGGCTCATCCTTCCGGTTCCCGACTCGTGGATCGGGAGCGTGGACTGAGAATCGACGGTGACAGAGTGACATCCGCGATCTATTTGTACCTGACGCTAGACACGCAGAGGCGATTCGTCAACCATTCATGAGGTTCGGTTCAGATCTGCGCGGCGGGGCTCTGCACGGCGGGGCTCTGCACGGCGGTGCGGGTCAGCCCTCGGCGAGTCCACCGCCGAGCAGCGGGCCCAGGTGGGTGCGTGCGAACGCCCGGGAGACCTCGGGGTCGTCCAGATCGATGGCGGTCGACGGCGTGAGGACGAACGAGATGACGAGGCGGACCGTGAGCTCGGCCCCGACGAGCAGTTCCTCGTAGGGGCGGGAGTCGGGGACGGTCCGCGAGATCTCGGCGGCCAGGAAGTGTGCGGCGGCGGTGATGAGCGGCGCCCCCTGCACCGTGAAGTGCGGGACGGTCGCCTCCGGCTCGGTCTCCAGCAGACGGTTGAGCAGGTCGTGGTCGCGGAGCGTCTCGACGGTGAACGCGAAGCCCTCGGTGAGCTTGTCCTCCACCGTGGCGTGGGCGTCGATCTCCCGCTGCAGGTCGGCGAGGAACCAGGCGGCTTCGCGCAGCAGCGTGGCCTCGACCAGTTCCTGCTTGTTGGCGAAGCGCCGGTACAGCGTCATCCGCGCCAGCCCGGCCCGCCGGGTGATGTCGTTCATCGTGGACCGGGCGATCCCCACGCTCTCGAACTGTGCGGACGCCGCGTCGAGGATCTGCTCCCGGATGGGGTCGTCCATCGAGGTGCCGTCCGGGAGGCTTCGCCCGGAACGCAACATCGCCAACGGGTCGGACGCGGGGGTGTCGCTCATGTGCGCGATTGTCCCACTCCGGGCGGGGTCGTGTGCCCGTGCCGGAACTCGCGCGCGGTCATCCCCCACCATCGCCTCGCGTACTGGCTGAACGTCGTGGCGTCGCCGAGGGCCAGCGCCGAGGCGATCTGGGCCAGCGGGATCTCCGTGGTGGTGAGCAGGCGCACAGCGATGTCGCGGCGGACCTCGTCCCGCAGGGTCGCGAAACTCGTGCCCTCCCCGGCCAGCCCGCGTTGCAGCGTGCGGGGGGAGACCGAGAGCAACCTCGCGACCTGGGGCAGCGACGAGGTGCCGGTGTCGAGGGACTGGTGCAGGACCGCGCGCGTCCGTTCGGTCATGCTCCGCCGGTCCTCGGGGATGTGCTGGTCCAGGTACCGCAGCGCGAGTTGCTGGACCGCCTCGTCGCCGCCCGAGATGGTGCGGCCCAGGAGTGCGGCCGGCACGCGCAGCACCGCGGCCGCGGTCGACGGCGTGACCGGCGCGCCGAAGAGCGATTCGTACCGTGCGGCGTCGGTGTTGAGCGGGTTGGGCAGGTCGACGGACACCAGGCCGTAGTCCCCGCCGAGCACACTGCGCATGGCGCGGTGGAGGAAAAGCAGGACGAGATCCACCGTCTGCGGCGGGATGAGCTGCCCGGGGTCCCGGTAGCCGAACCGCACCCCCAGTATGTCGGCCTCGTCGCGCGGATCGGGCACCACGGTGATCTCGATGGAGCGGGAGTGGAAGAACAGGTACTTGGAGGTCATCTCGAGCGCCTGCGTGGTGGTCCGGGCGTTCTTCACGGCCACGGCGACCGGGCCGAGCATGTCGAGATCCTGGTGCCCGGCGACGCGCAGTCCCAGGTCGGGGCACCGGAGCTCCGCGGCCGCGGTCTCCAGCAGGAGGGCGATCGACAGGTCCTCCACCAGGATCTCGTCACTGTCGAGCGCGCCGGCGGGGAGGCCGGACCGGCGGGCGAGGTCGTCGGGGTCGCCGCCGAGCTCGGTGACCACCTGCCGGACCCCGCGCAGGCCGGCCGATCGGATGAACGCCATGGGACCACCCTGCGGCACTTGGCGCGATCGAGCAACTTATTGGCGCATTTCGGCAAGCCTGCGGTGCCGTCGGCGGATACCGTACCGGTCATGATCAATTCCACCGAGCGTCCGGACGGCCCGGGCGCAACGCCCGGAGACCCGCTGGACCTGCTGATCGTCGGGGCGGGCCTGTCCGGCATCGACCTGGCCCACCACGTGCACGAGGCGTTCCCCGACTGGCGATGGGAGATACACGACGCCCATGACGACCTGGGGGGCACGTGGCACACGTTCCGCTACCCCGGCATCCGCTCGGACTCGGACATGGCGACCTTCGGGTTCCCGTTCCGGCCCTGGCCACACGCCTCGACCCTCGGCAGCGGCGCGGAGATCAAGGAGTACCTCCGCGACACGGCCCGCGAGGCCGGCGCGCTGGACCGCCTGCACCTGCGCTCGTGGGTCGCCGACGCGGACTGGCGCAGTGACCACCAGCTCTACCGGATCACCTGCGTCACCGACGACCGCGAACGCATTGTGTGGGCGCGGCGCGTGCACTTCGGCTCCGGCTACTACTCGCACGCCGAGGGGTTCCGCCCCGAGTTCCCCGGGGAGGAGGACTTCCGCGGCGAGATCATCCACCCCCAGCAGTGGCCCGCCGACCTCGACTACACCGGCCGGAAGTTCGTGGTGATCGGGTCGGGCGCGACGGCCGTGACGCTGGTGCCGGCGCTCGCCGAGCTGGGCGCGGACGTGACCATGCTCCAGCGCACCCCCAGTTATGTCGGCCCGCTGCCGGAGAAGGACCTCATCAGCGCGGTGTGGCGCCGACTGCTGCCCGCTCCGTGGAGCTACCGGGCGGCGCGCCTCAACCACGGTGCGCGGGACACGGCCCAGTTCGTCATCGCACAGCGGCTGCCCTGGCTGTTCAAGGCGGGGCTGCGGCTCATGCAGAGGCGCTACATCTCGTCCGAGCAGATCGACGAGCACTTCACGCCGCCGTACCGGCCGTGGGACCAGCGCGTGTGCAAGGCCCCCGACGGGGACATCTTCCGGGCGATCCAGCGTGGTGGCGCACGGGTGGTCACCGGGCACATCGACCGGTTCACGCCCGCCGGGATCCGCCTGCGGTCGGGCGAGGAGATCGAGGCCGACGTCATCATCTCCGCCACCGGCCTGCGGCTCGAGGCGTTCGGCGGCGGCACGCTGAGTATCGACGGCGAGGCGCTGGACGTCCCGAGGTTGGCGACCTACCGCGGCATGATGCTGGCGGGCGTGCCCAACTTCAGCTTCACGGTCGGCTACATCAACTCGTCCTGGACACTGCGCGCGGACCTGGTCTCCCGGTACATGGTCAAGCTGTGGAAGGCGGGCGAGTCGGTGTACGCGCCGCGCCTTCCTGCCGGGCCGGCCGACCAGCTCCTGCTGGACTTCGACGCCGGGTACATCCAGCGCGACGGCCACAAGTTCCCCAAGCAGGGCACGACCCGGCCGTGGCGTTACGTCCAGAACTTCCTGGTGGAGATCCCCGAGCTGGCCTTCGGCGACCAGCGCCGCGAGATGGCGTTCGGGGACCGCGTGGAGCTCACCGGCGCCCGCCGTGGACCCGGGGCCGCCGGCGTCGGCCCCGACGGTGGGCAGGTCGAGGACGCACGGGATCACCAAGACGACTACGACGACGAGGTGGCCACCGCATGAGCCGATTTCTCCCACGGAAGAGTGCCGAACGGTCCGGGCGGGCGGTCGCCGACGGTGGTGGCAGGCGCGTGTTCATCACCGGTGCCGCGTCGGGGTTGGGGCTGGCGCTGGCCAGGGAGTACCTGGCACTCGGGGACGAGGTGATCCTCACGGACCTCCACGCCGAGCCCCCGCCCGCCGTGCAGGAACTGGTGGGGCGGTGGACGTACCGCCGGGTCGACGTCACCTCGGATGACGACTGGCGGGCCGCCGCGGAGGAGATCGAGTCGCTGGACATCCTCGTCAACAACGCGGGGATCGCGATCGGCGGTGCGCTCGGCTCCACCTCGATGGAGGCGTGGCAGCGGATCGTGGACATCAACCTGCTCGGCGTCGTGCGCGGCTGCCGGGCGCTCGCCCCCAAGCTGGGTCGGGGTGGTCGACTGGTCATCACCGCTTCCGCCGCCGGGCTGGTGCATGCACCCCAGATGGGCGCCTACAACGCGACCAAGGCCGCGGCGGTGGCGTTGGGGGAGACCCTGGACGCCGAGCTGCGGCCCCGCGGGGTGTCGACGTCGGTGATCTGCCCGCAGTTCTTCCGGTCCGGGTTGGCGGACTCCCTGTCCGGTGAGGACGCGCGGGCGGACGAGATGGCACGCAAGTTGCTGTCGCGGACGCGGTTGACGTCGGAGATCATCGCGAGGCGGTCGGTGCGTGGCATCGAGGCCCGGCGCGTGGTGATCACGCCCGACGCCCTGGCGACGTTCTTCTGGTACTCCAAGCGCTTCACCCGCGTGCCCTTCCTGGGCTCGACGCGCCTCATCGGCAGGGTCGTGGCGCGCGGCCGCTGAGCGCGGACGGGGACGGGGACGGGCCCACTGTGACCGAGCCCGGCCCAGTGCGACCGAGCCCGGCCCCCGCCGAAATCCACCTATCGGATTGCGCGTCACCTACGGACCTCCGTAGGTGGATCGTCTTCCGATAGGTGGATCGTGCGGGCTTGGGTCCGGGTCTCAGTCCCGTGGGTAGACGAACCCGCGGCGTACGTCGATCCCCACGGCCTCGCCCACCCGCGTCGGCACGGCGGTGCCCGGCGGCACGAGGACCCGCAGCTCGATGTCCTCGTGCCGGCAGATGACGGTCCGACCGCTACGGCCGTACAGCGAGGTGACGAACTCCGCGCCGATCCGGTCGGGCCCGGCCCCGACCGCCGGACCGGCCCCGGCCCCAGGCCCCACTCCTGAGCCGGCCGCGGTCCCACCCCCGTCGCCCGGAGTGGACAGGGCGAGCCCGGCCGGCAGGAGGGCGAGCGTCGCCGGGCCCGTCACGGATCCGGCGGGGCCGGTCAGCGCGTCGGGGCGCAGGGTGATCCCGCCGGTGTCGGACCGGAACCCGTCACCGGAGACGGTCCCGTCGACGAGCGTGGCATCGTGCAGGAAGCCCGCGACGAACGCGCTGTTCGGCGCGGCGTCGAGCTGGTCGGGCACGTCGCACTGCACCAGCCGGCCCCGGTGGAGGACGGCCACCTCGTCCCCGATCGCCAGTGCCTCACCGCGGTCGTGGGTCACGTGGACCATCGTGAGGTCGTGCTCGGCGGCCAGTCGGCGGAGCATGAGTCGGAGGGATGCGCGGAGGGGTTCGTCGAGTGCGGACAGGGCCTCGTCGAGGAGCAGCACCCCCGGCCGCGCGACGATCGCCCGGGCGAGCGAGACCCGCTGCCGCTGGCCGCCGGACAGGGTGTCGGGGCGACGACGGGCGAAGTCGCCCAGTTCGACGGTCTCGAGTGCCTCCGCGACGAGTCGACGCCGCCGGGCGGCCGGGACCTTCGCACGCCGCAGGGGGTAGGCGACGTTGTCCTCCACGCTGAGGTGCGGCCACACGGCGTGGTGCTGGAAGACCATGCCGAGACCCCGCTCCTCGGGCGGGAGGTGGATGCCGTCGCCGACCAGGGTCCTGTCGCCGACCCGGATCGTTCCCGCGGTGGGGCGTTCGAATCCGGCGATGGCGCGCAGGAAGGTGGACTTGCCGGACCCGGACGGCCCCACGAGCGCGAGGATCCGGCCGGAGTCCACCCGCACGTCGAGGTTGTCGAGGGCGACGGTCTCGCCGAAGCGGACGCCGACGCCGTGGGCGACGAGTTCAGGCACGGATACTCCTGGGTGCGGATTCGGACCCGGTGGCGGGTCGGCTGTAACGGGCGCCGAAGGCGGCCAGGACCAGCAGGCCCACCACCATGAGGACCACGGACAGGGCGGAGGAGGCGTTGTAGTCCCCCGCCCGCTGGTACTGGAAGATCACCACGCCGAGGGTCTGGGTGCCGGGCGCGACGAGCAGGACCGAGAGCGTGAGTTCGCGGACCGCCGTCACCGCGACCATGATCATGCCGATCCCGACCGACGGCAACGCCAGGCGCACGCTGGTGTCGAGGCGGGAGCGCAGTGCCTTCGCCCCGCCGATCCGCGCGGCCTCCTCCATCGACGAGTGGATCCCCGCGAGCGGTCCGCGGACGGTCTGGACGACGATCGCGGTGAACGCCGTGACGTACGCGCCGAGGATGACCCAGCGGGTGTTGAACAGCCCGGTGTAGCGGCCGAGGATGAGCCACCCGGTGGCGATCACGAGGCCCGGCACGGCCTGCGGGAGGAGCACCGACAGGAGCATCGGCTCCCGGTCCCGACCGGCCAACCGCGTGGTGAACAGCGCGACGAGCAGGCCGAGGACGCCGCAGACCAGGGCCGCGCCGAGCGCGAGCACCACGGAGTTGGTCACGCCGTCGATGGTGGTGGAGGCGGTGAGCGCGCGGCGGAAGTTGTCCAGGGTCGCGGTCTCGAGGGTGAGCGGGACCCCCGGGGCGGGCAGGAGCGCCCGGACGGCCAGCCCGACGAGCGGGGCGAGGGTCACCACCACGCTGACGACCCACGCGATCACCCCGAGCGGGACGCGCGCACGGCCGAGGGCCTGGGGGTCGGCGGGACGTCCGGTGCCGCCGAACTCCACGGACCCCTTGGTGACCTGCCGGTCCAGCAGCGTGCCCAGGACGCCGAGCAGGAGCAGCACCACCCCGATCTGGGAGACGGTCTGCAGCGGTGAGGCCACGGAACCCGACTCGAGGAACCGGTAGACCATGGTGGAGAGCGTCTCGTAGCCGGCCGGGAGGCCGACGATGACGGGGATGCCGAAGTCGCCGATCCCGCTGACGAAGGTCAGGGTGAACGCCGCCGCCATGGCCGGGCGGATCAGCGGCAGCGTGATGTCGACCTGCGTCCGCGACGGCCGGGCACCGGAGAGGCGGCTCGCCTCCTCCAGTTCGGCGGGGATCCTGCGCAGCGCCGCGGCCACCACGAAGTAGGCCATCGGGTAGGCGTGCAGGGTGAGGAGGAAGACCACCCCGGGCCCGCCGTAGAAGTTCCACGGGGAGAACCCCAGCACCCGGTCCACCAGGCCGCCGTCGGTGAGCAGGCCGCTCCACGCGATGGCGCCGATGAACGGCGGGATGAACAGCGGGGTGAGCAGCAACAGTCGGAGCGCGCCGCGACCGGGCAGGTCGGTGCGGTCGAGCAGGAACGCCATCAGCGTGCCGATGATGACCGCCCCGATCGCCGAGAGCAGCGAGCTGACGAGACTGTTGGCGGTGGCGCGGAGCAGGCCCTGGTCGATGAGTTCAGGGAGGTGGTTGGCCCCCAGCCCCAGGGAGATGACCAGGGCCAGGGGCACGACCATGACGCCCGCGAGGGACGCCCACAGTGCCAGCCGGAGGGGGAGCGTCACCTACCGGACGGCGGCGTTGAAGGCGGCCACGGCCTCGTCCTGGGAGGCGGCGATCGCCTCGAGGTCCTGGTCGAACAGCGTGATGTCGGTGAGCGCCGGGGCGCCCTCGGGGGTCCCGGCGTCGTCACGGACGGGCAGGTAGTTCTGCTCGACCGCGATCTGCTGGCCCTTCTGGGACACGATGAAGTCGAGGAAGAGCTTGGCGGCCTCGGGGTTCGGGGCGTCGGCGAAGACCGCGCCGGGCTGGGTGATGTAGGGGACGCCCTCGCTCGGGTAGCTCACGGCGATGGGCGAGCCCTGCGCGGCGAGATCGCGGACCAGGTAGTCCACCACGATGCCGACGGGCTTGGATCCCTCGGCGACGGCCTGCGAGACGGGGCCGTTCGACTCGGCCACCTGGGGATTGTTGGCGCCGAGCCGGTTGATCCACTCCTCGCCGAGGTCGGGCTGCAGGCTCCACGCCGCGGCGTTGAAGGCGGCCGCACCGGAGACGTCCGGGTTGGGCAGGATGATCCGGTCGAGGTACTCCGGTTCGGCCAGCTCGGCCCAGGACGTGGGCGGGTCCGTGACGTCGCCTGTGTTGTAGGCGATCACGGTGGGGATGATGCGGGTGCCGACGTAGAACCCGTCCGGGTCGACGGCGACGTCCTCGATGGCGTCGGCCTCGCTCGGCTCGAACTCCTGGAAGAGGTCCTGGTCCTTGTACTGCTCGAACGTCGGGACGTCGGCGGCGAGCAGGATGTCGGCGGCCACCGCGCCGGTGCTCCGCTCCGCCTCGATGCGGGCCTTGAGGTCGCCGGTGCCCGCTCGGAAGACCTTCACCTCGATGTCCGGCTGCTCCTCGTTGAACGCGGAGATGATCTCGTCGATCTTGGCCTGGGGTTCCGAGGTGTACAGGGTGACCTCCCCGGACGCGGCCGCGGAGTCGGACGTCTCGCCGGAGCCCGTGGTGGCGGGCTCGGAACAGCCCGCCAATCCGAGGGCGCCGGCCGCGAACACCGCGACCGACGCCAGAACTGCCCGGCGACCAACAGACCTCGACACAGCGACCACTCCCAATCTAGGACCTTCGAATCGATATCCCATCCTGGCACCCGCATCGGTCGGGCTAGGGCTATCGGGGTGAATCCACGGTGAATTCGGAGCGGACGACCGACCGGATGCGTTCCGCTGTCCCGGGGTGCACGGTGGGGTCATGAGTAATTCCACTGCCATCACCGTCGAGCGCGTGATCGACCACTCGGCGGCCGAGATCTTCGAGTTCCTCTCCAACCCGGAGAACCACGCCCGTCTCGACGGGTCGGGCTTCGTCCGGGGCGACTACAAGTCCGACCGCATCCAGCAGGTCGGCGACGTCTTCTCCATGGACATGGAGGGCGAGCACATGGGCGGTGAGTACCGCATGGACAACCACGTGACCGGCTACGGCAAGGACAAGATCCTGGCGTGGCAGCCCGCACCCGCCGGCACCGACCCCAAGGGCTGGGAGTGGGTCTGGGAGCTCGAGGCGCAGGGCCCGGACTCCACACTGGTGCGTCACACCTACGACTGGTCCAAGGTCACGGACAAGGACGTGCTCAAGAAGGTGTCGTTCCCGCTGGTGTCGGAGCAGCAGATGGAGGATTCGCTGTCCAACCTCGCCTCCGCCGTCTCCGGCTGACCCGCCGCTCTCGACCAACGATCCACCCTCCGGATCCCGAACCGCGCCCGGAGCCCCGCGGGCGGTTCGCATCCGGAGGGGCAGATCGTAGCGCCACGCAGCCTCCCGCCGCTGCTCCTGCCTCTGCGCGCGCCGGCCCCCCGCGCGCGCCGGCCCCCCCGCGCGCGCCGGCCCCGACTAGTCGATCTTCCGTAGTGCAGAGCCCTTGTGCATGGCCAGGTGGCCGGTCTTGTCGCTCTCGATCTCGTACTGCGGTTCGTCCGTGCTGCAGCGCCGCATGCGCCCCTTGAACTCGACGTCCTCGGTGTGGATCTCGCGGATCACGCCGCGCACCATCCCGGCCTCGGAGTTCCACTCGACGTGGTCGCCCTTCGTGTAGTCACTCATGCGGCCAGTATGTTCGCCGGGCGGCGGGAGTGCACGGCCATCTCTCCCGTGAACTCGAGCGGGCGAACTCGAGCGGGCGAACTCGAGCGGGCGAGACCGAGCGGGCGAGCTCACCCGGGCGACCTCACGCCGACGAGACCGAGCGGGCGAGCTCACGCCGGCGCGGTCAGCGCGCGCAGCATCTCGTCCCAGTGGGCCAGCGGCAGCAGGTGCCCCTGGCCCTCGTAGACCGTCAGGTGGGCCGAGCCCAGATGCGCGGCGAGCCATCGCCCGTGGTCGGGTGGGGCGATCTCGTCGTCGTCGCCGTACCAGAGCAGCACCGGCGCGGCGATGTCCTCGACCCGGAAACCCCAGGGTCCCACAAACGCGACGTTGTCCCACGCGATCGCGTCGGCGCCCCGGCGGAGCGCCTCGCGGAAGTTGACGAACAGGGCGTGTCGGGCGTCGGGGTCCGCGACCACGGCCGGGTCGCTGGCCGCGAACATCCAGTCGACCCAGGGCGCCGCCTCGTCGTCGCGGACCGAGAGCATCGCGTCGAGGAAGTCGGAGTTGCCGGTGCGGAACACCTCCGCCGCCCGGGCCGGGTCGTCGGGCAGGTGCGACAGCGCGTCGAGGTCGTTCGGCGTGAGTGACTCCCGTGCGCCCGGCCTGCCCTCGTACGGCGCGAGACCACCGGAGACCCCGACCCGCAGCACCCGCCCTGGCAGCGCGGCGGCGGTGGCCAGCGCGAACGCCCCGCCGCCCGACCATGCCGACACCGCGAACCTCCCGAGGCCCAGGGCATCGGCGATCGCCTCTACATCACGTGTGACGCCGGCCAGGCTGATCGGCCCTGCGTCCGACCGGCCGTACCCGGGTCGGTCGAATCCGATCACGCGGACGCCGGCCCGTTCGGCGAGCCTGGCCCCGAAGTCCGCCTCGAGCCGCGATCCCGGTGTGCCGTGGAAGTGGATGAGCGGCGCCCCGCCGGATGTCCAGGCACCCCTAGGCTCGTCGACATGACCGACCACCGGGTGGACATCGACGGCCGCACGGTGGCCGTGCACGAGTGCGGAGATCCCGCGGGGCGACGACGACGAGGTGAGCCTTCTCACGCGACCGGTCCGCCTGGCGTCGATCCCGCCGAACCGGTGCGGTGACCAGCAATGATCCGTCCCCGCCGTGCCCCCATGTGCTGGTCGACCCCGGCCCCGGACCCGCGGAGGGGGTTGCGGGGGCCCGCCGGTCAGTTCGTAGGGTCGGCCGCCACGACAAGAGGTCGACGCACGACACGAGACCCACAGGAGGTCACGCAGATGCAGAAGAAGCTCGTACGAACCCTGACCGGCGCGATCATGGCCGGCGGTATCGCCGCCGGGGGCGCGTCACTGGCCGCTCCGGCGGCGAACGCGGCCCCGCCGAGCGCGTGGGACCAGGTCGCGCAGTGTGAGTCCGGTGGCGACTGGCACATCAACACCGGCAACGGCTACTACGGCGGCCTGCAGTTCGCGGCCCAGACGTGGAGCGGGTACGGCGGCGGCGAGTTCGCCGCGACGGCCGACCAGGCCACGCGCGAGCAGCAGATCCAGATCGGCGAACGCGTGCTCGCGGGCCAGGGCCCGGGCGCGTGGCCGAACTGCGGCGGCCCGCTCGCCTGATCCGGGCGCGTCCGCTTGCCTGATCCGGGCGGACGCGCGCAGAGAGCACACGACCGGCGCCGGGGTGATCCCCCGGCGCCGGTCGTCGTCTGTCCGAGGCCGCGAAGGGGCCCGGATGCCCCGGCCGGCGGGCCGCTACCCTCTTGAATGGTGACCACCGCCGACCGCTTCTATTCTCGCCTCGTCACCCGCGATGCCGACGCCGAACGCGACCTCCCCGACGTCGTCCGCCGCGAACTCCCGCGCAACGGGCTGCGGCTCGTGGCCGCCAACACGCTGCAGTCCTCGGGTGACCAGACGGTCAACGCGTCGACCGTGCTGCCGTGGCTGTTCCACGTGCTCGGGGTGCCGGCGGCGCTGGTGGGTCTGCTGGTGCCGATCCGGGAGTCCGGGTCGATGCTGCCGCAGGCGTTCCTCACCCCGCTGGTGGTGCGGGTGCGCCAACGCAAGTGGGTGTTCGTCACGGGCGCGCTGGTGCAGGCGGCATCGGTGGCGGTGATGGCCGCGATCGCCGCCCTCGGGTACGGGACGGCGGCGGGCGTCGGCATCCTGGTCGCACTCGTGGTGTTCTCGCTGGGCCGCTGCCTGTGTTCGATCGCGTCGAAGGACGTGCAGGGCCGAACCATCCCGTCGGGGGAGCGCGGCCAGATCATCGGGTTGGCCACGTCGGCGGCGGGGTTGGTCGCGATCACCCTCGGCCTGGCCATCCGGATCCTCGGCGGCGGCGACCTCGACAGCACCGAACTGGCGTTCCTGCTGGTGGCGGGCGCGGTGCTGTGGCTGCTCTCGGCGTCGACGTACTCCCGCGTGGTCGAGCCGGCCGGCGACGGGCGCTCCCGCCGGGGTGGCAAGGACCCTGGCGCGACGAAAGACCACGGCGCGGCGAAGGACCACGGCGCGGCGAAGGACCACGGCGCGGCCGCCGGCGGTGCATTGGAGGAGTCGTCGACGTGGTTCGCGGACGCGGCGCGACTGTTCCGGGACGACGCCACGTTCCGCAAGTTCGTCACCGTCCGCGGCCTGCTGTTGGTGTCCTCGCTGAGCCCGCCGTTCATCGTGTCGATGTCGGTCGCCTCGGGCACCGGGGCGCTGGCCGGGTTGGGCGGGTTCATCCTCGCCTCGGGAGTGGCGTCACTGATCGGGGGGCGCGTCTTTGGGCGCCTGGCCGACCGGTCGAGCCGACTGCTCATGGCGGGCGCCGCCACGGCCGCATCGGCGGTGGCGGTCGCGTTGGTGCTCGCGGTCTCGATCCCGGGCTTCGACGGCGGGTCGGCACTCGGGGCCACGGTCTTCGTCGGGGCCTACTTCCTGCTCACGCTGCTGCACTCCGGCGTCCGCGTCGGACGCAAGACCTACGTGGTGGACGTGGCCGAGGGTGACCTCCGGACGACCTACGTGGCAGTGGGCAACACGGCCATGGGGATCATCCTGCTGGTGGTGGGCGGGATCAGTTCGGCGCTCGCCGTCATCGGCGTGCAGTGGGCGCTGGTTTTCCTCGCGGTGCTCGGGGTGATCGGCGCGGTGTCGGCGGTGACGATGCCCGAGGTCTCCCGCGGCGCGGCCCGCTAGATCTCAGACGCCCGGGTCGAATCCGCCGACGTCGTAGATCAGCTTCTGCACACCGTTGGGGTACGCTTCGCTCTCGACCAACTCCAGCTTCTGCCGGGGCTTGTCGGTGTCGCTCCACATGCGCTTGCCGGCGCCGAGGATGAACGGGAACACCAGCAGGTGATAGCGGTCGATGAGCCCGGCGTCGGAGAGGTTCCGGGCCAGCGTCGCCGACCCGTGCACGAGGATCGGCGCCGGTTCGGCCTCCTTCACCGCGGCCACCTCGTCGAGCGTGCGCAGGATCGTCGTCGTCCCCCATCCCTCGACGAGGTCACCCTCGACCAACGTTGTGGACACCACGTACTTCGGCATGGCGTTGTAACGGGGGAACTCGTCGGTCATCTGCGGCCACACGGCGGAGAAGGCCTGGTAGCTGACGCGGCCGAGCATCATCGCGCCCGCCTCGTCCTGCTCGCGGGCCTTGAGGCTGTAGACCTCCTCGAGGAACTCCACCGCGAAGGTCCAGCCGGTGTTGCGGTACCCGGGCTCGCCGCCGGGGGCCTCGACGACGCCGTCGAGCGAGACGAAGGCGGTGTAGATCAATCGGCTCACGGCGGACTCCTCACGCGGGTCTGCCAGAGTACGCCCGCACGCGGCGCCTGAGAACGGTGACAATGACGGGGTGAGCCGGCCGACCGGGGTCGGGACGACGACGACGACGAGGAGTGCCCATGCACCACGACCAGACCACTCTCGCGGATTTCCAGGCGAGCCTGCTCGACGGGAGCGGGAAGGACTTGTCCGACTACGCCGGGCAGGTCGTCCTGGTGGTCAACACCGCGAGCAAGTGTGGGTTCACACCCCAGTACAAGGGGCTGCAGAAGCTGTACGAGGAGTTCCGCGACGAGGGCTTCGTGGTGCTCGGGTTCCCGTGTGACCAGTTCGCGCACCAGGAGCCGGGCACCGACGAGGAGATCGGCGCGTTCTGCGAGCGCAACTTCGGCGTGGAGTTCCCGCTGTTCTCCAAGATCGAGGTCAACGGCTCGGATGCTCACCCGCTCTACGAGTGGCTCAAGTCCGAGAAGTCCGGGGTGCTCGGCGGCCGGATCAAATGGAACTTCACCAAGTTCCTCGTGGGCCGCGACGGCCACGTGATCGACAGGTTCGGACCCAACCGGAAGCCCGAGGACCTGCGGGAGGCGGTCGAGGCGGCACTGAGGGGGTAGTGACCGACGCCGCGCGAGTAACGATCTCAGCTGAGAATCGATTAAGCTCCATAAGCCACTACTCACAACATATGGAGCTTCATGTCCTTCGGACTCCGCCGCGCCGCGGCCGCCACCGCCGGCGCCCTCGCCATCGCCCTGACCCTCGGAACGGCCAGCCCCGCGCTGGCCCAGACCGACAGCCTCGACCCGTCGACACTCATCGACCCGTCGACCCTCGGTCTCGAGGACCTCGAGGCCATCATGGAAGCCGCTGGCTCGGTTCCGCTCGGGTCGGCCACCGGCCTGCTCGGGTCGGTCGGGTCCGCCGACTTCCCGCTGGACGGCGCGGGTTCGTCCAATCCGCTGCCGAACAAGCCCCGCCCGGTGGTCGACGAAATCACGAAGTCCGAGTTCATCGAGGTCGAGAAGACTGTCGGTGAGTACCAGTACTGGCTGGTCACTTCCGCGGCGATGAAGCGCGAGGTCATCCTGGAGGTCGTGCCCTCGCGCGTCACCGATGCGGGCCCCGCGCCCGTGCTCTACATGCTTGACGGTGTCGACGCCCCCGAGTACAACTCGGGCTGGAACCACCAGGCCCACATCCACGACCGAGTGCGCGAGGATAACGTCCACGTGGTCATGCCGACCGGCGCGTACGCCTCGTACTACGCCGACTGGAACGAGGCCGACCCCGAACTCGGCTACAACAAGTGGGAGACGTTCCTCACGCAGGAGCTGCCAGGCATCGTCAAGCAGGGGCTCGCGGAGCAGGAGCTGGAGACCAACGGTAAGAGCGCCATCGGCGGAATCTCCATGGGCGGTCAGGCGGCCATGCACCTCGCGGCCACCCACCCCGAGGTCTACCAGGGCGTGATGTCCTTCAGTGGGTACTACTCGACCATGGACGCGCTGGGCTACCAGACCATCCGCGGCACGATCGAGACGCGGGGCGGCGACGTCGAGAACATGTGGGGCCCGCACCGCAGTGCGCAATGGAAGCGGCACGACACCGTCTCCCACGCCGAGGACTTGAAGGACACGGCCGTGTACTTCTCCGCCGGCAACAACGTCGCCGGTCCTGACGACTTCGCCAACTACAGCGGCGGCGGCGGATTGGACTTCATGAGCATGATCCTCGGTCAGGTGCTCGAGATGGGCGTGCTCGAGGGATCGAAGGCATTCGAGAAGGCCCTGAACCGCGCGGGCGTCGAGCACAAGGTCGACTACGCCGAGACCGGTTTCCACAACTGGCCGAACTTCCTCAAGAACTTCAAGTCCGGTTGGGACTACATCAAGCCCGCCCTGTACGGCGAAGATGTCGATCCCGGGACGGACGACGACTCCGACTCGTCCGGTTCGCTGGGTTCGGCCGGCTCCGCGGGATCGACCGGTTCCCTGGGCTCCTCCGGGTCCACCGGTTCCTGATCGACCACCTCAAGAAGCGGTCCTGCGCTCCCACACCGGGGCGCGGGACCGCTTCTGCGTACCCCGGCCACAACCACCTCGGCCACATTCATGATGAAGGGAACCCGATGAACGTTCGTCTCCGTCGCCGCGCCACCGCCTCCGCCCTCGCGGCCGCGATGGCCGTCGGATTCACCGCGCCCGTCTCCGCCCAGATCGGCGGCGATATCGACACCTCGTCGCTGGGGCTCGAAGAGGTCGAGCTGATCGGCTCGGCGGCCGGGTCCCTTCCGCTGGGCTCGACACTCGGGTCGCTCGGGTCGGCCGGTTCCACCAACATCCCGCTCGGCGGCACCGGGTCATACGTGGAGCTCCCCAATCGGCCGCGAGAGCGCGACGAGTCGATCGACGCGGTCGAGCTCCGCAGCATCACCCAGCACGGAGAGTACGAGCATTGGCTCGTCACGTCCGCTGCCATGCAGCGTGAGATCGTGCTCGAGGTGCTCCCGTCCCGCGTCAGGGACGAGGGGCCGGCACCCGTGTTGTACCTCCTGGACGGGGTCGACTCGGTCGAAGGCAACTCGGGTTGGAAGCGGGCCGGGAACCTGCCCTCTCGCATGGCGGACGAGAACGTCCACCTGGTGACGCCCACCGGCGGGCCCTCCACCTACTGGTCCGACTGGCAGAGCGAGGACGAGATCTTCGGGTACAACAAGTGGGAAACGTTCCTCACCAAAGAGCTGCCCGGCCTCGTCGAGGCGGAACTGGCGACCCGGGAGACGAAGCACAACGGCAAGAACGGTATCGCCGGCGCGTCGATGGGTGCGCAGGCGGCAATGCACCTGGCGGCCAGGTACCCGAAGCTCTATGACGGCGTCATGGCGCTCTCCGGTTACTACTCGACCACCGATGAGCTGGGCTACCAGTCGGTGCGTGGCTCGGTGGATGGGCGTGGCGGCGATTCCGCCAATATGTGGGGCCCACGCGGCAGCGATCTGTGGAAGTACCACGACACGATCTCCCACGTGGAGGGTCTCGAGGGCACCGCGGTGTACTTCGCGACCGGGGGCTTGGCGATCTCCGAAGGGGATCTCCGGAACTACGGCGATGACTACTTCGACATGCTGCAGGGCCTGGTGCTGGAGAAGGGGGTCATCGAGGGGGCCACGAGCTTCTCCCGCGAACTCGACCGCCACGGCATCGCGCATCGCGTGGACTACGGCGACGAGGGTCTCCACGGATGGCAGACGTTCGTCGACTACATCACGCCCGGCTGGAACCACATCAAGCCCGCGCTTCAGAACTGATCCACGGCGGGCCGCGTTCATCTCGGCGCGGCCGGCTTATGGAGAAGACAGTTCCGCACACCCGCCACTCGGGCGACGTGCGCGGAACTGTCTTCTCGTCGAGACGGGTCAGCGAGCCGGGCGCGTCCATTCGGCCAGGCTCGTCGCGACAGTGGACGGGTCGTCGGACCCGTCGGCCACCGAGATGACGAGGTCGTGGGCGGGGTCGTCCGGAGCGTCGAGGATGACACCGTTGATCTGGTAGAACACGGCGACCGCGAGCCACCCGAGTCGCTTGTTCCCGTCCACGAGCGGAAGATTCGCGACGATGGCATGCAGCAGTACGGCGGCCTTGAGGTCGAGTCCTTCGTAGGATTCCTGGCCGAGGATCCACGACGAGGGGCGATGGGCGGCAGAGTCGAGGAGGCCGACGTCGCGTACGGGCCCCACGCCGAGATCGTCGACCAGGGCCATGAGGTCCTCGACGTCGAGGTAGTGGGTCATCGACCGAGGCGGTCCAGCAAATCCGCGTAGCGCTGACGGTTGTCCGCGGAGGCCCGCCGAACCTGCTCGCGATGCGCGGTGCGCTCGGCTGCGAACCGGATCGCTCGGAGCGTGGCTTCGTGCTTGCTGACGCCCTCGGCCTCGGCGAGTGCGGCGAGGAGGCGCTCGTCGTCGTCGTTCAGCCGAAGTGTCATAGCCATGCCGCGATGATACCAACGTGATACCGCTCCTGGCGGTCCCCGATACAGTTCAGGCTGACCCCGGCTGGTCACGCTGCGGCCAACCGGAGGCGGTCCAGGTGCCGGGCGATCGCGTCGAGCGCCCGGTCGAGCACCGGCGCCTCCGGCAGGCACACGATGCGGAAGTGGTCGGGTTCGGGCCAGTTGAAGCCGGTGCCGTGGGTGACCAGCACGTGCTCGGAGCGAAGGAGGTCCAGGGCGAACTGCTCGTCGCTGGAGATGCCGAACATCTCGCGGTCCAGGCGCGGGAAGCAGTACAGCGCGCCCCGCGGCGCCACGCAGCTCACACCGGGGATCGCGTTGAGGCGCTCGGTGGTCCGGGCCAGCTGCCGCTCGAGTCGGCCGTCCGGGTCCACCACGTCGTGGCCCCACGGTGAGTCCTCGGCCAGGGCGACGGGGATCGCGTGCTGTGCGGGGACGCCGGGGCAGACCCGCATGTTGGACAACAGGGTCAGCCCCTCCAGCAGGTCGGTGGCGTGGGCGATCGGGCCGGTCGCGACCACCCAGCCGGCCCGGTAGCCGCACACGCGGTACGCCTTGGACAGTCCGCCGAAGGTCAGGCACAGCACGTCGTCGCCGGCCGCCCGCGCGGCGTGGTGGTGGCGGGCGTCGCCGAAGAGGACCTTCTCGTAGATCTCGTCGGACAGCAGGACGAGCCCGTGGCGGCGCGCGATGTCGGCCATCCCCCGGACGGTGTCCTCGCTGTACACCGCGCCTGTGGGGTTGTTGGGGTTGATCATCACCAGGGCGGTGGTCCGCGGGGTGACCCTGGATTCGATGTCCTCGAGCGACGGGTTCCACCCGTCGGACTCGTCGGCGAGGTAATGCACGGGCACGCCCCCGGTGAGGTTCACGGCGCCGGTCCAGGTGGGGTAGTCCGGGGCCGGGACCAGGATCTCGTCGCCGGGGTCGACCATGGCCTGCAGGACCAGCGTGATGAGTTCGCTCACGCCGTTGCCGAGGAAGACGTTCTCGGGCGAGACGCCACCGATCCCGTGTCGGCGGTAGTAGTCCGCCACGGCCTCGCGGGCGGCGGGGATGCCGCGGGAGTCGGAGTAGGCCTGCCCGGCGGCGAGCCCCGCCGCCACCGCGTCGACGAGCTCCGGCCGGGCGGTGAGCCCGAAGGGGTGCATGTTGCCCAGGTTGAGTCGCAGGATGTCGTGTCCCTCGGCCTCGAGGCGCATCGCCTCGGTGAGGATCGGGCCACGCACGTCGTAGCGCACGTCGCGGAGTCGTCGGGACTGGCGGTAGGTCGTCATGGGACCCATCCCACCCCGAAAGTGGCGCCCCCGGGAGGTCCATTTCGCGCAGATGCGTGAGACCACTTCGCGGTGTCGTGGCCTACGCTCACCCCATGGCCCGTACCGCACGCCCCGGATCCCTGGTGGTGGGGCGGGTGTCGGGGGCTGCGGAGCTGGCGGACGCGATCATCGACCTGGTCGCCGGCGGATCCGTGGCCGACGGCGACCGGCTGCCCTCCACGCGCGCGCTCGCCGAGCAGACCGGACTCTCCCGCGGGACCGTGGTCCGCGCCTTCGACGAACTGTCGGCGGCCGGCTTCATCGTCTCCACCCAGGGGTCGGGCACCCGGGTCGCCGCCGGAGCCGGTCAGGCTGCACGGGCCGGGGCGCGGACGCGCGGAATCAGCCGAACCTCGTCGTCGTCGCCACTCATGCGGCAGGGCACCCGCACCTCGTCACCGGAGGTTCCGGCGGCGACCACTGCGTCACCCGCGCCCCCGGCGCCGGCCCCATCCGCACCGCGCCGCGGCCGGTCGCCGCGCGATCTCCGTCCCGGGATCCCCGACGCCTCCCTCATCGACGATCGCGCCTGGCGGTCGGCGGTGCGCGCCGCCGCGGCGCAGGGCCTGGCGGGCCTGAACCCGTGGGAGGAGCCGAGCCCGGCGTTGCGCGTCGCGGTGGCCGACCACCTCCGCCGGCATCGGGGGATCGCCGCGGGCGACCCGCTGCTGTTCGACAGCTCGCGGTCGGCGATCGCGGCCCTGTGCGCGGCGTTCGTCGCCGGGCAGCAGGGACCGGCCGGGGGCGGAGCCGTGCGGTTCCACACGGAGGACCCCGGGTACCGCGGCGCGGTGCTCATGGCCCGCGAGCAGGGCCTGGAGGTGCGGTTTCATCCGGCGGAGCCCGGCGGCCTCGACGCGGCGCGGCTGGGGTCGGAGCCGGCGATCGTCTTCACCACGCCCGCGCACCAGTTCCCGCTGGGGCACCGCATGAGTGTGGACCGCCGGGTCGCGCTCGTGGAGTGGGCGCGTCGGACCGAGTCGCTGGTGATCGAGGACGACTACGACGGCGAATTCCGCTACGGCGTCGCCCCCCTGCCCGCGCTGGTCAGCCTCCCCGCCGCCACCGATCACGTCGCCTACGTGGGCACCTCGTCCAAGTCCGTGGCCCCGGACTTGCGCGTGGCGTGGTGCCTGCCGCCGACGGCGATGCGCCGCGAGGTCGAACGCTGGCTCGCGGTCCACCGGCGGGGCCCGTCGACGCTGCCCGCCGAGGCGCTGGCCGCGTTCATCACCTCGGGCGCGATGGACCGGCACCTGGCGCGGGCGGCCCGCGTGTACAGCGACCGCCGTTCCCGGCTGGTGGCGGCGCTGCGCCGGGAACGCCCGGACCTCGAGGTCACGGGCGTGGAGGCGGGCCTGCACCTGTGCGTGGTGCTGCCCGGGTATGACGACGACGAGGTGGTGCGCGCGCTCGAGCGGGCCGGGTGGCGCACGCGGTCGCTCAGCGGGCAGTCCGCGCAGCACGCGGTGTCCGGCCTGGTGCTGAGCTACGCGCGGCTCTCCTCGCGCGACGCGGCCGACTTCGCGGTGGAGCTCCGACGGGTGCTGGAGCGGCTCGGATCGGGAGGAACGCCGACCACTCGGACCCCGACGGTGCTTGAATCCTGACGGTAGTCAACTCATCCCATCGGAAAGCGGTTCACACATGGGTCAGGAACAGTCACTGGCGGGCAGGGTCGCCTTCATCACCGGCGCGGCGAGGGGGCAGGGGCGCAGTCACGCCGTGGAGCTCGCCCGGCGGGGGGCGCGGATCCTCGCGCTCGACATCTGCGAGGACATCGACACCGTCCCCTACGGGCTGGCAACCGCCGACGACCTGCAGCAGACGGTCGCCGAGGTCGAGGCGGTCGGCGGCGAGATCGTCGCGGTGACGGGCGACGTGCGCGAGCCGGCGGACGTCGCGGCGGCGGTCGACGCCTGCCGGGAGCGGTTCGGCGTCCCGGACATCGTGGTGGCCAACGCGGGGATCAACTCCCAGCGCGGCGAGGAGCCGGACGCCCAGCAGGCGTTCCTGGACACCATCATGGTGAACCTCGTGGGGGTGTGGAACACGGTCCACGCCATCGCCCCGCTGATGATCGAGCGCGGCGAGGGCGGGTCGATCGTCCTCATCTCGTCGACCAACGGCTTGTCCGGGCGGGGAGGCGACGGGTCAGGCGCGGCCACGGGGTACACCGCCAGCAAGCACGGGGTGGTGGGGCTCATGCGCAGCTTCATGATCTGGCTCGCGCCGCACAACATCCGCATCAACACGATCCACCCGGCCGGCGTCCTGACGGCGATGGTGGCGCACGACGAGATGGCCAGGTGGTTCGCGAACAACCCCGAGGGCCACACGATGGGCAACGCCCTGCCCGTGCCGATGCTCGAGCCCATCGACATCTCGCGGGCCGTGACCTACCTCGTGGAGGAGTCGGGTCGTCACATCACCGGCGTCGCCCTGCCGGTGGACGCCGGGTTCACGGCGAAGTAGCCCGGCCGGCCGCCGGTGGGGAGACCGGCGGCCGGAGGAGCGGATGCGAGGGGACGTGACCGGTCTTACAGTGAGCGCCAGCGACATCCCCGGCGAGCACCCTCCAGGAGACGCACGATGGGCACATCATTCTGGCGACGCACGACGATCGATCCCCCGGCGGCCGAGTTCCCGGACGGCGAGCACGTCGACCTGGTGATCGCGGGCGCCGGGTTCACCGGCCTGATCACGGCACTGATGGCCGCCGCGCGCGGGAAGTCGGTCGTGGTCCTGGAGGCCCACACGGTGGGCGCGGGGGCCAGCGGTGCCACCACGGCCAAGGTCTCGGTCCTGCAGGGCACCCGGCTGTCGGGAATCCGCTCCAAGCACGGGCTGGAGACGGCGCGTGCGTACGCCGACGCCAACCGCTACGGACTCGACTGGTGGGCCGACTTCTGCGAGACCCACGGCGTCGACTCCCAGCGTCGGCGTGCGGTGACGTTCTCCAAAGGGCGGATGGGCACGTCGACCCTGCGCAAGGAGATGAAGACCCTCGTCGACCTGGGCCTGCCCGCCCGCTGGTACGACGCGATCGACGTCCCGTTCCCGGCCCGGTCGGCCGTGGAACTGCCGGATCAGATGCAGATCGACCCGGTGGAGTCGCTCGCGGCGTTGGTCCGGGCGGCCACGGCGCTCGGTGTGCGGATCGTGGAGCACGCCCGTGTCACCGGACTCACAGCGCAGGGGACCGGCGAGGCCGCGTTCGTCGAGGTCACCGCGCATCCGGGCACGATGACCGCCCGCGACGTCGTGCTGGCGACCGCGTCCCCGGCCCTGGACCGAGGCCCGACCGTGGCGACGATGGAACCGGAGCGGTCCTATCTCTGCGCGTTCGAGTACTCCGGCGGCCTGCCGGAGGGGATGTACGGCTCGGTCGAGAGCCCGGTCCGCTCGCTGCGGACGGTGCCCTCGCCCGGCGGTGAGGTGCTGTTCGTCGGCGGCAACGGTCACCGCACCGGCACCGCCACGGGGACCGCGTCCAAGATCGATTCGCTGCGGGAGTACGCGGAGAAGTACTTCCCCGGCGCGACGATGACCCACGGCTGGTCCGCGCAGGATTTCCACCCGGTGACGATGCTGCCCAAGTCCGGGCCCCTGCCGTGGGGCAGGGGGCGCGTGCACTTCGCGGGCGGCTACAGCAAGTGGGGCCTCACGGGCGCGCCGGCGGCGGCCGGGATCATGGTCGACCGGCTCGAGGGCGTGGACCCGCGGGTGTCGTTCGGTAAGCCCAGCATCACGGGCATCGCGAAGAACGCCGTGCCACTGTTCGCGGACGTGCCCGTCCAGCTCGCGGCCACCGCGGCGCAGGCGATGGTGCGCAAGCCACGGCCGAGTATCCGACCGATGGGGGAGGCGACGGGCGACGACGGCGAGACCTGCCGCGTCGGCCTGCTGTGCCCCCACATGGGAGCCGCGCTGACGTGGAACGACGTGGAGCGGTCGTGGGACTGCCCCTGGCACGGGTCCCGCTTCTCGGCGTGTGGCGAGCTCATCGAGGGCCCGGCCACCAGTGACCTCAAGAGGTACGACACGCCCCGCTGACCCGACCGGCTGGCGCGCGCAGCTGACACGTCCAGCTTGCACGCCCGCCTGACACGAGCCGCGCCCCGGCCGGTCGGGGAAGGACCGGGTCGGGGCGCAGCGAGTGTCACCGGCGGGTCAGGCGGGCGGCATCAGGACTCCGTCGAGGACGTGGATGACGCCGTTGGTGGCGTCCACGTCGGTCTGGACGACGTTGATGCGGGTGCCGTTCCCATCGACGAGGGCGACGTTCTCGCCCTCCACCTCGACCGTGAGCTCCCCGCCCTGGAGGGTCGCGACCGTCTGGCCGTCCATCTCGAGCACGTCGGCGGCCGGGACCTCGCCCTCGATCACGTGGTACTGCAGGATCTGCGCCAGGTCGCCCGTGGGGTCGGCCAGCAGTTCGTCCAGCGTCCCCTCGGGCAGGGCGTCGAACGCCTCGTCCGTGGGGGCGAAGACCGTGAACGGGCCGGGTCCCTTGAGGGTCTCCGTCAGGCCCGCGGCCTCGATGGCCTGGGTGAGGGTGGTGAAGTCGCCCGCGGCGTTCGCGGTGTCGACGATGTCGCCCTCCGCCGCAGCGCCGGTCTCCTCGGTGGTGGTCTGCTCGGTCGTGGTCTCGTCGGTGGTGGTCTCCTCCGTCGTCATCTCGGTGGTGGTCTCGTCGGCCGTGGTCGTGCCACCGTCATCGTCGGTGCCGCACGCTCCCATGAACACCGCGAGACCGATGGCTCCCGTCACTGCGATCGTCCGCTTCATCAAGCTTCCTTTCGTCGGGGTTGCTCGTCAGTGTCCGCACTGCGCAGGGGGTACGTGAACCCTCGTGGCCTGATCGTTGTGGCCCCGTGACGGGATGGGGACATGTCGCCCGGGCCGCGCCTCGGGAGGATGCCCTTGCTTGCGAGCGTCCCGGGAGTCGTCGAAACTCGAGACGGAACGCTGGCCGCCGGCCACCGCGTACACCCGTCTACGAAGAAGCAGGAGCATCGATGAGCCCCACCGATCAGGGTCCGAACCCGTTCGTCGTCGACATCGAGGACGCCACCCTCGCCAACGACAACTACCGCACCACGCTGTGGACGGGATCGCACATGCAGCTCACCGTCATGAGCATCAAGCCCGGGGACGACATCGGTCTCGAGGTCCACGACGACCACGACCAGTTCCTGCGCGTCGAGGCCGGGAAGGGTCGGGTCGAGATGGGCCCCGCGAAGGATCAGCTCGACTTCGTGCGCGAGGTCTCCGACGACTGGGTCATCCTCGTGCCCGCCGGGAGCTGGCACAACGTCACCAACATCGGTGAGGACGACCTCAAGGTGTACTCGCTGTACGGTCCGCCGGAGCACGAGCACGGGACCGTCCACCCGACCAAGGCGGATGACCACCACGATCACTGACCACGACCGGTTCGCGGTGCCGGAGGGCCCGGGGCGGTGCACACGCCGCCCCGGGCCCTCCGGCATGACACGCTGGTGGCGTGAAGACGCCGGTACCTGACTATCTGCTCGAGATCCGCGACGCCTGCTCGAACGGCGACGCCGGCCGGCTCGCCGACTACATCCCCGAGCTCGCGGCCGTGGACCCCGACCGGTTCGCGGTGGCCGCCTGCACGATGGACGGCGTCGTCTACACCGCCGGGGACGCGGATGCCGAGTTCACCATCCAGTCGATTAGCAAGCCGTTCGTCTACGCGCTCGCCCTGCGGGACCGGGGAATCGAGGCGGTCCTGGAGAAGGTCGAGGTGGAGCCGTCCGGGGACGCGTTCAATCAGATCTCCCTGGACCGCGAGACGGGCCGGCCGCGCAACCCGATGATCAACATCGGGGCCATCACCACGCACACCCTGGTCGGGCCGGAGGGCGCCACCGAGACCGAGCGTGACCAGACCATCCTCGAGGGGCTCTCGGCGTTCGCGGGTCGACCACTCGAGGTCGACAGCGCGGTGTTGGACTCCGAGTTGCGCACCGCGTTCCGTAACCGGGCCATGGCCAACCTGGTGCGGGCCGGCGGGATCATCGAGGACGACCCCGACGGGGTGGTGCGCGGCTACACCCGGCAGTGCGCCTACCGGGTGACCGTGCGCGACCTGGCGGTGATGGCGGTGACGCTGGCGACGGGCGGCATCAACCCGGTCACCAAGGAGCGCGTGGTGTCGGCGCCGGTCGCCCGGCAGGTGCTCGCTGTGATGGCCACCTGCGGCATGTACGACGCTGCGGGGGACTGGATGTCCACCGTGGGGATCCCCGCCAAGAGCGGGGTGTCGGGCGGGATCTTCGGTGCCCTGCCCGGGCAGGTCGGGCTCGGGGTGTTCTCCCCGCGGCTCGACGAGCACGGCCACAGCGTGGAGGGGGTGCGCACCTTCGAGCGGCTGTCCCACGACCTCGAGTTGCACCTGATGAACACCACCGTCACGGACGTGGAGGCCGTCCGCTCGGTGCGGTTCGACGAGATCTCCGGGCGCCGCACCTTCCGGCTGCAGGGCCCCATGACGTTCGCCAGCGCCGAACAGGTCCTGCGACGCCTCGCCGAGATCCCCGAGGGGCCGAGCGAGGTGACCCTGGACCTCAGCCGCGTGTCCTCGGTCAACGCCAGCGCGCGCCGGATGCTGCTCGAGGCGATGACGCGGTTGTCGGCGGACGGCCACGTCGTCGGTCTGGCCGACCCGGGCCGGCGCCTGCCCCGACCGGATCTGGGCGACGGGACCCGGCCGGTCAACAGGCGGGCCGCCCGCTGACCGTCGCCCGACGCACTGACCGTCGCGCCGCCAGCGGCCCGCCCGGGAAAGCGCCCTCAGCCCACCCGGAAGTGCGAGTGGTCCGGTTCCCCCATGAGCTCGGCCAGTCGCGCCCGGTCGAAGGGGAACAGGTCGATCGTGCCGCCGTCGTGGAAGTACCAGGAGTGGCAGCCGGTGTTCCAGACCGTCGGCCCCATCGCCCCGGCGACGTCGTCGTTGAACTCGGCGGTCGCCTCCTCGGTCACCTCCACCGACCGGATCGCGCCGTCGCGGAGGAGTTCGAGCCAGTGGGCGATGTACCGGGCGGTGAGTTCGGCGGTGTGCTGCAGTGAGATCGAGCCGGTGGGGGAGTTGGGGCCCAGCACGGTGAACGCGTTGGGAAAGCCCGGGATGGCGGTCATCCGATAGGCGCGCGGGCCGTCGGCCCACTCGCGCTCGAGGGTGCGCCCGTCGCGTCCGACGACCTCCATGGGGCGCATGTAGTCGTGTGCGTGGAAGCCGGTCGCCAGCACGATCACGTCGGCGGGACGCTCGGCGCCGTCCGCGGTGCGGATCCCGTCCGGGGTGACCTGCGCGATCGCGTCGGTGACGAGCTCGGCGTCGCTGCGCTGGATGGCGCGGTAGTACGTCCCCGAGACCACTTGCCGCTTGCACAGCGGCTCGTCGTCCGGCGTGAGCCGGGCGCGGAGGTCGGGGTCCCGGACCTGCGCCCGGAGGGAGAGTCGCGCGTAGGCCTGGACCGCGCGTCGCCGCCACGACGGTCTGGTGGTGATGTCGGCGAGGACGCCGGATCCCCACTGCAGCGCGGCGTACAGCGCGCGGTGGGCGGTGGGGAACCGCCGCAGTACCGAGCCGACGACGACGAGCTGGCGCATCCGCATCGGGGCCCACAGGATCCACTGGGGCGTGCGGGCGTAGTGCGTGACCGATCCCGCTTCACCGACGAGGGCGGACACCACCTGGACGCCGGTCGAGCCGGTGCCGAGGACTGCGACGCGGCGACCGGTCGTGTCGAGCCCGTCGGGCCAGCGTGCGGTGTGGACGACCTCCCCGCGGAAGTCCGCCAGTCCGGGGATGTCGGGGATCGCCGGGTGGTGCAGGACCCCGGTCGCGAACACGACGACGTCCGCGGTGATGGTCTCGTCGTCGTCGTCGTCGTCGTCGCCGTCGTCGCCGTCGTCGTCGTCGTGACCGCGCCCGTCGTCGCTGTCGCCACCGCCTCCGTCGCCCCCGCCCCGGGCGGCGAGGGTCAGCTCCCACGTCGCGGTGCCCTCGTCCCAGCGGGCGGCGGCCACCTCGGTGTCGGTCCGGATGTGCCCGGCCAGGCCGAGGTCGTCGACGACCCGGCGGTGGTAGCGCTGGATCTGGGGACCGTCGGCCCACACGTGTGACCAGTCGGGCTTCGGCGCGAACCGGAACTGGTAGAGCTGGGAGGGCACGTCGCACGTCAGGCCCGGGTAGCGGTTCCAGTACCAGACCCCGCCGACGTCGGAGCCCTTCTCCAGCACGGTGACGTCGGTGAAGCCCCGCTCGCGGAAGACGTGCAGGGCAGTGATGCCGGCGACCCCGGCTCCGACGATCACCACGCGCGGCTCGCGCCACTCGCGCGATCGACCCGGACTCACACGTCGACCGCGTTGTCCGCCAGCGCGTTGCGGACCGTGTCCGGCGCGGTCACCATGGACGACTCGAACGCCGCCTCCCGCCGGGAGGCGTTCATGAAGTGGGCGCCCAGGCCGGCGAGGTCGACGGCGGTGGGCAGGATCGGGACGACGGTCGTACCCCGGGCGCGGACGCTCGCGACCTCGTCGTGCAGCTGGGTGGACATCGGGCGGCGGATCAGCCGGTACTCGATCCCGCCGCCCCGGCCGGGGACGCGGACGCCGGGCGCCGAGGCCATCGGGGCGAGGACGAACACGAGGTCGGCGTCCTCCGGCCCGATCAGGTCCACGGACGCGGTGGAACCCATGCCGCCGTCGACGAAGATCCGGTCACCGACGGGCACCGGTGGCATCCACCCGGGGGTCGCCCAGGAGGCGCGCAACGCCTCGCCGACGGTGGCCATCGGCGAGCCCGGGGCGCCGAACAGGACGCGCTCCCCGGCGAGGACGTCGTAGGCGACGATCCGGGCACCGGTGTGGGGGAGCCAGGCGCCCACCTCGAAGCCCTCGGCCAGTCGCTGCAACCAGCTGGCGTCGCCGCGACCGGTGGGGGCGATACCGGTGAGGGCGCCCAGCCCGGACCGTGTGCGGAGCAGACCGGGGTTGAGCAGCGGGAGCCGGGGCAGCGGCGGCCGCCCGGGCGGGGTGGAGGCGATGTGTTCGCGGAGCCGCATGTCGCAGGCCTGCCCGCGCTGCATATCGACCAGTTCGTCGACCCCGATGCCGCCGGCGAGCATGGTCACCAGCTCGGCGCCCGCCGAGGTCCCCAGGAGGACGTCCGCCTCCCGGGGGTCGAATCCCGTCTGCTCGGTGAGCGCGTGGAGGGCGGCGATCATCCAGGCCCCGCCGATCGTGCCCCCGCATCCGAGGACGAGAGCGATTCGGCTCATCCGGCGCCCTCCTGGTGTATCGCGGAGTGTTCCGCTCTGGAATTCCCCGCGCTGAGCCTAATCGCGCGGCTCCAAGACGAACACCGGGATGGTCCGGTCGGTGTTCTGCTGGTAGTCGCGATAATCGGGGTACACGGCGACCGACCGCTCCCACCACCGGTCGCGCTCGGCGCCGCTGAGCTCGCGGGCCGTGTAGTCGCCGACCCGGTCCCTGTCGCGGACCTCCACGTGGGGATCGGCCTTCATGTTCCAGTACCAGACCGGGTGGGTGGGAGCGCCGCCCTGCGAGGCGACGGCCGCGTACGACCCCTCGTGCTCGACGCGCATCAGCGGGGTCTTGCGCAGCTTGCCGGACTTCCGGCCGACGGTGGTCACGATCACCACGGGGATGCCCGCGAGGTCACCGCCCTCCTCGCCGTCGGTCTGCTCGTACGTCTCGACCTGCATCCGCACCCACTCGCTCGGGCTGGGCTCGTACTCGCCGGACAGTGGCATCGGGGCTCCTCGGTGATGGGGTTCCGTCGGCTGAGGGCGACACTACGCCCGCCAAGGCGTGCTTGCTGCCGACATCAGGCGAGTCGGTCGGTGAATCTCGAGACCGCGTCGACGACCGCCAGGTAGCGCGGCGAGCGCACCGCGTCGAACCCGTGTTGGGCACCGGGGAGCTCGGCGTAGACGACGGGGTTCGGCGACCCGGCGCGCAGGTGCCGTACGAGTCGGCGTGACCCCTTCACCGGCGTGTAGGTGTCGTGGGTGCCGTGGATGATCGCCACCGGCGGGGCGCCGGAGGCCGCGTGGCGCACGGGGTCGGAGACGTCCCGGGTCTCGAGGCCCAGGCGACCGTAGTAGCCGTACAACCCGATCGCGCCGGCGACCGTGGTGTCGGCGTCCTCGAATCCCGGCTGGAAGCGGGGATCTCCCCCGGTCAGGGCGGTCATCATCGCGAGGTGTGCCCCGGCCGAACTGCCCGCCACCACGATCGGCGCGTCGGCCCTGATCCCGTGCGCCGGGCCCTCGGTGCGGATCCACCGCAGGAGCCGCTTGACGTCGACCAGGTGCTGCGGGAACCCCGATTCCGGGGTCGGCGAGAGGTGGTAGGTGGTGCTGATCGCCGCCCACCCGCGCGCGGCGTGGTCGAACAGCATCGCCCGCGACTCCCGGCTCGGGCCGCCCGCCCGGAAGTGCCCACCGTGGATGTGGACGAGCACACCGCGGACGTCGCCGGCGCCACTGCCGCTGATGTCGCTGCTGCCGCTGTTGCCGCCGCTGGCGTTGCCACCGCCGGCCCGCGACGAGCCGGTACGGGTGTAGAGATCGAAGCGGTTGGTCTTCGGATCCGGTCCGTAGACCATGCCCCGGCGGGCCCGCACCCCGCGCGGCCGCAGCGGCCACGGGCGGAACAGCACTCTCGGCCACGGCGTGCGGTGGAGGGCCGACGGGCTCGTCGTCTCCCCCTCGCCCAGCCCCTCGCCCGGCCCGTCGCCCAGCCCGTCGCCCAGTCCCTCGGCCAGCGCGCGGTCGAGGGCGGCGGCCGCGGCGAGGTGCCGCGACAGTACGAGACCCAGACCCGCCCAGGTCAGCGTAGCGATGCCGACCCCCACGCGATCGGAGGGACGCGCGGCCCGACCGCCCCGACCGGCCAGCGCAGGCGCGGTCGCGGCCCCGACCAGCGCCCCGACGTGCAGCGGGAGTTCCTGCGCGGGCAGGCTCCACACCCAGCCGGCGGTCGCGGCGGCGAACGGTCGGCGGATCGGCCACAATGCCAGCGCCGTGGAGACCGCGGCGGGGGCGACGAGCACGGGCAAGGGCACGCGGGCGGACGGTCTCGGCATGTCAGGCCTCCGGTAGGGGTGCGCGTTCCCAGGCGGCTACCGGCCCCGGGACCAGGTCGAACATCGGGTGCGGGCGCGGTGCGACGAGGCGGTCCAACCACGCGGGGTCGCGCTCGGCCACCTTGGCCCGCAGGTGCGCCCACTCCAGCGCGAGCTGCCCGTCGGTGAGCGGCAGGCGCTCGACCCCGGGCGACAGAACGACGCGCGTGCGGTCGAAGCGGTAGCCGCGCGCGTCGGCGGCGTCGGCCAGCCCGTGCAGCCAGGTGGCGACCCCCGCGACCGGGTCGGGGAGCGTGCGGAAGCGCTCGAGCTGCGGATGACTGCGATAGCCCTTGGTCAGCCCGCGGAGTACCTTCTGGGCCAGGAGCCCCTCGCGCCACCCGGCGACCAGCGCGGCGCGGTCGAGCAGGACGGGATCGATGCTCCACAGGCGCACCCGGCGAGTATAGGTGCGGGCGGGGCGCCGACGCGGTGCGGACGGGAAGCACCGCGAGGCGCGCACGGTGCCGCCAGGGACGGACGAGGAGACGATGATGACGACGACGACAACGCCGACCCGCGACGAGGTGATGGCCGAACTCGCGGAACTCGAGGACGCACGGATCCTGGAGGTCAACGAGCGGCACGGCGACGACCACGCGGTCAACCTCACCTCGCTCCGGGCGGTCGCCAAGCGGGTGAAGAAGAACCATCCGCTGGCGCTGGAGTTGTGGGACACGGGCGACTCGGCGGCGAGGCTGCTCGCGTTGCTCGTCTGCCGGCCCAAGGAGTTCTCGGCCACCGAGCTGGACACGATGCTGCGCGAGGCCCGCACCCGGAAGGTCCACGACTGGCTGGTCGGCTACGTCGTGATGAAGGGCCCGCACGCCGAGGACCTGCGCGTGGCGTGGTTGGACGACGCCGACCCGGTGGTCGCCTCCGCCGGCTGGGCGCTCACCGCCGACCGGGTGGCCAAGAAGCCCGAGGGGCTGGACCTGCCCGCGCTGCTGGACGTGATCGAGGCCGAGATGGCCGGCGCCCACGAACGGCTGCAGTGGGAGATGAACACGTGCCTGGCCCAGATCGGGATCCAGCATCCGGATCTGCGGGCGCGCGCACTGGAGATCGGCGAGCGCCTGGGTGTGCTGCGTGACTACCCGACGCCGCCGAACTGCACCTCGCCGTACGCGCCGGAGTGGATCGGCGAGATGGTCCGTCGCCAGGAGGCCTGACGACCCGACCGGGTCCGCCCCGCTGCACTACCTCTCGGCCGCAGCGGAGAGCACGTGTCGGTAGATCCGGGCGTGGGCGGCGGCGACCGCGGCGTCCTCGGACGCGGGAGCGCGCGCCGGGACCGGCGGGCCGTCGAGGGCGGCCATCAGCGCCCGGCGCAGGTCGTCGGCGGTGGGGTGGCCCGGGTCGTAGACGGCCGTGCCCGATCCGGCCGACCCCGATCCGAGCACGCCGGGGTCCCACTGCTCGGCCAGGTACCCGATCCGCGGGATGACCGGCGGCAGCCCCAGATCGCGGCACAGCTCCAGCCAGCCGGAATGGGTGCCGTGGCGGTGGGGCAGGACGAGCGCGTCGAATCCGGCCAGGGCCGCGCACAGTTCGTCGTCGGCCAGGTGGTCGTGGGCCCGGACCTCGACGTCCGGATGGGCGTCGAGCCGGTCGAGCGCGGTCGCGGCCGCGTGGCGGGGATGCTCCGGATCGCGCGCGGCGGCCAGGGCGTCCGCGCGAACCATCACCGTCAGGTGGGCACCCTCGGACAGCGCGGTGACCAGTGGGGCCAGGAGTTCCTCGCCGGCGACTCCCGCGCGCAGCGAGCCCAGCACCACACCGACCATGCGCCTGCCTCCGGAGCGATCGAGCCGCGCGAGCCGGTACGGCTCGGTGACCTCCGCGGCCATGAGCCGGGGATGCGGGAGGACCTGCGCGCGGGCGCCCCACCGTTCGCGGATCTCCGCGGCGGCGCCGCGGGTCAGCGTGATCACCGCGGCGGCGCCCCGCACGAGGTGGCCGGTGCGCTCGAGATGGGCGGCGGGGTCGGGCTCGTGCGGGTTGGTCAGGTCATGCACGGTGACCACCAGCGGCAGGCCCCGCGACCGCAACGCCGCCACGAACTCCGCGATCTGCCCGGGGGAGCGGTGCTCGTAACCGAAGTGCACATGCACGACGTCGGCCCCGTCGAGGACCTCGGGACGGTCGGCGGCCTCGAGCGCCGGGTGCGGCCACCAGCGGGCGGGCTCGGCCGGATCCAACACGGGGTCCGCGAGCACCGAGACGTCGGCCGCGGGCGAGATGGCGTGGCGGACGTAGTCGTGCCCGGCCGGCACGGAGCGCACCCGGACCGGCGGCGGGGTCGGAGAGGAGCCAGTGTTCACCCCGCCACCGTGCCACGCCCGCCGGTTGCCGCCACCTGGGCCCCTGCATACGCTCGGCCCGGTGAGCACCCCCGACCTCCCGACCGTCATGGTGATCGGCAACTGCCAGGCGGACGTCTACCGCGACCTGCTCCGGACCTCCGCGGAGGTCCGGGTGGTGGACGTGCGGCCGGTATACGAGATGACGGCCGACGACCTGCCGGGCCTGGAGACGGACCTCGCCCGTACGGACGTGCTGATCGTCCAACCCGTTCGCGACGACTACCGCGACCTGCCGCTCGGACACCGCCAGCTCGCCGCGCGCCTGCCGGCCTCGGCCACGGTCGTGCTGACCCCCGTCCTGCGGTACGCCGGACTGCATCCGTACCAGGTGCTGGTCCGCCCACCCCACGACCGCTCCCTGGTCCCGCCGATCGCGCCGTACCACGACCTGCGGGCGATCGTCGCCGCCGCGACCGGCGACCTGAGCGTTCTCGACGCCGCTCCGACCCCCGAGCAGGCGCGGGCCTCGGCCACCGAGTCGGTGGAGGCGCTGCGCGTGCGCGAGCAGGCCCACGGGACGCTGGTCGCCTCGGACCTCCTCGAGGGTGCCCCGCGCTGGCACACCATCAACCACCCCGACCGGCACACGCTGGCCACGGTGTTCGACCGCATCATCGAGCGCCTGCCCGCAGGCCTGCTCACCGACCCGCCCCGCATCGGCGACCGCGAGCCCCTCGGCGGCACGCGCGCGCCGGTGGAGTCGACCGTCGCACGGGCGCTCGGCGTGGAGACGGGTGATGTCGCCGGGGGCGCCCGCTCGGGAGAGTGGTTGGTCGACGGCGTCCCGGTGCCCAGCCGCGAGATCATCGACGCCCACCTCGACTGGTACGCGGCCACGCCCGGAGTGGTGGAGGAGGGCCTGCGTCGGCACGCCGCCCGCATCGAGATGCTGGGGCTGAGGTGAGCAGAGGGCATGCCGGCGAGCAGCGCGCGCCGCTGACGATCGCACCGATCACACTCGCCCTGGGGCCGCCCGAACACGGGGTGACCCGGTTCGCGGTGGAGTGCGCCCGCGCGGCCGGGACGGAGGTGCTCGAGGTCGCGAACGTCGCCGGGGTACGCGAGGTACTCGACGCCCGACCCGGCGTGCCGGTCCACCTGCACATCACCGATTCCCTCTTCGGCGCCACCGCTGACGACGCCGCGATGACCGTGGAGGACCTGGCGCGCGGCCGCCGCATCGCGGTCACCCTGCATGACGTCCCCCAGCCTGCGGAGGGCGCCGAGCGGTGTCGGCGGCGCACGCGGGCCTACCAGCGCATCGCGGGGGCGGCGGGGCTCGTCGTGGTGAGCTCCGAGCACGAGCGCCACCTCTGCGCGGCGGCCGACATCGCCGTCGACGCGGTGATCCCGCTGCCCGTCCCCGACCTGGCGCCGCCCGCCGACCTGACCCCCGACGCCCGGTCGGTGGGCGTGTTCGGATTCCTGCACCCGGGCAAGGCCGTCGACGTGGTGGCCGACGCCGTCGCCGCGCTCGCCGACGCCGGCGACGAGGCCGTGTCACTACGCCTGTTGGGGACGCCCGCCGAGGGGCACGACGACTACGTCCACGCCGCGCTGGAGACCGTCCGGGCCGCCGGTGGCGGCGCGGAGGTGACTGGTCGGATCGACGACGACGACCTCGCCCGCGTCCTCGGCGAGGTCACCGTGCCCGTCGCCCTGTTCCGGAACGTGTCGGCGTCGGGGTCGCTCAACACCTGGGCCGCGGCCGGGCGACGCCCCCTGGTCTACGACTCGGACTACACCCGCGAGATGGAGCGCCGGCATCCCGGCTCCCTGCTGATCACCGACGGGGCGGATCTCGTCGGCGACCTGCGACGACTCCTCGACGACCCGTCCCCCACCCGTCGCGAGGCGGCGCCGTCGGGGATGGCCGACCTCGGCCGGGCGTACCGCCGGGCGTGGGAGGGATGGCTCGCATGACAGGCACCCCGAACAGTGACGTCCCCAAGAGTGTCGACGTGGTGATCCCGTTCTACGAGGACCAGCCGATGCTCGACCGGATCCTCACGGCGCTGCGCCACCAGAGCGACCCCCGACGGACCGTGCGCGTCATCGTCTCCGACGACGGCTCTCGCGCCGCGCCGGTGGTCCCGCCCGAGGTCACGGTCGTGCGCCAGGACGATCTAGGCTTCCGCGCCTCGGCCGCACGCCACCTCGGCGCCTGCGCGGGCGACGGCGACCTCCTGCTGTTCCTCGACGGCGACACCGTCCCGGGGCCCGACTTCGTGGCGACGATGTGCGCCGCGCTGGACGGCCACCCGGACCTGCTCGCAGTGGGCCGCCGGCGGTACGGCCGGTTTGCCGTCACCCGGACCGGGGCCGAGCCGACCGTCGAACCGGCCGAGATCCTCCCCGACCCCGCCTGGCCTGCGGCGTTCTACGCGGACACGGCGGACCTCACCCGCGGCGAGGACCTGTGGCGGGGGGTGTTGTCCGCGGCGTGCGGCCTGCACCGCCGCCTCTACGACCTCGCCGGCGGGTTCGACCCGGACATCGTCGGCTACGGCGGCGAGGACTGGGACCTGGCGTGGCGCTGCGAACAGGCCGGCGGCCGCCTGCGCTACCTGCCCGACGCGGTGGCCTGGCACGACGGCCCCGACTGGGCCGGCCGCGCCGACGCCGACCACACCGACGCCGGTCAGGCGGACGGCGGCCACACCGACAGCGGTCACGCGGACGGCGGTCAGGCGGACGATCACCGCGACGAGTCCGACCGACTCGCGCGCAAACTCGCCCAGAAGAACGCCGAGTCCGCCCTCCTGGCCGGCCTCATCGCCTCGCCGCTCACCCGGCCGGCCGCCGGGATCTTCGCCCTGCCGTCGGTCGCGGTCCACGTCCACGCCGGCAGCCCCGAGTTCGCCGGGACCGGCTCCACCGCCGCGACCTGCCTCTCCCTGCTCGCCTGGGGCGACGTGGCCGTGACCGTCGACCCCGCCACACCCGACGCCGCCGTGGTCGCCCGACTCTTCGCCGATGACCCCCGGGTGACCCTCGGGACGCGCGGTCAGTGGTGGCGGCCCGGTACGCCGGGCGCGGGCCCTCGTCGTCGTCCCCCCGTCCTCGTCGACATCCTCCGTCCCTGTGCGCCGGGGGCGCTCGACCCGCGGCGCCTGCGCGCGCTGTGCCCACCGGTGGGGAGCGTGACCCTGGACGACGACGAGGGCTACAGCCTCGCGGAGGTCCGCAGCTCGCGGGCGCTCGCACGCGAACTCCACTGGGGCGAGCAGCCACCCGAGCCGACCGCGGTCACGGCGTCGCACGCCGGCGTCCGGGGCATCGACGACGACGGCGCGGGGGTGCGGCTCGAGAGGGTGCTCGGCGGCTGGTGAGCGTCGGGGGTGGCCAGCGGTGGCGGAGGGCCCCCCGGGGGGCCATTATCAGAGGTTCCGACATCCTCCGCACCCGCCGGGGGCGACGAGACGAGAGGGGGCCCGTGGACGCCCGCAACGAGGATCTACTCGACATCGCGGTGATCGGCCCGTCGCGGTTCCCCATCCGGGAGCCGTACGCCGGTGGGCTCGAGGTCGTGGTGGCCAAGGAGGTGCGGGCCCTGCGCGCACGGGGACACCGCGTCACGCTCTACGCCGCCGCCGGCAGCGAGGGTCACGACCGGCGCCACGAGTTCACCACCCTGGCCGCCGCCACCGGACGCGGCGACAGCTACTACCCGCCCGGCGGGTACGAGGCCGACGCCGCGGAGTTCGAGCGACTCATGGACCACGTGGCGGTGTCCGGGTTCGACGTGGTGCTCAACCACAGCCTGTCGCACGTCCCGCTCGTCCGCGCGGCCGAGATGGCCACGCCCATGATCACGACCCTGCACTGCCCGCAGCTGGCGCCCATGCAGGAGGCGTTCGACCGGCTGGGGTCGGCGACCGGCAGGGTGCTCGCCGTGAGTCGCTCCGTCCTGGGGTCCTGGCGAGTGCCCCACGGTGCCGAGGTGCTGCCCAACGGGGTCGACCTGCAGATCTGGCGCCCCCGGGCAGGCGCCGGCGGGCGGACTGCCGCCCGTTCCGCCTTCCGGCCCGCCGCCGCCGGTACCGCCGCTACCGCCGCTACCGCCGCTGCGGCCCGACCGGTCGCCGGGCGCACCTCCCGGGTCGGCCTCCGGCCCACCGACCGTCCCCGCGCCGTGTGGACCGGCCGGATCGTTCCGGAGAAGGGCCCGCACCTGGCGGTCGAGGCGGCCCGGCGCACCGGGCTCCGGCTCGACCTGGCCGGCCGGGTCGGCGACGACCGGTACATGGAGAGGGTGCTCGCGCCCCGGTTGCGCGACGCCGGCGACAGCGTGCGCTACCACGGTCCGCTCGGTCGGGACGCGCTCGTCCCGCTCGTCGTCTCGGCCGCGGTCGCACTGGTGACCCCGTGCTGGGAGGAACCGTTCGGGCTCACCGCCGTCGAGGCGCTGGCCTGCGGTACCCCGGTCGTGGCCCTGGCGCGTGGCGGCATCCGGGAGATCCTCAGCGGCCAACCCGGCGTGGTGCTGGTCGAACCGGGTCGCGACCCCGCGTCCGCCCTCGCGGCCGGCATCCCCGCCGCGTTGACGCTGAACCGCGCCGCGACCGCCCGCGCCGCCGCCGCCGCGTTCTCCCACGACGCTCGCATCGACCAGCTCGAGGCCCGCCTGCGCGGGCTGCTGGTGGTCGCCGCGTCGTGATCGGGATCTACGCCCACCACCAGGGCAACGGCCACGTGCAGCGGGCGCTCTCGGTCGCCGCCGACCTGGACGACGAGGTCACCGTCCTCACCTCCGCCCGCATCCGCGACGACGCCAATCCCGACCCCGGGCGGATCCGGGTCCTCCCGCTCCCACTGGACTACGACGAGGCCGGGCCGGTGGCGGACCCGACCGCCGGGGGCAGGCTGCACTGGGTGCCGCTGGGGCAGACCGGACTCCGTCAGCGCATGGCGATGATCGCCGGGTGGATCGACCGGACCGCGCCGGACGTGTTCTGGAGCGACATCTCCGTCGAGGTGACCCTGGCCGCGCGGTTGACCGGGACTCCCGTGGTCACCACCGTCCTGCCGGGGCGCCGCGACGACGCCCCGCACGTCCTCGCGCACGGGGTGTGTTCGGCCCTGGTCGCCGGGTGGCCGCGCGCCGCCGGTGCGCCGGTCCCCGCCGGGGCGGACCGCCCGCTGGTGCCCGTCGGCGGGGTCTCGCGCTTCGCCGACCGCGCTCCCGACCCGGGCGCCCGGTGCGGTGGTCGGCCGAGGATCCTGCATCTGCGGGGCTCCGGTGGTGCCGGCCACGACGCCCGCTGGGACGCCGTTCCCGGGCTACTCGGCGACGTCGAGTGGATCTCGCTCGGTGGGCCGGACGGACGCTGGGTGGCCGACCCGTGGGACGAGTTGTGCCGGGCCGACGTGGTGATCACCGCCGCCGGGCAGAGTTCGATAGCCGACCTCGCCGCCGCCGACGCCCACGTCGTCGTGACTCCAGAGGAACGCCCCTTCGGCGAGCAGGACGCCACCGCCGGCACCCTCCGGACGCTGGGGCTGGCGGAGGTCGTGGGCCGCGACGACCCGGTCGAGCAGCTGGTCGACTCGATCCGGCGCACGCTCGAGCGCGCCCGCTCGACCCCGGGCTCCGGGTCGGGCCTGCGGGAGGCGTGGGAGGTCGACGGCGCGGCCGCCCGCCTGGCCGGCGTGCTCACCGCGGTCGCCGCGGGTCACAAGCCGGAAGGCCACGGGGTGGGCCACGGGGTGGGCCACGGGGCCCGTCACGCGGCCCGTCACGCGGCAGGCAACGGTGCGGACCACGGGGCCCGTCACGCGGCGGAGGCCGCGCTGTGACCGCCGCCGCGTCGATCGCGGTGGTGACCGTCTGCACGCCCGGTCGCGCCGACCACCTGCGCTCACAACGTCGGGCGATGGCCCAGCACCTGCCCGGCGCCCGGCACGTCGTGGTCCTGCCCGAGCGGCCGGGCAGTGCCGACCTGGCCGGACAACTCTCCGCTGACGGCGTCGAGGTCGTGGAGCTGGAGGCCGGCCCCGACCTGCCCGTCGCCCGGAGCCGCAACCTCGGAGGCGACAGAGCGGCCGAGCTGGGCGCGAAGCTGATCGTCTTCCTCGATGTCGACTGCATGCCGGGCCCCGACCTGGGGTGGTACTACTCCGAACTGCCCGACGGCGCCGTGGGCCTGGGCCCGGTCACCTACCTGCCCGAGTCCGCCGGCGCCCCTGACCCTGCCGAGTTGCCGGCCTTCACCGACCCGCACCCGGCACGCCCGTTCCCGGCCCGGGGCACCCGCGCGCTGGAGCCGGACGAGTTCGGGATGTTCTGGTCCCTGTCGTTCGCCCTGCGCCCGGCGCTGTGGGCGCGCCTACGCGAGGACTTCGGCGGGTTCGACGAGGCCTTCACCGGTTACGGCGCCGAGGACACCGACTTCGGTCGCAGGGTGCTGTACCGGCGCGTGCCGGTGCTGCTCGTGGCCGGCGCCCATGCCTACCACCGGTGGCACCCGGTCGCCGATCCGCCGGTCGACCACCTCGCCGACCTGCTGCGCAACGGCGCCCACTACGCCGAGCGCTGGGGTGACTGGCCGGCCCCGGGCTGGTTCGAGAAGTTCGAGCAGATGGGGTTGGTGCGCCGACAGGGCGACGGCTGGGAGGCGGCTGCCGCCGTCGAGCGCTGAGTCGCACCCCTGCCCACAGCACCACGCGCGCCGAGAAGAGGATCTCGCGCGTATCGCCCGAGAAGCGGGTGTGCGAATTCCTCTGCTCGACGGGCGGTCGGGCGGTCGGCGGCGGGGCCCGGTCGGGGTGGCGGCCAGCGGGGCCTGGTCGGGCCGCCGCCGGCGCGGGGCCCGCCCGGCGGCGCGGGGCGGGTCAGCCGAGGAAGGCCTGGTCCGACAGGGTCGCGCCCTTGATGTTGGTGAACTCGCGCAGCAGGTCCTGCACGGTGAGCGCGGACTTGGTCGCGGCGTCGGCCTCGTAGACGATCCGGCCCTCGTGCATCATGATGAGCCGGTTGCCCAGGCGGATGGCTTGCTCCATGTTGTGCGTGACCATGAGAGTGGTCAGACCGCCCTCGCGGACGATGCGCTCGGTGATCGTGGTGACCAACTCCGCACGCTGCGGGTCGAGCGCCGCCGTGTGCTCGTCGAGCAGCATGATGCGCGGCTGGGTGAACCCGGCCATGAGCAGGGACAGCGCCTGCCGCTGTCCGCCCGAGAGCAGGCCGACCTTGGCGGTGAGCCGGTCCTCGAGGCCGAGCTCCAGCATGGAGAGCTGCTCGGCGAACCGGCCGCGGCGCTTCTTGCTCAGGCCCGGGCCGAGGCCCCGCCGGCGACCGCGCAGCAACGCGAGCGACAGGTTCTCCTCGATCGTGAGATTGGGCGCGGTCCCGGCGAGCGGGTCCTGGAAGACGCGGCCGACGTACTTGGCGCGCCGGTGCTGCGGCAGGCGGTTGACGTTGGTGCCGTCGATCTCGATGTTCCCGCTGTCGGCGAGCAACCGCCCGGAGACGGCGTTGAGCAGTGTCGACTTGCCGGCGCCGTTGGAACCGATCACCGTGACGAAGTCGCCCTCGGCGAGCGTGAGACTGAGGTCGTGCAGCGCCCGGCGCTCGTTGACGGTGCCGGGGAAGAACGTCTTGGACACTCCGGTGACGGTCAGCATCGTCACGCCTCCTTGGTGCCGGTCGCGGCGGCGCCGGCGGACTCGGGTCCCGCGCCGACGGCGGTCCCGGTTCCCGCCGCAGCACGTTCGTTGGCGGCGACCGGGGTGGTGGGTTTGCGTCCGAAGCGTCCGCCCGCGCCCTTCCAGCGGGGCAGCAGCAGCGCGACCACGACGAGGATGGCCGTGACGGCCTTCATGTCGTTGGGATCCAGGCCGACGCGGAGGGCCGCGAAGATGATGAGCTGGTAGAGCAGGGCGCCCAGGATCACGGCGAGCACCGCGAGCAGCAGCTTGCGCTGGCCGAGGATGGCCTGCCCGATGATCACCGAGGCCAGGCCGACGAGGATGAGGCCGATGCCCATCGAGATGTCGGCGAAACCGCGGTACTGGGCGATGAGCGCGCCGCACATGCCCACGAACCCGTTCGACAGGGCCAGTGTGAGGGTCTTGGTGAAGTCGGTCGAGACGCCGAACGAGGAGATCATGGGGCCGTTGTCGCCCGTGGCACGGATGGACAGGCCGAGGTCGGTGGTGAGGAACCACAGGACGATCAACCCGAGCAGCAGGACCACGACCGCGAGGATGGCCACCCCGGGCCACTCGCCCAGCAGGTCGGCGTCCTTCAGGGGCGTGAACACGGTGTCGCTGCGCAGCAGCGGGATGTTCGCGCCGTCCATGATCCGCAGGTTGACGGACCACAGCGCGATCATCGTGAGGATACCGGCGAGGAGGCCGTCGATCTTGCCCTTGGTGTGCAGCAGCCCCGTGACCGTGCCGGCGAGGAACCCGGTGCCGAAACCCGCGAGGGTCGCGAGCACCGGATTCCAGCCGGCGAGAATGCCCATGGCCGCCGTCGCGGCGCCCGTGGTGAAACTGCCGTCGACGGTGAGGTCGGGGAAGTTGAGCACGCGGAAGGTCAGGTAGACCCCCAGCGCCATGACCCCGTAGATGAGGCCTACCTCGACGGTCCCGATCACTTCTTCTCAGCCTCGGCGAGGATGTCCTCGGGGATCGTCACGCCCTGACGCTCGGCGGCGTCCTCGTTGACCACGTAGGTGAACTCGGTGGCGGTCTCCACGGGCATGGTGGCCGGGTCCTCGCCGTCGCGAAGGATGCGCAGGGCCATCTCGCCGGTCTGGCGGCCCAGCTCGGTGTAGTCGATGCCGAGGGTGGCGACGGCGCCGCCCTCGACCGTGCCCGACTCCGCGGCGATCACCGGGATCTGCTTGCTCTCGGCGACCTGGACCAGCGAGGCGATGCCCGAGACGACCATGTTGTCCGTGGGGACGTAGATCGCGTCGACGTCACCGAGGGCCTCGACGGCCTGCTGGATCTCGTTGACCGTGGTGACGGTCTGGGTCTCGATCTCCAGGCCCAGCGGGCCCGCGGCCTCACGGGCCTGATCCACCTGGACCTGCGAGTTGACCTCGCCGGAGGCGTAGACGATGCCGATGCGCTCGGCGTCCGGGACGATCTCCTTGAGCAGTTCGAGCTGCTTGTCGATCGGGGCGGCGTCCGAGGTGCCCGTGACGTTGGCGCCCGGCTCCTCCATCGAGTCCACCAGCTCCGCCGAGACCGGGTCGGTCACCGCGGTGAACAGCAGCGGCACGTCGGTGATGTTCTGCGCCATCGCCTGCGCGGCCGGGGTGGCCACGGCCAGGGCCAGGTCCAGGTCGTCGGCCGCGAACTGCTGGGCGATGGTCAGCGCGGTGCCCTGCTCGCCGTTGGCGTTCTGCTCGTCGAACTCGACCTCGACGCCGGCCTCGGAGAAGGCCTCCTTGAAGCCGGCCGTGGCGGAATCGAGGGCCGGGTGCTGGACGAGCTGGTTGATGCCGATGCGGTAGGACTCGCCGCCACCACCGGCGGCGTCGTCCTCACCACCGCTCGAGCAACCTGCGAGGACGAGTGCCGAGGTGGCGACCAGTCCGGTGATGAGCTTCGCGCGTGAGAATGCCATATGCCATGCCCTTGTCTGTGCCTTCTGGGCCTCACGGTGTTCACGCGAGGGGCCGGATGCGAACGGTGCTGGCACATGAGGTTACCGGGTCGCCCGGGCATGGTGAGCCCGGACTCACCTCACGGGCTGCTGCGGCGCCTCCTCCGATTCCGCCAGCTGCCGCTTCCAGGTGCGGAAGCCCTCCTCCGAGCGCCCACGCCGCCAGTATCCCGAGATCGACGCCCGCGCGGCGGGGATGCCGCGCTCGGTGCGCAGATAGGGGCGCAGGTGCTTCATCACCGTCTCGGCCTCGCCGTGGACGAACGCCTGCACGTCCCCGTCCGGCCACGGCATGCCCCGGACCGCGTCGATCAGCGGTGCCTCGCCGTCGATCATCCCGGGGCCGGCGTCCGCCGAGGAGGTTCCGCGGTGCACCCAGGTGACTTCCACGCCCGCCGGCGCGGTGATCAGGATTTCGTCGTCGTCGTCGGACACCTCGAGGAACACGGCACCCACAGCGTTCTCCGGTAGCGACTCCAACGCCGCCGCAATCGCCGGCACAGCGGTCTCGTCACCTGCCAACAGGTGGAAATCCGCCTCCGGGTCCGGCCGGTACCCGCCGCCGGGGCCGCGCACCGCGACCAGGGCGCCGGGTGCGACGGACCGGGCCCACGGACCGGCGACACCCTCGTCACCGTGGACGACGAAGTCGATCCAGATCTCGCGCGCGTCCGCGTCGACCCGCCGGACGGTGTACGTGCGCACGACCGTCTCCCCGGCGTGGGGCAGTTCGAGCTTGACGTAGCTGTCCGTCTCCGCGCGGGCGGCGAACGAGTCGAAGCCGTCCCCGCCGAGGACGACCCGCACGAGGTGCGCGGTAACCGGCTCCGTGCGCAGCACCGTGAGGGTGAGCGGAGGGCGGGCCTGGGGGCGAGTCACGGCGTTCTCCTTCGACCTGGGTTAGTTAGGTGACCCTATCCTTGCATGTTTCCGCGCGCGGCGAGGGGGGCTGACGGGCGGGCGGGTCCGATGTAAAATATATGTGATCAAGAGAACGGGGAGTGGGGATGACCGCACGCACGCGGACCGACATCGCGTCAGGCCGGGCCCGGCCGATCCGGCACCTGCCCGACATCTCGACCCACCTGGCCTTCTGGCTCCCGGTCGCCAACGTGGTCATGCAGTTGGCCAACCCGGCCGTGGGACACGGGGTCGTCGAGAGCAGGGTGGATCGCGGTCGCGGCGACCTCCGCCCGATCAAGCGGGCACGCACCACGGCCCAGTACCTCGCCGTGGCCACCCTCGGCTCCGACTCCGACCGCCGGTTCTTCCACGAGGCCGTCCACCGGATCCACGCCCGGGTGACCTCCACCCCGTCCAGCCCCGTGCGCTACAACGCCAATGACGCCGGATCCCAGCTCTGGGTGGCGCTGTGTCTGGTGCGGTACTACACCGACCAGTGGCAGATGATGCACGGCCCGCTCACCGAGGCCCAGCTGGACCGCATCATCGAGATGGCGCGACCCCTGGGGACGACGCTCAACGTCCCCGAGGCGCGATGGCCGGCCACCTGGGCCGAGTACGAGAAGCGCTTCGCCGACGGGCTCGAGGCGGTGGAGATCGACGACACCGTCCGCGAGTACCTGCAGAAGCTCGCCGACTTCCGGGTGCTCGAGGTCCGGATGAAGCAGCTCGGCACCCTGGCCCACAAGACGGTCGGACCGTGGAACCTGTCCATGACCAAGTTCGCGGTGCCCCGGCGCATCCGCGACGAGATGCACTGGGAGATCACCCCCGGCGACCTGCGCCGCCGACGGATGGTGCTCGCGCTCACCTCGGTGCTGGAGAAGGTCTTCCCGCGACCACTCCGGGCATACTACGCCCTGAACATCGCGGACCTGAGGGTCCGGCGCCGGCTGGGGATCAGCGTCTTCTAGATACCGACAGAGCTGGCCGGCCCTCGGCCCCGACCGGCCCGATGCAGGCGATCAGGTCGCGTGCAGGAATTCCATCGGCTCATGGGCCTCGAACCGCCCGCTGACCTCCCCGGTCAACCCGCCCTCCAGGCCGGTGTCCGCCACCAGGTCGAGACGGCGGGCCGGCGCGCCCTCACTCAGATCGAGATGATCCAGACGCACCCACACGATGTTGGGTCGGCGCGTGCTCTCGTAGACGTACACCCCGTCGGACAGGTCGGTGACGGTCCGCCACAGGGTGGTGGAGGCGTTCGGCTGATCCGGATCCGCCACACGGAACGGCTGCGAGGCGTTGCGGATCACGCTGAGCATCTCGGCCACGGCCAGGGTCCGGTCGTCCGGGGCGGGGAGGCGGTCGAGGTAGTAGGCGGTGCGCGCGAAACGCTCGTCGGCGTCCGAGCCGCCGGGCAGCGGCCGCTCGCCCCCGAAGCCCCTGATCTCGCGGAGTCGCTCGAGTTGCTCGGCGAAGGGCGGGGAGTTGGTCATCACGGTGTACGCCCGGTCGTGCCAGATGTGGGGCTCGCCGTCGATGTACTCCACTATCGCCGAGTCCCCGGTGCTGTCATCCAACGCGAGGTGGACCGTGACGGCCCGCCCCGTGCCCGGATCGCCCGACGTCCTGACCTGGACCCGGGAGTTGCGCATCCAGTCGACGGCCTCCGCCACGGTGGCGAAGTTGTCCAACATGTACTGCACCCACACCGCCGCACTGAGCGCCGGGCGCCCGGCGTCACGCTCGGCCGTAGTCGGATTCCGCCAGCCAGAGGAGGTGACCGGCCAGCCCGGCCTCGTTGAGCCCGTCCGCACTGGCCTGGTCGTACGCGGCGGCCACGACACTGCCGTACCTCGAGGTCCACGTCAGGGAGTCGTCCACGCAGCCGTCGCGCTGCATCCCTCGCGGGAACGCCCACAGGTTCGTCGCCAGATCGACCTCGTAGTCCATGGTCCGCCCGGTCAGGACGGTGTCAGGGGACGGAGACCAGAGGGCTCGAGTGCACATGGAAGCCTTTCGCTCACCTCGACGGTAGATAAGCAGAAATTATCACGGCTTCCACCGGCCGGTACGGCGATCGAGGCCCGCCCTACAGCCCGAGTTGCTGCATCCGGGCCGAGATGCGGGGGTCGGTGCTCACGACCGGCGCCTCCCCGGCAACCCACGGGTCCCCGTCGAAGTACATCTGGAAGATCTTCTCCGCGGTGCGGGTCGCGAGCGCCTGGGTCGTCAGCGTGGGGTTGGGTCCGCCGAGCGAGTTGGCCAGCGCCGAGTTGTCGGCGATGAACAGCCGCTTGACCCACCGGGCCTCCGCGTTGGAGTCGAGCACCGAGTTCTGGTCGGACTCACCCATCCGCATCGACGAGTGCACGTGCAGCAGCAGGGGCGCCCAGTCCATCCGGTAGACCTTCTTCGCCCCGGCCGCGCGCATGATCTCGGCAGCGCGTCGGACCATGAATTCCCGGTTCTCGAGGGTCCGTGGCGTGCGTCGGCGCAGCGAGACGTCGATCTTGGCGGGCGCGCCGTTCTCGTCGGCGGGGAACAGGGACGGGGTGACGCGGTTGCCCGCCTCGACGTGGTCGTCGGTGATCACGAGGAAGTTGAGCAGGTTGTCGATCCCGCCCATCATCAGGTCCTTGAGCTCGTTGCCCACCAGGCGACCCGCCGGTCCGTCCCAGGGGCCGGTGAACCCGCGGCCGTTGTCGTAGTACCCGCGGGCGCCCGAATCGGACAGAGAGAGGGAGAAGGCCTGGATCGCCGGACCCAGACCGACGTTCTCGATCCCGCCGCGTCCGGGGAAGTCCATCCGCGCCGAGGAGTTGGCGCCCTTGGAGTTCCCCGTGTACTCGTCGAAGCTGCCCACCACCCAGTCGAAGAAGTGGTCGGTGTGCCCCCGTCCCACCCAGTCGTTGGGATTGGGGAGTCCGCTGTTGAACCACAGTCGGGGGCTCTCGGTGGCGCCACCGGCGAGCACCACCACCCGGGCGTCCTCGGAGAAGATCTCCCCGGTGGCGTTGTCACGCCACGTCACGCCTCGGGCGACAGTGTGTGCACCCTCCTGCTCATGGCGGATCGACTGGACGAAGCTGTTGGCGAGCAGCTCGAAGGCGCGGCCACCGGGGCGGACGGCATCGGCGGACAGGCCGAGCGGGACGTAACTGTTGTCGGTCGAGCGTTTGGCGAACTGGTTCCGCGGGGCCTGCCGGGGCAGGTAGCACCCCTGGAAGCAGTGACCGCAGAAGGTGCAGCCGGTCGCCTGCGGGAACGTCAGCAGGTTGGAGTCGTCCGTCCGGCCGGCGGTGCCCCCGGGCTGGAGGATCGCGTTCTGCTGCGGCCGGTAGGCGTTGCGGGTGATGTTCCTGGATGTCTGCAGGGGAAGGCCGTAGTTCTCGCAGCCCCGGAAGGTCAGCGCCTCCTTGGTCCCCATCGCGGCGGTCTCGATGGGCAGCGTCGCCTCGACCCATTCGAGGTACGGGACGAGCTCGTCGTAGGTGAACGGGAAGAGGTGACCGGTGTCGTACTCCGCGGCGTCCGCTCCCGTGTAGCCGCGGAAGACGCCGGGCATGGGGCGCGGGCTGTTGCCGTAGTAGTGCTGGGTGGTCCCGCCGACGCCGGACAGCTGCCAGACGAACATGTTGGTGGTCCATTCCCGGAACCACGCCGGCTTGGACCGGTCCTCCGGGCCGAAACGCAGGAACCCGTTGTTGGGGTTGTTGGCGTCGTTCTCCGCGTGCGACCACTCGGTGGACGGGTCGGCCTGGCGTGGGCCGCCCTCCAGGACGAGCACGTCCAGGCCGCGTCCCGCCAGTTCCGCGGCGACCACCGGGCCGCCTCCTCCCGCGCCGATGACGATGACATCACGCATCCGCCGGCACCTCCGTCCGATTCTGGTAGTAGCCGAGGAGCTCCGGGTGGCCGTCCACGAGGCCGTCCGGTCGATATCCGGTGAGGTCCCACGGGACCGGCCGTGGCTCGACGGTCCTGGTCACGGGGTTGTAGTTGTGCTGTTCGGAGTACACGCCGAAGGCCGTTCCCTCGAGGAGGATGCCGCCGGCGAACTTCAGGAACCCGGACGCGGTGCCGCGCAGCGGGACCGGGAGCGCGCCGTCGATGATCGAGACCAGCTGCGGAACGGACCCCTCGATCCCCTCCAGGACCCGCAGCTTGTCGGTGATCGACAGCCGCGAGAACGGCGACCCCAGCGGACCGGCGATCGCGGGCGGGGCGGCGAGTAGCGCGCCGGTGTTGAGCAGGAGCGCCACGGGGAGTGAGAGCGGGAGCACCCGGTCGCTGTAGACGTAGCCCAGGACCTGGTCGATGCGCCGCCCGTCGGGTTCGCTCAGCCCGAGGAAGGGGCCGGTCTGGATCCCCAGGTCGGACAGCGCCTGGGCGATCCCGAGCGCCAGCGGTCGGGCGAGTTGGTCGCCCATACCGAGGTAGTTGTCGAACAGGTCCTTCATGAACTCGCCGCCACCGACCTCGATGGGGCCGGGATCCGTCCGCGGCGTGCCCTGCTGCCGTGACCAGTCGTCCGGGCCGGGCATGACCATGACGCACAGTCCGCGCATGGTGTCGAGGGAGAACGCCTCGACCGCGTCGAAGGCGTTGCTCCCGGTCTGCGCGTTCGCCGTGCCGCCCAGGCCCGATGACGGGGGTACCACTCCGGGTAGGGCGATTCCGGCGCTGACGAACGCCCCGAACATCGATGCCCTGGCGAGGAATCTCCGCCGGTTGAACTGGTCCATCTGTGCCCCCTCGGGTATCCGGGGGCCAAACGTTAGCCATGTGATGGACATCACGCGACCGGTTTGACAGATTTCTCTTATGTGTCTGTATGTCGCTTGTCAGGTCGACCGGTGTAGGGGAGCAGGCTGGAGGCGTCACCGAGATCCGCGTCGCCGATCGCGCCCAGGCTGCCGTCCTGCTGGAGGATCACGGCCGCGACATCCGCGAGTGAACCCTTCCCGGACTGCCGCGCGGCGGTGTGGACGTCCTCCTCGAGGAGCTTGTGACGTCGGAGCGCCCGGTGCTGCATCTGGCCCTGGTAGTAGAGGAGGACAGGCGGGTGGTCGAGAAGGGTACGCACCCGTGACGACCTGGCGCGGGCGGCGGCGAAGAGCCACTGGAGCCCCACGAGGAGTGCCAGGACGAGGACCGTCTGGGCCAGGGGGACCGAGGTGGCGGTGAGGGTGCGGCCGAACGCCGACCCGATGGTGACGGCGACGATGAAGTCGAGGGGGGTCATCTTGGCCATCGTGCGGGGGCCGGACACGCGGAGCATCAGGACGAGGGCGACGAAGCCGCAGACGACCATGACGACGGAGTGGACGATCGGTTCCCAACCGTCCCAGAGCAGTGTGGAATCCATGCCGCGCATCGTGCGCGAGGCGCGGTGGGAGGGCAACCGGCGCGTCGGCCGACCGCCGCGCCGGCACGGCCAACAGCTGCGACCGCAGGACCTACCGCCGCGGCGCCTCGGCCAACGACCCCGACCGCACGGCCGGGGGCCGTGCGGTCGGGGTGGATCGTCTTCCGGCGTCGGGCCGGGCCGGTGTCAGGCCACGCTGGCGGCGGCCGGTTGCGGGGTCCGGAGAGGGCAGCGTTCCCTGAACCCGAACGCGCAGATCGCGGCGGCGGCTGCCAGGACCACGACGATGCCACCGATGATCGGCGCGGCGGGGAAGGGTAGCTCCTGGGACAGGACGAAGGCGCCCATGATCAGGACGAAGAACCCGAAGCCCTTGCGCAGCGCCTTCTCGGGGACCACGGAGGTGAGGCTGATACCGACGAAGGAGCCGGCGATGGCGGCGGCGGTGACCGCGGCGACGAGCGGCCAGTCCAGGGACACCGAGGTGAGGTAGCCACCGAGCCCGGCGAAGGACTTCATGGCGATGACCAGCAGCGAGGTGCCCACGGCGGCGGTCATCGGCAGGCCCGCCAGGAGGACGAGGGCCGGGACGACGAGGAAGCCGCCGCCCGCGCCGACCAGACCGGTCGCGGCGCCCACGACGAGGCCGTCGAGCAGGATCCGCCACAGCGGGTGGTGGTGATCGTTGCTCTGCCCGTCGCGGTCCTTGCGTCCCTTGATCATGGCGCCGGCGGTGGCGATCATCATGATCGCGAAGGCGACCATGAGGACGGTGCCGGGGATGTAACCGCCGGCCAGTCCGCCGAGGAACGCGCCCACCATGCCGGCGGCGCCGAAGATCAGTCCAGTACGCCACTGGACGTTGCCCTTGCGGGCGTGGCCGACGAGGCTGACCAGTGAGGTGGCGCCCACGACGAACAGGGAGGTCGCGATCGCCTCCTTGGGGTCGAGCCCACCGATGTAGGTGAGCAGTGGGACGACCAGGATGGATCCGCCCCCGCCGAGCAGGCCCAGGGACAGTCCGACCAGGACGGCCAGGGCCACGACGATGATCGTGGTGATCTCCATGTCAGGTGCCTTTCTCCGGCGGGGGCGCCGGGGTGGGATCGGTCAGGAGCGGGTGGGCAGCGAGTCCAGGACGGCGCCGAGGCCCGGCTCGTCGGCCGAACGGTTCCACGGCATCTTCGACAGGCCCGCGGCCATGGCGCAGGAGTTGCTCGCCGCGGAGTAGGTCAGCCCGGCTCCGATGGCGCCGGCGAGGTAGGCGAACTTGGGGGAGACGACCTTGGAGGCGGTGACGCCGGCCAGGACGAGCGAGCCGGCGACCATGCGGACCTGCCGGTCCATCGCCCAGGCGCCCTTGCCGCGGATGACCTCGCCGCCGGCGGCCTCGTAGCCGGCGATGCCGCCGTCGAGCACGGTCACCGAGTCGGGGTCGACGCCCACGGACTCGAGCCGCTCGTTCGCCTGGCGGGCTCGGTTTCCGGACTGGCAGATGAGGACGACCTGGCCGGGCAGGCGGGTGGCGAACTCCTCACCGTGCTCGGCGAGCAGGGGCAGCGGCACGTTGTAGGAGCCGCGGATGTGCACCGAGGAGAACTCGGCCCCGGAGCGCACGTCGATGACGGTGGGCGGGGTATCCGAGTCCATCGCCTCTCGCAGATCGGCGGGAGCGATGGTCGGGGCGTTCGTCAGCGTGGAAAGCATGGGTGAAGCGATGTCCTTCGACTGTTCGGGGTGTGTGGGGGTGTCGGGGTGGTGGCGCCGGGCGCCACCGGACCCGGGGGCCGGACGGGTGTCCGGCCCCCGGGTGTGGGCGCGACCGGTCAGACGGTCGCGAGGTTGCGCTCGGACCAGGCGGCGTAGCTGCCCTCGAGCTCGACCACGCGGTAACCGGCGCGACGCAGGGCGCTGGCCGCGACCGAGTTGCGGACGCCGCTCTGGCAGTAGGTCACGATCGGTCCGTCGGTCGGGAGCCGGTCGAGGTTCCACAGCGCCCGGCCGCCGCTGAGCTGCTCGGAGCCCGGGATGTGGCCGTCGGAGTGCTCGGTCTTGTTGCGCACGTCCAGCACCATCGCGGCGTCGAACGAGGCGAGCTCGTCCGGCCCGATCATCTCGGGGGTCGTCATCGGCAGACCCTCGAAGGTGGTCGTGTACCCGGTGACCGTGTCGATGCCGACCCGCAGTAGGTGATCGCGCAGCGCCTCGGCAATCTCGACGTCCTCGGCCAGGACCACCAGGGGCGTGTTCTCGCGCTCGGGGTCGTAGACCCAGGCGCCGAAGGACGCAGCCTTGTCGACGCCGGGGATGTTGAGCGCCCCGGGGACGGTGCCGGCGTGGACCTCGTCCTGGCCACGGGTGTCGACGACGACGACCTCGTTCGCCTCGAGGGCGCCGGCCAGCTCGGTGGCGCCGAACTCGCGGAGCGGGGCCAGGGCACCGAGCACCGCCGGGCCCTCCTTGTTCTGCCGCTTCATGCGGCCGAAGTAGGCGTGCGCGTCCGGCTGTCCGTCGAGCATCTCGTCGATGAAGCCCTGCTCGTCGTCACGCTCGACATACCCGGCCCACCATGCGAAGCGGCGCTCGTAGCCGACGCTGGTCGACGGCAGCGCGCCGAGGGCCTTGCCACAGGCGCTGCCCGAACCGTGTCCGGGGAAGACCTGGACGTGATCCGGAAGGGTGACGAAGGACTCCTTCAGGCTGCGAAAGATCTGCTTGGCGCCCTCGAAGCGGGTGTCGACCCCGCCCGCGGCCTCGTCGAGCAGATCCGGTCGGCCGAGGTCCCCGGAGAAGACGAAGTCGCCGGTGAGCATGTATCCGGGGCTGTCCGCGAAGGCGCCGTCGGTGATGAGGAACGACAGGTGCTCCGGGGTGTGGCCCGGGGTGTGCACGGCCTCGACGGTGATGTTGCCCAGCGTGAGCTGGTCACCGTGGTGCAGGCGCTCCGCTTCGAACCCGTACTGCCAGTCGTCGCCGCCCTCGCCGGAGACGTAGATGGTCGCCCCGGTGGCCTCCGCGAGCTCGCGGGTGCCGGACAGGTAGTCGGCGTGGATGTGGGTCTCGGTGACGCCTGTGATCGTCATGCCGTGGCGCGCGGCCAGGTCCAGGTACTCACGGACGTCGCGGCGGGCGTCCACCACCATCGCCTCGTTCTTGGCCTGGCAGCCGATGAAGTAGCCGGCCTGTGCGAGGTCCTCGTCGTAGATGCGCTCGAGAAGCATGGTGCTCTCCTTGTCGATCGGGTTCCCGTTTCGGGGTGTGCCACGACAATACATACCCCGAGGGGTATGTACAAGACACCCCGAGGGGTATAGCGAAACGCCAGCGCTGGCGGCCGGCGGGATGGTCGAAGGTGTCGTGCGCCACAAAAGTTTGCACGGGTTGTGCAATCGTGCAGACGCCGTGCAAAACTGCGAGGGTTCGCGAAAAGCACCTACGCACCAGGAGCCAGCGCATGGCGTCATTCCTCTACCGCATCGGGCGGTCCGCCTATCTGTTCAGATGGCGGTTCATCGCAGCCTGGATGCTGTTGATCATCGGTGTCGGCACGGCCGCCGCCACGTTGACGCAGCAGACCAGCACCACCTTCTCGATCCCGGGACTGGAGTCCATCGAGACACAGGAGGAGATGCAGGAGAGATTCGCCGGGGCGGGTAGCCAACTCGACGCCCCCACGGGGACCGTCGTCATCGGGGCGCCCGAGGGCAGCACCCTCACCGACCCGGCGGTGTCCGAGGACGTCGAGGCCTTCCTCTCGGACGTCCGAGAATTGGACTTCCTGACCGGGACCGACTCGCTGGTCAGCCCGGTGATCGCGGCAGAGGGGTTGGCGGAGCAGCTGACCGCGGCCAAGGCCGAGCAGGGTATCGCCGAGGAGCAGATCGCGGCCGACATCGCGGCCCTGAGCCCGCTCAGCCCGGATGAGACCACGGGCACGGTCGAGGTGCGCTTCGACGCCGAGAGCACGATGGACGTGCAGGCCGAGGACCGCGAGGCCTTCGCAGACGTCGTCGCCGAGCACGAGGGCGACCTGACGATCGCCTACTCCGGCAACGCCTTCCAGATGTCCGAGATCAGCGCCGTCGGCGAGATCATCGGCATCGCGGTCGCCGCCGTGATCCTCCTGGTCACCTTCGGCTCGCTCATCGCCGCCGGCATGCCGCTGCTCACGGGCGTCATCGGTGTCGGGATCGGCATCGGCGGTATCTTCGCCGCCACCGCCTTCACGGACACGATCAACACCATGACGCCGACCCTGGCCTCCATGATCGGCCTGGCGGTGGGCATCGACTACGCGCTGTTCATCGTGTCGCGATTCCGCACCGAGCTGGTCAAGCGCATCGGCGGCAACGACCTCGAGCCCGCGGAACTCGCGGAAAAGCTCAAGTCGATCGACGCGAAGACGCGCGCACACCTCGCCGGACTCGCGGTCGGCAAGGCCGGATCCGCCGTCGTGTTCGCCGGTCTGACCGTCCTCATCGCCCTCGCTGCGCTGTCGATCATCAACATCCCGTTCCTCACCGCAATGGCGTTGTCCGCCGCCGCGACGGTGGCGATCGCTGTGCTGGTCGCGATCACGCTGCTGCCCGCCATTCTCGGCGCGGTCGGCACCAAGCTGTTCGCCGCCCGCGTCAAGGGCGTCAAGGCGCCCGACCCGGAGGACGAGAAGCCGACGATGGGCCTGGCATGGGTCCGCAGGGTCCGTGCCCGTCCCGTGCTCTTCGCGGGCGCCGGCGTCCTGCTGCTCCTCCTGCTGGCCATTCCGGCCGCGCAGCTGCGGCTGGCCATGCCGTCCGACGGCACGATGGCCCCGGACACCCCGAACCGCGTCGCCTACGACATGACGGAGGAGGCGTTCGGCCCGGGCCGCAACGCCCCGATGATCGCGCTCGTCGACACCCTGCAGGTGCCGGAGGAGGAGCGACCGGCGGCGTGGGCCACCGCGGTGGATCGGATCCAGGCGTTCGACGGGGTGGAGAACGCCCAGATCATCGAGACCAACGAGGCCGGCGACGCAGCCCAGGTGCTCATCACCCCCGAGTACGGCGCCATCGACGAGCGGGCCGCGGACGCCCTGGAGGAGATCCGGTCCGGAGTCGAGGGCTTCGAGCAGGAGACCGGGGGAACCTACTCGGTCACCGGCGTCACCCCGATCTACGAGGACATCTCCGAGCGACTGACCGAGGTGCTGCTGCCGTACATCGGTATCGTCCTCGCGCTCGCGTTCGTCCTGCTCATGCTGGTGTTCCGGTCGATCTGGGTGCCGCTGATCGCCGCCCTGGGCTTCGGCCTGTCGGTGGCGGCGACCTTCGGCATCACGGTCGCGATCTGGCAGGAGGGCTGGCTGGGCATCATCTCCGATCCGCAGCCGGTCATCAGCTTCCTGCCCATCATGCTCATCGGCATCGTGTTCGGCCTCGCCATGGACTACCAGGTCTTCCTGGTCTCGCGCATGCGTGAGGGTTGGGTCCACGGCAAGACCGCCCACAACGCGGTGGCCAACGGCTTCAAGCACGGCGCCCGCGTGGTCACCGCGGCGGCCCTGATCATGATCAGCGTCTTCGCCGCGTTCATGCTGATCGACGAGCAGTTCATCAAGGTGATGGGCTTCGCCCTGGCGGTCGCCGTGCTGTTCGACGCCTTCGTCGTCCGCATGACGATCATCCCCGCGGTGATGTTCCTCCTCGGCGAGCGCGCCTGGGGCCTGCCGCGGTGGTTGGACAAGATCCTCCCGACCGTTGACGTGGAGGGCTCCGCATTGGAAACCGGGCAGCAGGAGAGCTCCGCCGTGGCATCCGCCGACGGTGGTGAGAAGGTCCGCGTCGATGCCTAGCCTGCGCGAGCGCAAGAAGGCCGACACCCGCAGCCGGCTCGCGGTGGCCGCCGTGGAACTCCTGGTGTCCGAGGGCGCCGAGGGGGCCACGGTGTCGGCCATCGCGGGCCGGGCCGGGGTGTCCACGCGGACGTTCCACAACTATTTTCCGCACCGCGAGGACGCGCTTGTGCACTTCCTGCGTGAGCAGGTGGACGAGTGGGTCGAGCAGGTCGAGCAGGCGCCGGAGGGAATGTCGCCGCTGGCGGTGCTGCGCTCGGTCTTCGACGAGCTCCACGCCCGCTCGGGCGACGACGTGTCCGCTGCCGAGAACCTCCTGCTCGTGGGTGAGCAGATCGGGTTGCTGCTGGGCAGCGAGGCGCGCGCTCACGCCGAGAGCATTCTGGATCCGCTCTACGAGGCGGTGCAGCGCCGCGCTCCCCGCTCGAGCGGGTTCCGGGTGCGGGTGATGGTGGACCTCTGTCTGGCGGTGGGTGCGTCCGTGACCCGCCACGGTCGGTGTCAGCCGCTGGCGGGCGCGGGTGACGGGCGAAGCGACGACGACGCGTCCGCCGCCAGCCCGTCGGCGGGGCCGCAGTCGGAGACCGACATGGCGGCTCTCCTCGACGACGCGTTTGATCTCCTCGAACGGGGAGCCAGCGGCGAGTGGGCGCCGACCGAGTAGGTCTAGCCGCGGCCCATCCTGTGCACGGCCTCGCGGATCTCGACGGTGAGCTGGTCCATCTCCACCGTCTGACGGGCGAGTTCTGGCGCAGTGGTGGGTGTGGCGATCACCGACTCGGCGTGGGTGGTCTCGGCGCGCAGTAGCAGGTCCTGGAACGCCGGATCCGCCAAGGCCTGGTGCTCGAGCCGGTCGAACCTGCCCTGGAGCGGGGTGCCGATGGCCCGGGTGACGGTGAGCTGGTGCCACGAGGCCAGTGTGGAGGACAGCGCTTCGCGGGCCTCGGTGTGGGAGGCCGCCGCGATGTCGTGGGCCCGCGCGCCGCTGGCCTGCAGCGGGTCGGATCCGGAGCCGAGCCGACTGCGCCTGCTCAGATCCGAGAATGCGGACCACAACAGCCACCCGGCACCGGCGAGCCCGGCCAGCGCAGCCGCCGTCCCCACGAGAAAGACGATGAGGCTGATGATCATCGACACCACGATGAGCAGCCCCACCACGCCGAAACAGCCGATACTCCCCCTGGAACCCATGGTTCAGCCCGCCATTCCCGACAGGATGGCCCCGCCGATACCCACGCCGATCGCTGCCGAGAACACGGCGCCGACGATCTTCGCCACCGCCTGCCACAGCAATTTCTGACGATCCTGCAGGGTCTGCGTGCGGGTCATGGGCTGGGCTGTGGACCCGGCAGCGACGAGCATGCCCGACCGGTCCCGGGCCCAGCCCGCGGGCGCGGCAGCGGTGGGATCGGCGCCCAGCGGTTGGAGCGACAGGCGACGGCGGTGGCCGTCGCGAGTCCGGTGCAGCGCCTCGAACCGGGCGAGCGCGATCCCGGCGTCGGCTTCGGTCCGGGCATCCAGGGCGCGGGATTTCTCTCCCGGCGAGTGGGGGCGGGGTGACGACGCAGAGTGGCTGGTCACGGCTACCTCCGAAAATGTGCGGAATGGGCGGGCGGTGAGGACTCAGTAGGTGGATCCCACCTACTCCCGCGAGAGTATCCCGCGACTCCGACACAGAGCCCGGACCAGCACCTGGGTAGCCTCGGCGCAATGGCCAGGACCCGCCCCGTCCCCGACTACGCGACCGGACCGGTGACCCGCGGTCTGCGTACTGCGTCGCTGCTCGGGATTGTGGTGCTGACGGCCTTCGTCCTCTGGCGCTACCCCTCCCTGCCGGAGGTGGTGCCGACGCATTTCGACTTCACCGGCGAGCCGGACGATTTCGGCAGCAGGTCCAGCCTGCTCTGGCTCGCCGGGATCATGCTGGTCGTCGGCACTCTCCTCGCCCGGCTGTCGACCACACCCAACGTGCTCAACTACCCGGGGAAGATCACCGAGTCCAACGCCCAACGCCTCTACCGGGAGGGCGAACGGCTGATGGTGTGGGTCCTGGCCGGCGTGGCGGTGGTCTACCTCGGGATCGTGCTGCAGACCTTCGCCGACACGGGATCGGCCGTCCTCATCGTGGGGCTCGTCGTCCTCATGGGCTCGACCCTCGCGGGTCTGGTGCGGATGGTCATCGCGGAGACCCCAGCTAGCACCCGGTCCGGAGGTTGATCACCTCGCCGTCGACGCCGGCCCGCGCGCCGTGCTCGCACAGGCGCGCGGCCAGCTCGTCGGGCGGCGGGTTGTGGTGGCCCAGGTGCACGGCCACCACGTCGGTCCGCTCGTCGACCGCCCCGACGTCGCGGAGTCGCCGGAGCATCGCCCCGAACCGGTCCAGGCCCAGGTGGGCTGGGGAGATCTCCTCGCGGTCGCCCAGCGTCTCCTCGAGAAAGACCGCGTCGTAGCGGGCGCCGCGCAGCGCGGTGAACCACTCGTCGTCCCACGGCCCGGTGTCGCTCGCCCACAGCAGGCGGGCGCCGCCGGGCCCGGTCACGTCGTAGAGCACCGCGTCGCCGTCACGGAACACGCGGTGCCGGGCGGGCAGCACACGTACGTCGTACGCGCCCACCCTGAGCCGGTCGCCGGCGGTGACGGGGACGAAGCGCACCGGGTCGTCGGGGCCCACCCAGGGCCGACACGCGTCGAGCGCGTCCGGGGGGCCGACCACCTCCAGCTCGCCGGCGTCGGGGACCCACGAGCGGAAGAGCAGGACCTGGGGTCCGAGATGGTCGGCGTGGGCGTGCGTGACGAGCAGATGTCCCACCGCCGCCAGAGACCGTCCGAGCCGCACGGCCGAGCCGGGCGCCTCCGGTCCGCACTCGATCAGCAGCTCGTCGTCGACAAGCGCGGAGGTCTGGCCGCGCACCACGCCGAGCCGGCGTGCCTCCTCGCACGACGGGCACCGACAGAACGGGTTGGGCCAGCCGTCCGCGGCGCCGGTCCCCAGCAGGACGACCTCCATCAGACGCCCGCCCCCGGCGCCGCGCCGGGCGCCGACCCGGGCGCGGGGTCCGGCCCCGCCTCGCGCAGCGGCAACACGGCGCGGCCGTCGCGGCGGTCGAGGACCTCCACCCGCGCGTCGTAGACCTGCGCCAGCCGCTCGACGGTGAGGACCTCCTCGGGCCGGCCGTCGGCCACCACGCGGCCCCGGTCGAGCAGCACCAGCCGCTGCCCGTAGTGGGCGGCCGAGGTGAGGTCGTGCATCGCCGCCACGACGGTCAGGCCGGTCTCGCGGCGCATGGAGTCCACCAGGTCGAGCACCTGCTGCTGGTGGCCGATGTCTAGCGCGCTGGTGGGCTCGTCGAGTAGCAGTACCCGCGGTTCCTGGGCCAGCGAGCGGCCCAACACCACCCGCTGCAGCTCGCCGCCGGACAGCGTCGTGGCGGTGCGCGAGGCCAGGTCGTGCAGGTCCAGGCGGTCGATGACGCGGTCGACGACCTCGTGGTCGTCGGCGGTCTCGGTGCCGAACCGGCCGATGTGCGGGGTGCGGCCGAGCCCGATGAGTTCGCGCGCCGTGACCCCCTCGGGGACGACCGGGCGCTGCGGCATCATCGCCACGGTCCGTGCCACCCTGCGGCGACCCGCGCGGCGCGGGGTCAGCCCGTCGACCTCGATGTGGCCGGCGGCGGGGATGAGCCCGGCGAGTGCGAACAGCAGGGTCGTCTTGCCGGAGCCGTTGGGGCCCACCAGGGATACCCACGATCCGGCGTCCACGGCGAGGTCGATGCCGTGGAGGATGGCCGTGCGGTCCCGGGTGACGTGCAGGTCGCGGCAGGCCAGAGCGACTGGCGCGGCCGACGCGGCCGCCGCGGGTGGTGTGGGTGACGTGGGTGGCGTGGTGGTCATATGTGCCCCCTGCTGCGGCGCAGGACGATGAGGAAGAACGGGGCGCCGATCGCGGCGGTGACCACGCCGATGGGCAGCTCGGCCGGGCTCATCGCGGTGCGGGCGACCACGTCGGCCAGGATGAGGAACGCCGCGCCTACCAGCAGCGACACCGGCAGCAGCAGCCGGTGCCCGGGCCCGATGAGCATCCGCACGGCGTGCGGGATGACGATGCCCACGAACCCGATCAGGCCCGACACGGACACCACCGCCGCCGTGCCGAGGGTGGCCACGCTGATGAGGACCAGGCGCACCCGCGCCGGGGCGATCCCCAGCGTCGCGGCCTCGGCGTCGCCGACCGCCATCACGTCGAGGGTGCGCCGGAACAGGGCGATCACCGCCACCGCCACGATCACGTACGGCAGCACGGTCCGCACGTCGGTCCAGCCGCTGGTGGTGAGCCGGCCGAGCATCCACGAGTACACCTGCCGCAGGGTCTCGTCGTGGCGCTGCATGAAGAACGTCTGGATGGCGCTGGCGAACGCCGCCACGGCGACGCCGGCGAGGATGATGACGACCTCGCTGCGTCCGCCGCCCACACTGCGGCCCAGGGTGTAGGTGGCCAGCACGGCGATCATGCCCCCGGCGAACGCGGCGGGCGGCACCATCGCCGAGCCCATCGCGCCGCCCACGACGATCGCCAGGGTGGCACCCAGCCCCGCCCCGCTGGACACGCCCAGCAGGTACGGGTCGGCGAGCGGGTTGCGGAACACGCCCTGGTAGGTGGCCCCGGCGATCGCGAGCATCGCGCCGACGATCGCGCCCAGCACCACGCGCGGGATGCGGATCTCCCACAGGATGACCTGCTGACGCTCGGTGAACCCGGAGTCGATGTCGACCAGCGGCAGCCGGCCCACCAGCTCGAGCACCACGCCGCCCGGGGTGAGGCCGGCCGGGCCGATGAGGGTGCCGAGCAGGACCGCCGCGGCCAGCAACAGCGTCGCCCCGCCCAGCACCAGGGCGTGGCGGGGCGACGGGCGGGTCACGAGGCGGGCTGGTTCGCGGGGCTCCCCGCGGTCTCCGGCGCGGCATCGGGCACCGCGGTGACGATCTCAGCGACCTCGCGCATGAAGTCGACCACCCGCGGGCCCCACCGGCTGGACAGGTCCTCGTCCACCACATGGACGCGCCCCGCGCGCACCGCGGTGAGTCCGTCCCAGCCCGGCCGCTCGGCCACGACCTCGGGGGTGACGCCGCAGCACTGGCCGTCGGCGAGGAACACCAGGTCCGGGTCGGCCTCGAGGATGAGTTCCTCGGACAGCTGCGGGTAGGGGTCGTCGCCGGTGGCGATCGAGGTCAGGCCGAGCAGGGAGTAGATCTCGCCGACGTAGGTGTCGTCGGTGACGGTGTAGTAGGTGTCGTCGAGCTCGTGGAAGTACGTCAGCGGCGTCTCGCGATCCGGCACCGAGGCGACGATCTCGTCGATCTCGCCACGCATCCGCGACACGAGTTCGGCGGCCTCGCCGATGTGCCCGGTGGCCGCCCCGACCTGCTCGAGCTGGGTGTAGGTGTCGTCGAGGGTCTGCGCGGCGGGCAGCTGCAGCACCTCGACGCCGGAGCGTTCGAGGCCGGCCACGATGTCCCCGGTGTCGTCGGTGAGCACGACGAGGTCCGGGGCGTACGCCAGGATCGCCTCGAGGTTGGGCGTGTACCCGGACAGGTCGGTGACCGGGGCGTCGGTGGGGAAGTCGGACCGCTCGTCGACCGCCACGACGCTGTCCCCGGCGCCGACGGCGTAGAGCATCTCGGTGGTGGTGGGGGCCAGCGAGACGATCGCCTGCGGCTCGTCGGCCGCGGCGGAGGTCTGGTCGGCCGGGGCCGGCTCGTCGCCGCCGGTGCCGCTGCACGCGGTGGCGACCAGCGCCAGGGCGGCCAGGGGGGCGAGCAGCAGTGAGCGGGCTCGTGCCCGGCGGGCTCGTGGATGGTGCATGGCATCCTCCGTGATTCGGAGGACGAAAACAGCTCGGGCCGCGGCCTGGGCCGCTGCACGCGACCGTCCTTCGTCCGAGGTCAGTACGTACGGCTGCCGCGGAACCGGCCGACCTGGCTCGCCCGTCCTGAGACGGGATCACAGTTGCGGGACAGCGTCGGATTCGCACCGACTTCCGCCGAGTTGCCGCGGGGTCCGACGCTGGTGGCCGGACCTGTCGAGGGTATCCCACCCGCCGCCGCGTCCGCCCATCTGCGTGCCTCCGGCGCCGCCCCCGTCCGAGCCGTCCCCGCGTCTGGCCGGGGCGGGCCGAGGGCGCGCGGAGGTGGTGGCGTAGGTCCGGGGAGGATGGACACAAGACCTGTCGGCAGTGGGAGAGGACCGTGGAGATGACGACGACGACGAGTTCTGCAGGCGAGGGGCCTTCGGCCGCGGATCTGCGCGAGCAGGGTTTCGCGACCAGGCGCGAGGTGATGAGCGACGCCTTCGTCGACCGGGCCATGGACCGGGCTGCCGGGACGGCGTCGGAGGCGATCCAGCACGTGGTCACCGAGAACGTGTGGGGCAACATCTGGAACCGGCCCGGGTTGGGCCGCCGGGACCGCAGCCTGCTCAACATCGGGATGCTCGTGGCACTGCGCGCGGACGCCGAGCTGGCGGGGCACGTGCGCGGCGGGCTGACCAACGGGTTGACCCGCGAGGAGATCACCGAGGCGGTCATCCACGCGTCGGGGTACTGCGGTGCGCCGGCGGCCCTCTCGGCGATGCGGACCGTCCAGGCCGTCTTCGACGACCTCGACGGGTAGTCGCACATCGACCGGGGAGGTCGTGGACGGCAGGTAGTCTCGTCCCGAGAGTGACAGACGCCACCCCTCGATCAAGGAGCCCCCATGCGCAGCACGATGATGCCGGAGCAGCTGAAAATCAGCACGATCCTGCAGTTCGGCTCGACCGTCCACTCCGATGCGGTCATCACCACCTGGACCGATCAGGGCCCACGGAAGATCTCCTTCGGGGACCTGGGCAAGCGCGCCGCACAGTTGGCCCATGCGCTGCGTTCTCTCGGGGTTGACGGTGACCAGCGGGTCGCGACGTTCCAGTGGAACAACTCCGAGCACATGGAGGCGTACCTGGCGATCCCGTCGATGGGCGCGGTGCTGCACCCCCTGAACATCCGCCTGTTCCCGGATCAGCTCGAGTTCGTGGCCAATCACGCCGAGGACAAGGTCATCATCGTCGACCCGACCCTGATCCCGCTGCTGCAGCCGTTGCTGCCGCGGTTCTCCACGGTCGAGCATGTCCTCGTCACCGGTGGGGGCGCCGCGAACCTGGAGGCCCCCGAGGGGATCCGGGTGCACGACTACGAGGCGCTCCTCGCCGCGCAGCCCACGGAGTTCGAGTGGCCCGAGGTGGACGAGAACGACGGCGCCGCGATGTGTTACACCTCGGGCACCACGGGCGACCCGAAGGGCGTCGTCTACTCGCATCGCTCGATCTACCTGCACTCGATGCAGGTGTGCATGTCGGACGGCATGGACATCTCGGTCGACGACAACGTGCTGGCGATCGTGCCGATGTTCCACGCCATGTCGTGGGGCCTGCCGTACGCCGCGTTCATGGTGGGGGCGTCGCTGCTCATGCCGGAGCGTTTCCTGCAGCCGGAGCCGCTCGCGGCGATGATCGCCAGTGAGCGCCCGACCCTCGCGGCCGCCGTGCCCACCATCTGGATGGCGGTCGACGCGTACTCGGTCGACCATCCCATCGACATGTCGAGCTTCCGCTCCGTCGTCGTGGGCGGCAGCTCCTGCCCGGCGGAACTGATCCGCAAGTTCCGGGACAAGTACGGGATCAATATCACCCATGCGTGGGGCATGACCGAGACCTCGCCCATCGGCACGCTGTCCCGGCCGAAGGCGTCCCTGCCGGAGGACGAGCAGTTCAAGCTGCGTCTCACCCAGGGGCGGCTGCTCGCCGGCGTCGAGGCCCGGATCGTCGACGATGCCGGCACGGAGCTGCCCTGGGACGGGGAGTCCGTCGGCGAGCTGCAGGTCCGTGGACCGTGGATCACCGGGAGCTACTACAAGGTGGAGGACTCGGATCAGTTCGACGATGGCTGGCTGCGCACCGGCGACGTGGGCTACATCAAGCCGGAGGGCTTCCTCCAGCTCACCGACCGCGCCAAGGACATCATCAAGTCCGGTGGCGAGTGGATCTCGTCCGTCGAGGTCGAGAACTACCTGCTCGAGCACCCGTCCGTCGCCGAGGCCGCGGTGATCGGCATCCCGGATCCCAAGTGGGACGAGCGGCCGCTGGCCACGATCGTGGTCAAGGACGGTGTGCCCGATCCGAGCGTCGAGGAGCTGCGCGATCACCTGGCCGAGCGGATGGCCAAGTGGCAGGTGCCGGAGAAGTTCGCGTTCGTCGACGAGATCCCCAAGACCTCGGTCGGCAAGCTCGACAAGAAGCGCATCCGCGTCTCGCATTCCGACGGCGACCTCACCGTGGTCAACGCCTTGGAGAACTAGGCCGGCGGAAGGTCGAACGCGGGAACGCGTCGTCGGCCAGCGGAGGGTCCGGGATTGCGGTATGACCGCCCCCGGGCCCTTGCTTCTGCGCTACTTGCTGCTCGGTGCCGGCCGCCACGCTGGCCGTCCCGCCGGCCGTCCCGCCCCCCGCCGCGGCATCATCGCCGAGCCCCCCGCCGCGGCATCATCGCCGAGCCCCCCGCCGCGGCATCATCGCCGAGCAGAGGATTTCGCTCAGACCCACTCGGGCGATACAGGCGAAATCCTCTGGACGGCGGAGGCCGGGCGGGCGGCGGGGTCAGTTCGCGGCGACGCGGGCCAGCGGCCGCAGCGAGACGGGCAGTCCGTCCGCGGGGTAGGGCAGCGAGTCGTTCTTCATGGGCGGGACGTAGTCCAGCGGGACCGACCACTCGAAGTGGCGTAGCAGTGCACTGAGCACCAGCTTCGACTCGAGGTTGGCGAAGATCATGCCGAGGCACTTGTGCACCCCGCCGCCGAACGGCTCCCACGCGAAGCGGTGCGACTTGTCCTCCCGCCGCTCGTCGGAGAAGCGTTCGGGGTCGAAGATCTCCGGGTCCGTCCAGTACTCGGGCATGTGGTGCGAGTACAGCGGCATGATCGAGGTGAGCCGCCCGGCCGGGATCTCCACGCCCAGGATCTCGGTGTCCTTGACCGTCTTGCGTGCCATCACCGGCACCGGCGGGTGCAGGCGTAGCGACTCCTTCATCACCAACGCCAGATCGGGCAGCTCCTCCAGCTCGGCCATGGTGGGGTTCGGACCCAGGTCCTGGCACTGCCGGCGGAGCCGCTCCTGCCACTGGACGTCGCGGCCGAGCTCGTAGACCATCGACGTCACCGTGCTGGTGGTGGTGTCGTGCGCGGCCATGAGCAGGAAGATCATCTGGTTGATGATGTCGTCGTCGTCGATCCCGCCGGAGGCGTCCGCCACCTGGCACAGGGCGGAGAACAGGTCCTCTCCCGGGTTGGCGCGCCGGGCCGGCAGGTGGCGGCGCAGGAACTCCTCGAGCAGCCGGCGCCCCCGGGCCGCTCGGCCCCACTTGGTGAACGGCACCGCGGTGGAACGAACATAGCCGTTCGCGGCCTGGACGCAGTCGACGAATGCCGTGTTGACCTTGTCGAGCTCCCCGGGGGCCGCGTATTCGGCACCTCCCATGAACACCTCGGTCGCCAGGTCGAGGGTGTGCGTCTTGAGCGCGGGATAGATCTGGAACGCCCGGTCCGGGGCCCAGGCGCCGATGCCCTCGTCGACCAACGGGGCGAGCCTGCGGGTGTAGCCCTCGAGCCGGGGACGGGTGAACGCCTCCTGCATGATGTGCCGGTAGTGGTGGTGCTCCTCGAAGTCGAGCAGCATCAGCCCGCGGTTGAAGAACGGCCCCACCAGGTATCCCCAGCCGGGGCCGCTGGCGAACGCCTTGTCCGCGTTCTGCAGGGCGGCCTGGCAGGCGTCGGGGCCGATCAGGGCGGTCCACGTGGCGCCGAGGAAGTTCAGGTCGGAGACGGGGCCGTGATCGCGATAGCGGCGGGCCATGGTCGCCAACGGGCTGTGGACGTATTCGAGCGTGCCGCCGAGGACCGGCAGCTTGGAGCGCAGTGGGGCCGGGCCGGGTCGGTAGACCCTCTCCCGCGGATCACCAGGGATGGACATCAGGCACCTCGTTGTCGGGTGACCCCAGTGTGTGACAGCCGTCACTAGTTGTCACGCGATCACCGAAACCGGCGGTGTCGTTTCTTTCACCCGCCCCCCTGGCGGCGGCTCGGCCAGCCGGCAGTCCCGCCGGCCGTGACACCGCCGGCCGGCAGCCCCCGCCCGACTCAGGCTCGAGCGACCAGTGCGTCGATGTCCACGCCGTCGGGCAGGGCGCCGTACTCGGCCGAGCGGTCGTCGCCGAGCCGGGCCAGGCAGAACGCCTCCGCGACCGGGGCCGGTGCGTGGGCGAGCAGGACCGCGCCCTGCTGGGCCAGGGCCATCGCCTCCACCAGACGGCGGGCGATCCCGGGGGCGGCGCCCGGGTCGGCGGCCGCGCGGCCGATCAGCGCGCGCACCCGCTCGACGTGCCGGTCGTACAGCTCGTGACCGCCCAGCTGCGCGGCCAGTTCGGCGTCGAACGCGGCCACGGACTCCGGCTCGCGGGCCATCGCCCGCAGCACGTCGAGCGCGATGACGTTGCCCGAGCCCTCCCACACCGCGAGGACCGGCTGCTCCCGGTAGCGGCGGGCGAGCGGGAACGACTCGGTGTACCCGTTGCCGCCGAGACACTCCAGCGACTCGTAGGCGTGGTTCGGCCCGCGCTTGCAGATCCAGTACTTGGCGACCGCGGTGGCGAGCCGGCGGTAGGGGGCGAACTCGTCGTCGTCGTACGCCGAGGCCAGGCGCAGCGCGGTCCACGTCGCGGCCTCCGCCTCGAGCTGCAGGTCCGCCAGGACCGCGGCCATCGCGGGCTGGTCGATCAGCGTCGCGCCGAACGCGGCCCGGTGTCGGGCGTGCCACGCCGCCTCGGCCACGCCCTGGCGCATGCCCGCCGCCGCGCCGAGCACGCAGTCCAGGCGGGTCCGGCCGACCATCTCAATGATCGTGCGCACGCCGCGGCCGGGTTCGCCGACCATCCAGCCGAGGGTGCCGTCGAACTCCACCTCCGAGGACGCGTTGGACTTGTTGCCCAGCTTGTCCTTGAGACGCTGCACGAGGAACGGGTTCTGCTCGCCGCCGGGCAGGACCCGCGGGACGAGGAAGCAGCTCAGGCCGGCCGGCGCCTGCGCCAGGACGAGGAACGCGTCCGACTGCGGGGCCGAGCAGAACCACTTGTGCCCGCGCAGGACGTGGCAGTCACCGTCACCGACGGGCTCGGCGGTGGTGGTGTTGGCGCGGACGTCCGAGCCGCCTTGCTTCTCGGTCATGGCCATCCCGAACAGCACGCCCGACTTGGTGGCGGGGTCGCGCAGCTCGGGGTCGTACACCGTCGACAGCAGCGCCGGCTCCCACTCGGCGGCCAGCTCGGGGCTCAACCGCAGCGACGGGACCACCGCGTGCGTCATCGACAGCGGGCACCCGTGGCCGGCCTCGATCTGCGACACCAGCATGAACCCCACGGCCCGCTCGACGTTCGCCCCCGGCCCCGGGTCGGCCCACGCCGAGGTGTGCAGCCCGCGGGACACCGAGTACTCCATTATCCGGTGGTAGGCGGGGTGGAACTCGATCTCGTCGACCCGGTTGCCCCACCGGTCGTGCGCGCGGTGCACCGGCGTGAGGGTGTTGGCCAGCTCCGCGTCGTGTTGGTACTGCTCGGTGCCCACGTGGCGGCCGATCTCGTGGAACCTCTCGACGCGGGCGTGCGGCGAGAACACCGCGACGGCCTCCTGCAGTGCCGGGTTGAGGGCGTACTCGTCCACGTCCACGCGGGGCGGCGCCTGGTTGAGGACCTCGTGGGTACTGCGGTGTCGGGTCGAGGACATGGGTGCTCCCCCTCCAGCTCTCGAAGAACTCAGTTCTTGAAATGCTCAGTTCTTGAAATACATAAGCTGCGTGCCCGTGGCCAGCAGCGTGCCGTCGCGGCTCCACAGGCGCGCGGCTTCGTCGTGGTAGTTGCCGTGGAACCGGTGCGAGTGCACGCTGCCGAGCAGGAAGTCCGTGCCCTGGGCGGCGATCTCGTCGGCGGTGGCCAGGAAGTGGATCGTCAACGTCACCGTGCCCGCCGGGACCGGCCGACCGAGCCGGAGGAACGACCTCGGGAAGAACGAATCACACAGGGACGTCAGTGCGAGATGGTCGAGTCCGCGGGGCTGGACGTCGCGGATCCACATCGTCGTCGTCGACTCCGGTTGCTCCTCACCGGAGGCCACGTCGTCCCACCCGCCGGTGACGAACCGCATGTCGTAGTTGTCGACCCACCGCACGCCGCGGTCCGACGCCGCGGCGGTGAGCTCCTCCGGCGCGGGGACGGCCGGCGGGGCGGTCTCGGTCTCCGACCACGTCTCGCGGCGCAGGCCGGTGATCGCGGTGGCGGTGGTGACGACCTCGTCGCCCTGGCGCATCTCCACCCACCAGTGCTGGTTGGAGCGGTTGGTGCGGGCGGGGCGGGCCTCGATCTGGAACTCGCCCTCGGCGACGGGCCCGGCGTAGTTGAGGGTCAGCGCGAGCGGGTCGCCGTGCTTCTCGGGGTGCTGCAGGATCGCGCCCAGCATGGTGGCCGCGGTGATGCCGCCGAACGGCCCGACCATGTTGGCCCACGCGGCGTGGGTGCGCCCGCGGAAGCGGTTCTCGCCGATCGGCTCCAGCGCGACCGCCTCGTCGAACACGTGGGTGGGGGCGTCCTGACCGGTCACGGGACCTCCTGTGGGGCGAGGGGATGGGCGCGGGCTCACCGTACCGAGGAGAGGGGCGACGACGACGAGGAACGCCCGCCACCGGGGATCGTCCGGCTTTTCCCTGGGGTGCGAGACGGCGGCGGCGCAGGTGGGGCGGGTGACAGCGGTTGCCCCCCTCGGCGGCCCTTTATATAGTAAAGACGACCTCACAATGTGTGGCTCCGAACGTGCAGGAGACGCGCGATGACCGGACTGCCCAAGTTCGCTGCCTCGAGAACGCTGATCGCTGCCGTGGCGGCGCTCGCCGCCGTGCTCGTGGTGGCATTCGGCGTGGTGGCGCTGGTCCGCCCCGGAGGCGACCGCTCGGAACCGGTGGCCACCGACGCCACGACGTCCTCCCCTGCGACCTCGCCCTCATCGCCCCGCATGTCGCGACTCATGCCCCGCTCCTCCGCGCCGGAGATCACCGGGCTGCTCGAGGTGTCGGGACCGGAGTGCGACGCCGGGGTGATCAACTCCGACCTGTTCTACCCGAACAGCGGCGCGCGGATCATCGACTGCGGGTCCGGGTGGGCGGTCATGGCCAGCGCGGTGTCGGGCGACCCCTACTGGGTCGCGTATTCGGACGGCAGGTGGCGCAGGGTCGGGGACGTGTCGATCTACCTGGGGACGTGTCCGGACGAGGCGATCGCCCTGGGCGCCCCCGCGTGGATGGCGAGCAAGCACCTGGGGGACTGCACGCCGCGGGACCGGAGCGCCCCGGCGGCGCCGGGGGCACCGACGGTCGCGTCCACGCCCGCGCCTCGCGCGACGACCTCGTCCCCCGCCCCGACCTCCCCGGCTCGCTCGAGTACGCGGACCGGGTCGCCGTCGGAGGAGTCCACGTCATCGCCGGCGAGCACCTCGAGGACCACCGCCACCACCCCGGCGTCCTCCACGCCCACCCAGGTGCCCACGTCCACCTCGCCGGGCGACGACGCGGCCGCGGACGGCGGGTAGCGACGCGAAAGGGATCCGGATCGGGCGTCGGTCGGGAGAGAATCGGGATCATGCAGCCAGTCCAGACGCCGACGTTCACCGAACTCACCGAGGGGCGGATCGCGCCGCCCATGGCCGCCCGCCCGGGCCCGGATCTCGCCGCGGCGGGCTTCACGGAGTCGGAGTGGGCGGCGGCCGGTGAGGCGGTGTCCTACTCGGTCGGCGAGCTGCCCACCGACGGGCGGGTGAGCCTGGCTCAGGCCGATTCGGCGCCGTTCGCCACCCGCGTCCTGGTCCGTCGGCCCGACGCCGCCCGGTTCAGCGGCGTGGTGCTGGTGGAGTGGCTCAACGTCAGCGGCGGCCAGGACGCCGCGCCGGAGTACACCTACCTCGCCGACGAGATCGTGCGCGCCGGCCACGCGTGGGTCGGGGTGTCGGCGCAGTTCATCGGTGTCGAGGGCGGCGACGCGGCCGTGGGGATGGGCGGGCAGACCGTCGGCCTGCGGGCGCAGCGGGCTGAGCGCTACGGCGATCTCCACCACCCGGGGGATGCGTATTCCTACGACATCGTCACCCAGGTGGGCCGCTTCTGCCGCGACGCCCGCGAGGACGGCCCGCTGGCCGGGCTGGTGCCGGAGACGGTGATCGCGATCGGGGAGTCGCAGTCGGCCATCGCCCTGACCTCCTACATCGACGGTGTGCACCCGCTGGTCGGCGTGTTCGACGGCTTCCTGCTGCACAGCCGCGGCGGCGGCGCGTTGCCGTTCGACGACCGGGGCTGCGCGGCCGGCATCGCCACCGCCGTCCGCTCGTCCACCATGCTCCTGCGCGACGACCTCGACACCCCCGTGTTCGTGGTCCAGGCCGAGGGCGACCTCGGTGGGTTGCTCGACTCGGCCCGCTCGCGCCAGCCCGACTCGAAGTCCATCGTCACCTGGGAGATCGCAGGCCAGGCCCACGCGGACGCCTACCAGTTGGGAGAGCTGGCGGGCCTGGTCGACTGCGGTGGTGCCATCAACAGTGGCCAGCAGGTGTTCGTCGTGCGGGCCGCGTTGCGTCACCTGGTGTCGTGGGTGGCCGGCGGGGCGCGACCGCCTGCCGCACCGCCGGTCGAGCTCGACGACGACGAGGTGGTCCCCGGCGATCTGGGCATCGGCCGCGGTGGCGTGCGGACTCCGGCCGTGGAGGCGCCGGTGGAGAAGCTGGTCGGCTCCCCGTACCCGCAGTCCGCGCCGTTCTGCATGCTCCTCGGACGCACGGAGGAGGTGGCCGAGGAGCAGTTGCGTCAGCGGTGGTCGGGCCGGGACGAGTATCTACAGGCCTATGAGGAGGCCACCGACCGGCTCATCGCCGAGGGTTTCCTGCTGGCGGACGACCGGGCGGAGATCCTCGCCGACGCCCGCCCGGAGCGCATCAGCTGGTGAGCGCGTCGCCAGGTTCTGTCTCTCGATTCGTCGTCATGTCCGGGCTGACGAAGGTGCTGGTAGCGGCATTCGTGGCAGTTCAGTTCGCGCTCCCAGCTCTGCTGCTGACCGTGCGATGGTCCGGCGAGGGATCGATGCCCACAGTCGAATTACCCTTCAGTTGGCAGATGTTCAGCGCCGTCGACCCCGGTGGATACACCGGAGCGGCCGCCGACGGCTCGGAGCGGGACCTCAGCCTCGACGATCTGCCGCGGATAACCCGGGCCATCGCCTACAGCGACGATGTGCCCCGGATGCTGTGCGAACAGAATCCCGACCTGATGTCGGTTGCTCGATCCGGGGTGGAAGACGGCTTGTTGAGACACGAGAGGGTCTACCCGTGTTGACGGTCTTCCGCTTTGCCTTCGGCGTGCTCGCCGCGGTCAAGGCTCTCCAATTGACGGCGAGGGGGTCGATCTCCACAGATGGTGGGATCGGCCTTGCGGATCATGCCGCAGTCGCACTTCCGTTGGGCGCGGTCATGGTGTTTGCCGCAGTCTTTTTCATCCTCGGGAGAGGAGTCCGCCGAGCCGCGATGGCGATGCTGATCGGTTTCCTCGTGTTCATCACTGCACTGGATTTCTACAATCATCACACCTATTTGATGATCGTTATTTGCGCGATCTTTGTCCTGGGTGTCAATGTTCCCCAGTTGTTGAAACTCCAACTCACCATCGTCTATGCCTTCGCCGCGCTCACAAAGATCAACGAGACCTACCTCTCGGGTTCGGAGCTGTATTCGTCCATGGTCCAGCATGGTCTGTGGCGGACTTTCATCGGCGTCGATCCTGCACCGGCGTTCCTGATGGCGGTATCAATTGCCTCCATCGTGATAGAGGCTTTCCTGGCAGTCGGATTGTGGTGTGCGCACACGCGCTGGATCGCGCTGATCAGCGGCCTCTGTTTCCATCTGGGACTCGTTGTGTTTGTCACCGATGGATTCAGTCTGTTCGTGGAATTGTCGATCTACGGCGGGGTGATGCTGTGCCTCTACCTGCCGTTCTTCCAAGATGAGATCGATGCGTTCGTCCCACGCATCAAGAGGGCCACACGCGACAAGAGGGTTGCCGGAGTAAAGCCGGCCCCGGCGTAGCCTGTTTCGTCAGTCCGAGCCGCGGACCGGGGGGTTTCTACTCAACTGAGGCGGCGGGCCAACTGCGTGATGTCCGTGACCTCGAGGTCTGGCCTGGTGAAGTGCTGCGGGTACACGCCGTGGGTGCGGTTGATCCATGCCGTTCGCATACCGATCCGGTGGGCGCCGTCGATGTCCCAGGGATGGACGGCTACGAGCATGGCGTCCGAGGGGGCAACGGCACACTGTTCGAGTGCGAACTCGTAGGCAGGGGCGGCTGGTTTCCACGCGCCGGCGGAGTCGACCGACAGCAGCAAGTCGAAGTCGCGTCGTACACCGGCTGACGTGAGGAGCTTCTCGGCGACCTGTGTCGAGCCGTTGCTGAGGGTGACCAATCGGATCCCCAGCTCCGTCAACGCCGTGACGCCGTCGGCGACGTCGGGATGGGGGTCGAGTCCGACGAACCCGCTCATGATGTGCTCGATCGCCTCGTCGAGAGGTCGGTCGAGCTCCACCTCCGACAGCATGACCTGCAGGAGCCCGGTGCCGATGTCAGCGAACGGGCGAGCGGCGCCTGCGGCGGTGAGGGCGAAGCCGTCGCGCAGGAGGTCGGCGAACCACAGGGGATACATCGAGCCGGGTGCCCCGACGTCGGAGAACCGGGCCGCCATCGCCGTGGTGTCGGACAGGGTCTCGTTGACATCGAACACGATCGCCTGCGGGCGGCGGAGCCCACGCCCGTCGCCCCGGTTCTGTTCGCGATGGTCGGGTGTGTCGGTCATGCAGAGACCTCCTGGTCACCGGGTTTGCACCATGCTATGCGCCAGCGGGCTGCGCGGCCGGAACACCTGGCTAGGGTGGGCGCATGGACGCCGACATCAACTTCTACTTCGACCCGGTCTGCCCCTTCGCCTGGATGACCAGCAAGTGGGTGCGCCAGGTGCAGGCGCAGCGCGACTACACGGTCGACTGGCGGTTCATCTCGTTGCGCCTGGTCAACGCCGGTGTCGACTACGACGCGCACTTCCCCCCTGAGTACGAGGCCGGCCACACCGCCGGGCTGCGGCTCCTGAGAGTGGCGGCGCGAGCGCGAGCCGAGCACGGCCGGGCGGCGATGGCGCCGTTGTACGCCGCCTTCGGGGCGCGCATCTTCGACACCGCTCCGGACGCCGGCGACGACCGCAGCGAAGGCGAAGAGCGTGAGCGGCGCGGGACGAGCGAGTTCGCAGAGCTGGTTCTCGCCGACGCTGGTCTACCGATCGAGCTCGCGGACGCCGTCGATGACGAGTCGTGGGACGCCGAAATCCGCCGGGAGACCGACGAGGCGCTCTCGCTGACGGGCAAGGACGTGGGCACGCCCATCATCCACTTCGAACCACCGACCGGCGTCGCCTTCTTCGGACCCGTGATCAGCCGGCTGCCACACGAGGACTCGGCAGCCGAGCTCTGGGACCACGTGGTGGGGCTCGCCCGCTTCCCGGGTTTCGCCGAGCTCAAGCGCAGCCTGCGCGAGAAGCCGCAGCTCGCCGCGTTCGGAGTCGACGCAGACACGGTCGGCACGCAGGAGGACTGGCACGGCGGAAGCCGTCGGCAGAAGAAGTGAGGTTGGCCGTTCGCGCCACCGTGGCGGGACTGGAGGAGATACTCGCCTGATGGCTATCGATCCCCGAGGAAGAGACCTCAAGCGCTTCCTCGCCGACGACCCCGGCGGCCCGGTGGTGATGCTGAACCTGCTCCGGTTCGCCGATGGCGGGCGTGAGGACTACGCGAAGTACGCCGCGGCGCTGAACGAGACGTTCCTCCCCCGCTACGGCGCTGAGGTTCTCTACGCCGGTGACGGTTCCACAGCCCTGGTCGCCGAGACCGGCCAGGACTGGGATGCCGTTCTGCTGGTCCGATACCCCAGCCGCGCCGCGTTCAGCGAGATGGTCGCCGACCCCGAGTACCAGACCGTCACGGCACTGCGTACCAGCGCGTTGCAGGAAGCGGTGCTCCAGGCCACGACCCCCTGGGCCTGACTCCGACCCGCGGGGGCGGTCGATTCCGACGCGCATGCCCGAGTGCGATCGCGCGCATAATGCGGGACGCCGGGGCTACTGCTGGGCTCGTCGTCGTCGTCGGCCTGTGACGGCGTGGAGCACCAACGCGAGCATCACTGTCGCGCAGCAGATCACACCCACGCCGAACGCCATGGTGATGCCCTCGTCGGTCGAGTACGCGGAGTCGGAGGGGTGCGCGGCGAGGACGGCGGCCGACAGGGCCGCGCCGACCGCACCACCGACCGTGCGCAGCACCTGGTTGAAGCTCACCGCGCTGCCAAGCTGGTCCACTGCCACACTGCGGGCGATGAGCGCGGGCATCGCGGCGTAACCCGAGCCGATCCCGGCGCCGAAGAGGAACATGCCGATCGCCAGCGTCCAGAAGTCGCCGTGCCGCAACCACAACAGCACCGACGCCACCGTCATCACGGCCGCGCCGACGGGGAGGAACACCGCCATGTCGTAGCGGCGGGACAGAGCACGGACCGTGCGGTTGGCGATGAGGCTGCCCACCGACAGCGGCGCCATCATGAAGCCCGCCCACATCAGCGGCACCGCCAGGCCGAAGCCGGTGTCGGCGGGTGCCTGTGCCACGAGGCTCGCGATGGACAGTCCGATGTACATCGCGGTGCCCAGGCCGATCGCGGTGGCGTTGGCCAGCAGGACCTCCGGCCGGCGGACCACGCGGAGGTTGACCAGGGGATGAAGGGTGCGGATGCTGTGCACGATCCAGAAGAGCAGCGTGTTCAGCGCGACCACGAGGACGACGAGCGCCGTCGCGGACCCCCAACCCCAGGTCTGCCCCTCGGAGATCCACAGGAGCAGCGCGGCCAGCCCGCCGCCCAGCAGTAGAGCCCCGCCGATGTCGAACGGCGTGCGGGGCGCGAGCGGATCGGGGCCCGCGGGGATGAAGCGCCAGACGCCGAACGCCGCGGTGGCCACGAACAGCGCCGCGAAGGCGAACGCGGCCCGCAGGTCGAACGTCGCCGCGAGGATGCCGGTGAGCGGGTAACCCAGTCCCATCCCCACCGACACCGTGACCGAGAGGGTCGAGATGGTGGGCTGCGATGCGGTGTAGGTGAGGTGTCGGCGCGCCAGGGCGATGGTGATGGGCACCGTGCCGTAGAGCAGTCCCTGTAGTGCGCGGCCGACGAGGAAGACGGTGAAGTTCGGCGCGACGGTGGCGATGATCGAGCCGAGGAAGATCACACCGAGGCTGGTCAGCAGCAGTTTCCGGGTATGGGGGCCGTCGGCGAGGCGGCCCATGATCGGGGTCGCGACCGCGCCGACGAGCAGGTTGGCCGTGAGCATCCACTGCGCCGTGCTCACGGGGATGCCGAACTCCGCGGAGACCGACGGCACCAGCAGCATGCCGAGGGAACTGACGATCGAGCTGGTCAGGGCGGCGTAGACCAGGGCCTGGACGAACCAGCGGGGCGCCGGGCGCCGGTGAGGGGTCACCGGGCGTCCTCGGAGTCGAGGCGGCGGAGCAGGGGGACCGCGGCCGCGAGACGGTCGCGCTCGGCGTCATCGAGGTGGTCGGCGATCGCGTGGGCCAGCCAGTCCTGGCCCGCGGCGCGCTCGGTGCGGAGCTGCTCGCACCCGTCTGTGGTGATGGTGACGAGGGTGCGTCGGCCGTCGGCGGGGTCCGGGCTGCGGGAGACGAGGCCCAGGTCGCGGAGCTCACGGACGGCGTTGGCGACGGCCTGGTGGCTGATCCGCTCGAGGCCGGCCAGGTCGGTCGCGGCCAGCGGCCCGCGCTGCTCCAGGTGGGACAGGATCCCGACTTTGCCCATCGACAACGTCCGGTGGGAGTTGAACCGTCGCCACAGGGGGCGCAGCGCGTGGCGGAGGTCGTCGGCCAGGGCGGCGATGTCGGGCGGCGGGGTAGCGGTCAGGTCTGCGGGTGGTCCAGCGGGCGGGTCGGCGGGTGTCACTCCGGCGAGTCTACAACCGGATTGCGCAACCTGCTTGCGCAAGGGTGGGGGTGCGCGGTGGGGCGCATCGACAAGAGCGTTCCGCACACCTGCCTCTCGGCGAATGTGTGCGGAACTGCCTTGTCGACGCCGGGCCCGGCGGGCCGGGCCCACGGAGCAGTCGGCCTCAGTACGTCCCGCAGTTGCTCGGCGCCGGGACGCCGCCCACGCGGTCATCGAGATACCGCAGAGTGCCCTCCAGGCCGGTGAGCATGGGTGCGGCGTGACCGATCACCAGGCCGGGTGCGACTGGGGGCATCGGGTCGATGACCATCTCCACGGTGACGCCCTGCGCGCACCAGTCGCGACCGAGCTGCTGGGACTGGTGGCCGGGGACGACGTCGTCGTTCACGGGCGAGAGGACGCGCACGGGTGTGGTGGGCGCGAGCCGGCCGATCCGCTGACGCTCGAGGAATCCCGTGAGTACCGGCTCGGAGCGCACGATGTCGCCGGCCGACCGGCCCGAGACCGTGTAGGCGGTGGTGCGCTGCTGGAAGAACTGGACGGCGGTCTCGCCGATGCACTGGTCGGCGGTGGTGGCGAGCATGGCCCGGCCCCGGTCGTTGAAGTACGGGTCGATCAGCGGGCCCATCTCCGGGTAGGCGTCGAGCAGGCTGTTGAGCGAGTAGCCGATCACGCCGGCGATCGCGGTCCCGTCGACCTGCTCGAGGGTGGCCAGCAGATCGGCCGGCGGAGAGCCCGCGGCGGTGCCGACGAGGTTGACCTCCGGCGCGTACTGCGGGTGCAGTTCGGCGGCCGCGGCGACGGCGCCACCGCCCTGGGAGTAGCCGGTGAAGACCGTGCGGGCGTCCGGGGCGATGTCGGCGCCCGGCACCGACGCCGCGACGCGCGCGAGGTCGAGGACGGCACGGGCCTGGGACTCGCGATTGATGTACGAGTGCAGGCCCGGCGTGCCGAGGCCCTCGTAGTCGGTCATCGCGACGGCGTACCCGCGGGCGAGCAGGGCGTACGCCTGGATGAGCTCGTACCCGAACCCGACGCCCGGCGGGTCGGTGCGCACCCCGGCCAGGGTCTGGAACGTCTTGGACGGCGCGCAGTGGTCGGCCTGGCCCTGGGTGCCCGGCGCGACGACCGCCAGCGGACGCGAACCGGGCCCGGTCCACGGTGCGCGCGGCTGCAGGTAGGCGCCGGTGACCGCGATCGCCTGGCCGCGCGACCCGACGGAGGTGTACATGATGCGCTGCGCGTCGGTGGACAGCGGACCGGCGCCGTCGGAGATCGGTTCGGCGCCGGGGATCGGCGGGATCGCTCCGGCCAGCGGGAACGGCTCGGTCTTGATGAGCTCGCCGGAGGTCTCGGGCAGGTCCGCCGGCGGCTGGTAGAAGGCGGGCGCCGGGTCGTTGGACGATCCCTGCGCTCCGGCGGCGGGGGCGACCAGGGCCCCTCCGGCGACGGTGGTGGCGATGGCGGTGGCGAATGCGGCTGCGCGCATCGCGGTTCGACGAAGTGGCACGGTCCCCCCGGACTGATTGTGTTCTGGCTCACGAAGTTGAGCAGAGTCTAAGTGAATGCTGTGTGCGGCGGGCACTCCGGTCGTGCGTCGCCCGTCAGCGCGGTTGGTCACCGCGGCCGGGTGGCGGCGAGAATCACGTCGACCACCCGGTCCACGGCGTCCGGGGGCAGCGGGCGGCCGCTCATGAGCGGCGTCAGGAGTAGCGGTGCCACGAGCGTGGTCACGACGGTGTCCGGATCGAGGTCGGGGTTGAGGTCACCGCGCGCGCTCGCCAGCGACGCCATCTGCCGCCAGGCGTCCAGGGCGGGTTGGTAGCGCGCGGTGACCACGTCGGCGAGCTCGGGATGTGACCGAGTGGCGAGGAGCGCGCCCGTGGCGAGCTCCACCGGGTCGGCCGCGAACGCGGCCAGGGCGTGGGCGAAGTCCCGCACGTCGCCCTCCCAGTCCCCGGACGTCGGCACGGGAACCCGGAGGACATGCTGGTCGAGGGCCTCGGCCACGAGGTCGGTGGTGGTCGGCCACCACCGGTACAGGGTCCGTCGGTTCACGTCCGCCCGTTCGGCGACCTCCACATCGAGAACTGCCACCGCCCCTCGGCGAGGAGCGACAGGACCGCCTCCCCGACGGTGCGACGGACGCGGTCGCTCCGGCCGCCCTCGCGAACCCGGCGCCGTTCCGGTCTCGGCGCGGGCGGCCGGGTCGGCGGTTCCTGCTCCACGTTCGCGCCCCCGGATCCGGTCTGGTGGATTTCGTTGAGACTACCTCGCCCTAAGTGCACACTGTGATGACTTAAGTGTGATGCACTCGCAGCATCAGTCCACCCGCTCAGCGACCGTCCAGGGGACCCATGACCGCCGATCCCACCTACGACCACATCGTCATCGGCGCCGGGCCGATCGGCGCCGCGACCGCCCGGCACCTGGCCGAGCGGGGGGATTCCGTCCTGGTGATCGGCCCCGAGGAGCCCGCGGGCTTCGCCGACCATCAGGGCACGTGGGCCGGGCACTATGACCAGGGTCGGATGTGCCACGTTCTCGAGATCCCCGTGGTCACCGGGATGCTCACCACGCGGTCGATCCGCCGGTTCCCCGAGCTCACGCGCCGCACGGGGGTCGAGTTCACGACCGGCGTCGAGTGCCTCTCGGTCAACCCCGCCGACGCCGCCGGTGACGCGGCCGGGGAGTGGTTCGACCGCGACGTCCTGGCCGCCAACGCCCGCGACTTGGGCGTCGACGTGCACCTCCTCGACGAGGAGGGCCTACGTCGGCGGTACCCCGCGGTGCGGTTCGAACCGGGCCACGTGGGCGTGGTGCAACCCGGCGGGATGATCGTCAACCCGCGGGCGCTGGTCCGTGCCGAACTGGCCGCCGCGTCGGCGGCGGGGGCGGTACTCGTCCGGGACGAGGTGGTCGCGCTCGAGGGCGGCGCGGGGGGTGGCGATGACAGCGGCGATGACGACGACAACAACGACGACAACAACCACAACGACAACGACAAGGTGGTCGTCACGGCCGGGGGAGTGCGACTGCGAGGTCGGTCGATCGTGCTCGCGCTCGGCGCCGCCGTCAACGCCTCCGGCCTGCTGCCGCGGCCACTGCAGCTGTTCACCCTCGGGGCGACCGTCGTGCTGGTGGAGGTCGACGATCCGGGCGGGATCGACCTGCCCGCGACGATGTATCTCAAGCATCGCGACGGCGCGCAGCAGTTCGGCGGAGTGGTGATGTCGCCGGTTCGGTACCCGGACGGTCGCTGGTACCTCAAGGTCGCCGGCAGCAGTGTGCGCGAGACGCCCCTGGGCTCCGCCGAGGAGATCGCGTCCTGGGTGCGGACCGGCGGCGCCTCCGCGGACGTCGACGACGCGCTGGCGGTGTTGACCGATCTCCTGCCCGGCGTCCGCCTGGGGCGGGCGCACACGCGCCCGTGTCTGGTGTGCGCCACCAGTACCAACCACCCCTACATCGACCGTGTGGACGACCGCACCGTTCTGGCGGTCGAGGGAGAGCGGGGTGTCATGGCCGCGGACGAGATCGGCCGACTCACCGCGGATCTCGCCGCCACGGGGAGGTGGACGGATCCGCTGCCCCGGGACGTGTTCCGTGCCCGGTGGGCGGCGTAGCGGCGGGGAAGTCGTCGACTGTGGTCGGCCGGCGGGTCAGGCGTGCATGCCCACGGTGAACCACCGGGTCGCCTCGTCGACGATGTCGTCGATGCTCGCGCTGGTCTCGGATTGGAGCCAGGCGGTGATGAGCTCACCCAGGCCGCCCACCAGGAGGCGGGCGCTGATCTCGTCCCGGGGGGTGGGCAGGGCGCGGTCCCCGAACAGTGTCCGGGCCTGGGTCACGACGAGGGCCGCGAAGTCGCGGTACAGCTCGTGGCGGCGCTGGCGGAGGGTCGGGACGGTGGCCGACTCGATGATCGCGACCCGTCCCTTGCGGGGGTCGTCGGTGAGTAGTGCCGCGAAGGCGGCCAGGGCGGCGTGGGCCCTGGCCGCGGCGTCGCCCTCGGTGTCGGAGAGTGCGGCCAGGACGGCGGTACGGACCTGGTCGGCGATCTCGTCGACGAGGGCGAGGAGCAGCTGGTCACGGGCGGTGAAGCTCTCGTAGAAGTAGCGCTCCGTCAGGCCGGCCTCCGCGCAGATCGCCGTCATCGTCGTCCGCTCGACACCGCGGGTGCCGACGAGCTCCAGGGCCGCGTCGAGGAGTTGGCGCCGGCGGGATGCGCGCCGCTCCTCCGCGCTGACGCCTCGGTAGCGGCGCGGGGTCGCGTTCATCCCTCAATCTTGACAGGGCCCCCTGTCTGATTCAAACTCGTTCCAAACTGACAGGACCGTCTGTCAGACAGGTGGTGGGGCCGTCGCGAACGGACGTCTCCACCCGGAGGTCAGGGGATGCTCGTGACACGAACGCTGGCGAAGGCACCGACGGACAGTGGGCTGGCTCCGGTCCCGGGAGACGGTGGTCTACCGCTCCTCGGTCACGGTCTGGACTACCTGCGGGATCCCATGCGGCTGTGGGAGAAGCGCTACCACCGGTACGGGCCGGTCTCGTGGTTCCGCGCGTTCGGGACGAGGATCGTGGCGCTGCTCGGGCCGGAGGCGTCGGGAGTGGTCCTCCAGAACCGGGACAAGGCGTTCGCCAACGGCGAGGCGTGGCAGTTCCTCATCGGGCCGTTCTTCGACCGCGGCCTGATGCTCCTGGACTTCGACGAGCACATGGCCCACCGCCGCCTCATGCAGGAGGCGTTCACCTCCGACCGCCTCGCCAGGTACGCGGCAGCGATCGACCCGGCGGTCCGCACCGCCGTCGAGCAGTGGCAGCCGGGGGAGCGCGTGGAGGTCTATCCCCGGCTCAAGCGGTTGACGCTGAACCTCGCGGTGGAGGTCTTCATGGGCGGCGCCCCCGGCGCCAGCCAGGCGCGTCTCGATCAGGTCAACGCCGCGTTCATCGACTGTGTCCAGGCGGCGACCGCGCTCGTGCGGTACCCCGTCCCGGGCGGGCGTTGGCACCGCGGCCTGGTCGGCCGACGTCGGGTGGAGGAGTTCCTCCGCGAGTACCTGCCGGCCAGGCGGGCGGGCGACGGCGACGATTTGTTCTCCGTGCTGTGCCGGGTGGAGGTCGACGGCGAGCGGTTCAGCGACGACGACGTCATCAACCACATGATCTTCCTGCTCATGGCCGCGCACGACACGTCCACCATCACCATCTCGACGATGATGCAGTACCTGGGCCAGCACCCGGAGTGGCAGCAGCGGTGTCGCGAGGAGTCCCTGGCGATTCCGGGCGACACGATCAGCTATGAACAGCTCTCGCAGTTGCGGTCGCTGGACCTGGTGATGAAGGAGTCGCTGCGCCTGGTGTCGCCGGTGCCGACGATCGCGCGCACGGCCGTCAAGGACACCGAGGTGCTGGGGCACTTCATCCCGGCGGGGACGATGGTGGCGGTCGCTCCCTACTTCACCCACCACCTCGAGCAGTACTGGCCCGATCCGGAGGTCTTCGACCCCGGCCGGTTCTCCGACGAGCGCCGGGAGGACAAGGTTCACCGCCAGGCGTGGCAGCCGTTCGGCGGCGGCGTGCACAAGTGCATCGGCATGCACTTCGCCGGCGCCGAGGTCTCACTCGTGCTGCATCACCTGCTGCGCACCTTCGAGTGGCACGTCGACCCGGACTACACGGCCCCGATGGACATGAAGTCGTTGCCGTTCCCGAAGGACGGGCAGCCGATCCGTCTGGTGCGGCGGGCCGGAAACTCAGAGAACTCATAGCCGCAGGGGTAGCAAAAGGTGTCATATCAACATACTCTGTGATGTACCTCACATACCGCGTGTGGGGCAACACGGAAGGGCGATCATCATGGCTGCTCACGCGACCCACGCTCCCGAGCCGGTGGCCTCCACGGACGGCGCGCCGGCCAGGAGGAAGAAGGCGATCCCGATCATCCAGAGCCGCATCGGCGCCCCGGTCGCCTTCGTCGGTCTGGCGATCGCCCTGCTCAGCCTCTACCTGCCGTGGGTGACCGGCGGCGGGCAGTCGCTCTCCGGCCTCGTGCTGCCCGAGGTGCTGGGGCTCAGGGAGATCACCCCGGTGAACTTCCTCGGCCTGGTGGCGCTGTCCTTCCTCACCGTGGTCACGCTCGTGGCCCGGCTCGGCATTTTCGCGATCCTCAACGCCGTGACGGCGGGGCTGGTCCTCATCGCCCACCTCGCGTTCATGTGGGTGCTGTACGGCTCCACGGGGGCGGCGGACCCGATCCTGTCGGGGCTGTCCGCCGAGGCGTCGGTCGCCTATGGGCCGTACGTCGCCATCGTCGGATTCGTGCTGGTGATCGTGGGTTCCGCGGCGGCCGCCGTGTCGGCCGAGTATCTGCTTCCCGACCGTGCGGAGGCGAGGCACCGCGACCGCGACTGACGGGCGCGCCGTTCACGCCCCGGCGTGTTCGTGCTCGTCCCCCTCGCGATCGTCGTCGCCGCGGCGCCTGACGGTGATCCACTGCGCGGCGAAGATCGCGAGGGCGACGCCCGCCGTCAGGGTGATGGTCAGCGGATCCGACCCCGCCTTGAGGGCGACGAAGGGGACCAGTACGGCCAGGTCGAGCACGATGGCGACGCACGGGATCCACACGGTGGCGTCGACCTCGTCGCGGAGTCGGCGGATGACGCCCAGGTGAATGGCGATGTCCATCGTCAGGTAGAGGATCGCGCCGAGGGCCGCGATCCTGGACAGGTCGAAGAAGGCGGCCATGAGGATCGCCAGGCCCGCGGTGATGTAGAGCGACTGATGGCCTTCCCGGCCCGGCAGCCCCGGGGCCTGCCCCATGTCCCGGAGCATGTCGTAGAGCTTCGAGACGGAGAACAGGCTCGCGATGAGTCCCGACAGGGTCGCCACGACCGCCACGATCACGGTGAGGCGCACTCCCCACGGGCCGAAGAGCGGCGCGGCCGCTTCCGCGAGCGCGTAGTCACGGGCCTCGACGATCTGCGGCACGCTCAGGCTCCCACTGACCGCGACGACGATCAGGAGGTAGAGCACCGTGCACAGGGCGATGGAGATGAGGATGGACCTGCCGAGGTTGCGTTCGGGCCTGCGCAGGTCGGCGCCGTGATTGGTGATCGTGGTGAAGCCCTTGTAGGCGAGGATCGTCAACGCCACGGCGGCCAGGAATCCGGCCCACCCGTGATCCGGCGGAGTGCGGTCCCCGGCGTCGACCAGCCGGGACAGTGACCCCACGCCGGTGGCGAGGATCCCGGCGATGGCCAGCGCGGCGATCCCGCCGATCTTGACCGCGGCGGTGATCATGGCCGAGCGTTCCACCAGTCGGTTGCCCACCAGGTTCACGGCGGCGGCGGAGGCGATGGCGAGAACGGCGAGGACCGGAACCCATATGCCCGGGTCGCTGACGTCGAAGGCGCGCAGGAGGTAGGTGCCGAAGGTCCTGCCGAGGAGGGACTCGGCGAGGATCATCGACACGTACATGAACAGGGAGAGCGAGCCGGCAACCACGCTGGGGCCGTACGCGGCCTTGAGCAGCATGGCGATTCCGCCGGACGACGGGTTGGTCGCCGAGTACCGGATGTACGAGTGCGTGCTGAACAGCACGACCACCGCGCCGGCGAGAAACGCCCACGGCATCCACCCGCCGGCCAGCTCGCCGACCTGGCCGACCAGCGCGAAGATGCCGGCGCCGATCATGACCCCCGTGCCCAGCGCCACCGAGCCGGCGAGAGAGAGATTTCCGGTCACTGTCGTGGTTCATCCTGTGGTCACATCCTCGGTGGGGCAGGGGTGGGGCGGTCCTCCTCCTGCCGGGCTCACGAGTCGTCTCGGCTCTCCCTCGTCTTCCGGTCGTTGGCCTTGCGCAGGGCCTCCACGAGCTCGTCCTTCGTCATGTCGGAGCGGCCCTCGATGTCGAGCCGCTGCGCCTGCTCGTAGAGGTGGTCCTTGCTGGCGTTGGCGTCCACCCCGCCCTTCGACTCTCCGGAGGGGTTCGGGCCGCCGCTCTCCGAGCGTGAATCCGAGGGCCCCTTGCCGTCCTTGGGCTCCCAGTGGTCGCCCACCTTCTCGTGCGTGTGCTTGACGGCGCTCCAGGCGGTCCGCGCGACACGGGACTCGTCGCTGTACTCCTCCTGCGCCGAGTCGTAGGCCTTGGCGAAGGTGTCCTTGGCCTTCTGGTCGCTTCGCTGCAGCGTCGAGGGCAGCTCGCTGTCCTTCGCGTTCCCGTCGCTGTCTGTCTTCGGCATGGCATTTCCTTCCAGATCGACATCGGAAGTGACGCTGTCCCGACCATAAACAGCAGGGGCCGGATTGAAAACCGGTGCCGGGGGTCGGAGCGCTCGTCGGAGAACGCGATCGACTCTTGCGGCACCTACCCTAGGGGGGTACCGTATGCGGCATGGCCGAGCATGGATACACCCCGCACAAGGAGGACCACCTCAAGCGGCTGCGCCGCATCGAGGGACAAGCCCGCGGGCTGCAACGGATGGTCGAGGAGGACAAGTACTGCATCGACATCCTCACGCAGGTCTCCGCCATGACCCGGGCCCTACAGTCCGTCTCGCTGAGCCTGCTCGAGGAGCACCTCGGACACTGTGTCGCCGGGGCCATCGAGAACGGCAGCCCGGGGGAAGCCGAGGCCAAGCTCGCCGAGGCCAACGCCGCCATCGCCCGCCTGGTCAGGTCCTGATCACCGCGCCAACCGATCGCGGGCCCCAAAAAGTCACCGCACACCCACCACCCGAACGAGGAGAACACCATGTCCGCCACTGCCACCTACACCGTCTCCGGCATGACCTGCGGCCACTGCGTCGCCTCCGTGACGGAGGAGGTCTCGGAAATCTCGGGAGTCACCGAGGTCGAGGTCGATCTGGAGTCGGGTCGCCTCGTCGTCGTCTCCTCCGACCCGGTCGATCCCGCGGCGGTCCGCGCCGCCGTGGACGAGGCCGGGTACACAGTCACAGCGCAGGAGTGAGCACACCATGACCACCACCGACAGCCGGGACACGGCGGCCCCCGCCGGGACCACATTCGTCGAGCTGCAGATCGAGGGAATGACCTGCGCCTCATGCGCCAACCGGATCGAGCGCAAACTCAACAAGCTCGACGACGTCACCGCCGAGGTCAACTACGCCACCGAGAAGGCGCGCGTCCGGATCCCCGAGGGGCTGCAGCCGCAGCTGCTGCTGGACACGGTCGAGCAGGCCGGGTACCACGCACAGCTGCCGCGTCCCCGGAACACTCAGCCCCGCACGTCCGCGCCCGGCGCTGACGGTTCCGCGGCCGACGCCGGGCAGTCGACCGGCCACGCCGGCAACGCCACCGACGACACCGCCGCGCCCGACCGGGTCGACGAGCTGCGCCAGCGTGTCATCATCTCCGCCGTCCTGTCGATCCCCGTGATCGCGATGGCCATGGTCCCGGCGCTGCAGTTCACCAACTGGCAGTGGCTGTCGCTGACGCTGGCCGCCCCGGTCATCGTGTGGGGCGCGTGGCCGTTCCACCGCGCCGCCGCGATCAACCTGCGCCACGGTGCGTTCACCATGGACACGCTCGTGTCCCTGGGCACGTCCGCGGCGTTCCTCTGGTCGCTGTACGCCCTGTTCTTCGGCCACGCGGGCATGCCCGGGATGACCCACGGGTTCGAGTTCAGCCTCTCGCCCAGTGACGGCGCCGGCGACATCTACCTCGAGGCCGCGGCCGGCGTGACCACCTTCATCCTGCTGGGCCGCTACTTCGAGGCGCGGTCCAAGCGCACGGCAGGCGCCGCATTGCGGTCGCTGCTCGAGCTGGGCGCCAAGGACGTCGCCGTTCTGCGCGGGGGTGTTGATGGCGGGCGTGTGGAGACCCGCATCCCGGTGGAGGATCTGCAGGTCGACGACGAGTTCGTCGTCCGCCCCGGCGAGAAGATCGCCACCGATGGCGAGATCGTCGACGGTGCCTCCGCGGTCGACACCTCGATGGTCACCGGCGAGTCCGTGCCCGCCGAGGTCGGTCCCGGCGACGCCGTGGTGGGCGGCACCGTCAATGCCAGCGGCCGCCTGACCGTGCGCGCCACCCGCGTCGGCTCCGACACCCAGCTCGCGCAGATGGCGCAGATGGTGGAGGACGCCCAGTCCGGCAAGGCCGCCGCACAGCGCCTCGCCGACCGTATCTCCGGGATTTTCGTCCCCGTCGTCCTGGTGCTGGCCGTGGCGACCTTCGCGTTCTGGATGCTCGCCGGCGGCGGCGCCGCCCTGGCGTTCACCGCGGCCGTGGCGGTGCTCATCATCGCCTGCCCGTGTGCGCTCGGCCTGGCCACGCCGATGGCGCTGATGGTCGGCACCGGCCGCGGCGCGCAGCTGGGCATCCTCATCAAGGGCCCCGAGGTCCTGGAGTCCACCCGCAAGGTCGACACGATCGTCCTGGACAAGACCGGCACCGTCACCACCGGTCGGCACGCGTTGGTCTCTACGACTGTCGCGACCGGTGAGGATCGAGCCGAGGTGCTGCGCCGCGCCGGGGCCGTGGAGGACGCCTCCGAGCACCCCATCGCCCGCGCCATCGCCGCCGGTGCGCGCGAGGAGGTCGGCGACCTGCCGGCCGTAGCGGACTTCGCCAACCACGAGGGTCTGGGGGTGTCGGGGCGCGTTGTCGCTGGTCCCGGGCGCGCGGCCGCGGAGCCCGCTGTCGATGGTTCCTCCGGGGCCGACGACGACGAGGTGGTCGTCGTGGGCCGTCCCGCCCTACTGGCTGAGCGGAACATGCCGCTGGCGCAGGAGCTCGAGACGGCCCTGGCCGAGGCCGCCCGGGCTGGCCAGACCGCTGTCGCGGTGGGCTGGGGCGGGAAGGCCCGCGGGGTCCTCGTGGTGGCCGACCAGATCAAGGACTCCTCCGCCGAGGCCATCGAGAAGTTCCGCGAGCTGGGTCTCACCCCGATCCTGCTCACCGGGGACAACGCGGCGGTGGCCGCGTCGGTGGCCGGCGAGGTCGGCATCGACCCGGGCCCCCAGACGGTGATCTCCGAAGTCATGCCCGCCGACAAGGTCGATGTGGTCCGCCGGCTGCAGGCAGAGGGGCGCGTGGTGGCGATGGTCGGCGACGGCGTCAATGACGCTGCCGCCCTCGCCACCGCCGACCTGGGCCTCGCGATCGGCACCGGCACCGACGCGGCGATCGAGGCCTCCGACCTCACGCTGGTCCGCGGCGATCTACGCTCGGCGGCCGACGCGATCCGGCTCTCGCGGAGCACGCTCGGCACCATCCGGGGCAACCTGTTCTGGGCGTTCGCCTACAACGTCGCGGCGCTCCCGCTGGCCGCGGCCGGGCTGCTCAACCCGATGATCGCGGGCGCAGCGATGGCGTTCTCCTCGGTGTTCGTGGTGGCCAACAGCCTGCGGCTGCGGAGGTTCCGCGCGACCGTCTGACCGATCCCGCTCGGCCGGCCGCTCCCCTCCAGATCCGCTACTCCGAATCGGCATCGGCGGTGATTGTCAACCTGTTGTGAGTCATTCAGGCGGCGATGAGGGTTGCCGCGATCGGTGGGATCGTCAGTCGTGAGCCGTCGTTTGCCAGGTTGATCGTGACGGTGGTGTTCGGGGTGGGGATCT